>PFFW01000031.1:834-23796 GCA_002781745.1 Rhodospirillales bacterium CG15_BIG_FIL_POST_REV_8_21_14_020_66_15
TTGTTCCGCCTGGCGGCGCGGACGGAAGGGGCCGAGCGGGCGCTCAAGTCGGGCGAATTCCTGTTTCCGGCGCGGGCCAGCATAACCGGAGTCCTCGGTATCCTCGCCAAGGGCGATACGGTAGACCGCAACCTTACCATCCCCGAGGGCCTGACTGTGGCCGAGGCGCTGGACATCGTCGCCAAGGCCGAGGGCCTGACGGGGCCGCTGCCCGACTCGCCGGACGAGGGGCGCCTGCTGCCCGAGACCTATCGATATGCCTATTACGACACCAAGGCCCAGGCCGTGCGCCGCATGGAGCAGGCCTTGGATACGGCGTTGCGGAAAGCCTGGGACGGGCGGGAGGACGGGTTGCCGCTGGTCAGCCCGGAGGAGGCCTTGATCCTGGCCTCCATCGTCGAGAAGGAAACAGGCGTGAAGGCCGAGCGCCGGCGGGTCGCCGGCGTGTTCCTCAACCGCCTCCGCAAGGGCATGAAGCTGCAGTCCGATCCGACGGTGATCTACGGCCTCACGCAGGGAAAGGGGCCGCTTGGCCGCGACCTGACCCGCGCCGACCTGGAGGCGTCCTCCCCCTGGAACACTTACGTCATCGACGGTCTGCCGCCAACACCCATCGCCAACCCTGGCCTGGCCGCCATCGAGGCTGTGCTGCATCCGGAAGATACCAAGGACCTCTACTTCGTCGCCGACGGTACGGGCGGCCACGTGTTCTCGGAAACGCTCATGGAGCACAACCGCAACGTCGCCAAGTGGCGGAAGTTCAGGAACGGCCAGAAGAACGGCGAATCGGTCGGAAAATAATCCCTACCACTCCCGCCCGGCCATGTAACGGTTGAGGATCGGGTCGGTCCAGGCCGGCGGCAGGGCCGCCAGCAGCCAGACCGCCATGTGCATCTGCCAGGGAAAGACGATGCGCGCCGTGTCGCGGGCGAGCCCGCGCCGGATGGCGGCGGCGGCGCGGTCGGCGGTCATCAGGAAGGGCATGTCGAAGCGGTTGTTTTCACTGATCCGGCTTTCGACCCAGCCGGGGCAGATGACGTTGACACGCACACCGGTCGTCAGTCGCTCGCCGCGCAGCGCCTCGCCCCAGGCCTTGACGGCGGCCTTCGACGCGGAATAGGCCGACGAGGTCGGCAGCCCCCGGAACCCGGCGACCGACGCGACGATGGCGACCTGGCCCCTGTCCCGCGCGTCCATGGCGGCAAGGGCCGGCAGCACCGTGTTGACCACCCCGTCGATGTTGACCGCCAGGATACGCCGCGTCCGCTCCGGGCCTTCCGGCAGGCCCGAGGTCGAATTGGTGATCCCGGCGTTGGCGATCACGAGATCGAGCGGCGTTCTGGCGTCGGCGTCAGCGATCCAGCCGACCATGGCCTCGGCGTCGGTCACGTCGATGACGCGACCTTCGGCAACGGCGCCGCGCTCGCGGCATTCGGCGGCCACGGCCTCGACCCGCGCCTTGTCGCGCCCGGACAGGTGGATCGCCGTGCCGTGCCCGGCATAGGACAGGGCCAGGGCGCGGCCGATGCCGCTGGAGCCGCCGGTGATCAGGACCGCAGTGGGGTGGGATAGACTCATGTCCCGGTTATAGGCGGCTCGAGCCAACCAAGGGAAGCCCGCACCGCTTGTTGGCGGCCGGTTGCCTGGGTATAAGGGTCGCACCGCCCCTGGAATGTCGCCGGAAAAGGATCGCGCCGTGGCCATCAGTTCTATGACCGGGTTCGCCCGTGCCGAAGGAGGCCTGGACGATCTTACCTGGGTTTGGGAGGTGCGCAGCGTCAACGCCAAGGGCCTGGACTTGCGATTCCGGCCGCCCCAGGGGTTCGAAGCGCTGGATCCACTGGTGCGCGCCCGCGTGAACGAGCGCTTCAAGCGCGGCAGCGTCTCCGTGAACTTGTCGACCCGGCGCGAGACGGGCGGCGGCGCCTACCGCATCAACGACGATTTCCTGGCCCGGGTTATCGCCCGCCTGGTGCGCCTGAAGGATGAGGTTCCCGATGCCCGCCCGCCGTCCCTCGACGGTATCCTGGGCTTGCGTGGCGTCATCGAGCCGGTGGACGACATGATGGGCGAGGACGCTTTCGAGGCGGTCGCCAAGGCCATGCTGGCGGACCTGGACACGGCGCTGGCCGGCCTTGCCACCATGCGGGACGAGGAGGGCGGACGGCTTTTGACGGTTCTCCTGGCGCAGATCGACCAGGTCGCCGGCCTGACGACCCGCGCGGCGGCCGTCGCGGGCGCCCAGCCCGACGCCATTCGCCGGCGCCTCAACGAACAGGTTCAACGGCTGATCGCCGACAACCCGGCCATGCCCGAGGAGCGCTTGGCCCAGGAGGCGGCGATCCTCATGACCAAGACGGACATCCGCGAGGAAATCGACCGCCTGACGGCCCATACCGAGGCCACGCGCGACCTTCTGGCCAAGGCCGACGGCCCCGTCGGCCGACGCCTGGATTTCCTGTGCCAGGAGTTCAATCGCGAAGCCAACACGCTGTGCTCCAAGTCGCCGGACACGGAACTGACGGGGCTGGGCCTGGACCTCAAGGCCGTGATCGATCAGCTTCGCGAGCAGGTGCAGAACATCGAATAGCGAAGGGCGGGGGACAGGCGAGATGGTGGAAATTTCCCGCCGCGGCATGATGCTGGTGCTGTCGTCGCCGTCGGGCGCCGGCAAGACCAGCATATCGCGCCGCCTGCTGGCCGAGGAGACCGGCATCGTCATGTCGGTGTCCGCCACCACCCGCCCGCCGCGCCCCGGCGAAGCCGACGGCAGGGACTATTATTTCTACGACCCTGCGACGTTCAGGAAGATGGCCGCGAACGGCGAGTTCCTGGAATACGCCACCGTGTTCGACAATTCCTACGGCACGCCGAAGAAGCCCGTCATGGACGCCCTGGAGCGAGGGCTGGACGTGCTGTTCGACGTCGACTGGCAGGGCACCCGCAAGCTGCGGGAGAACGCGCGGGAACATCTGGTCAGCGTGTTCATCCTGCCGCCCTCCATCGAGGAACTGGAACGCCGCCTGCGCGGGCGCGGCCAGGATACGGACGAGGTCGTCGCCGGACGCATGGCCCGCGCCATGTCGGAAATGAGCCATTACGAGGAGTACGACTACATCGTCGTCAACGCCGACCTGGACGCCAGCGTCGACAACGTGAAGGCGATCCTCAAGGCCGAGCGCCTGAAGAAGGAGCGCCAGACGGGCCTGTTGGATTTCGTGCAGGGAATGGGGATTCTCGATTAGCGCGCGGCGAGCTGGCGCGCCAGGGCGCAAAATTCCCGCACGCTCAGGTCTTCGGCCCGGGCTTCCGGATTGATCCCGGCCGCCACCGGGTCCAGGCCCAGGCTTTTCAGGCTCGAGCGCAGCATCTTGCGGCGCTGGCCGAAGGCCGCCTGGGTTACTGATTCCAGGTCGGTGAATTCGGCCGGGGCGAGCGGTTCGGCGCGCGGTACCAGTTCGACCACGGTGGACGCCACCTTGGGCGGTGGCGTGAAGGCCTGTTTGGCGACATTGAACAGCGGGCGCACATGGCACAGCCATTGAGTGACGACGGACAGCCGGCCGTATGACTTGCCGCCCGGCTCGGCCGTCAGGCGGTCGGCGACCTCCTTCTGGAACATCAGGACCATGCGTTCGAATTGTTCCACCTGGCGCAGCCAGCGCAGGAGCAGCACGGTCGAGATGTTGTAGGGCAGGTTGGCGACGATGGCGCGGGGTGCCGGAGTCAGGGCCGCGAGGTCCGTTTCCAGGGCATCCGCCTCCAGGATGTGGAACCGGCCCGGAAAGGCGTCCTTCAGCATGTCCAGGGCGGCAATGCAGCGGCTGTCCTTTTCCACGGCCCAGACGGCGGCGGCATCCGTGGCCAGCAACGATCGCGTCAGGCCGCCGGGTCCGGGACCGACCTCGATCACGTTGACGCCGCCGAGCGGTCCCGCGGCGCGGGCGATGCGGCCGGTCAGGTTGGTGTCCAACAGGAAATGCTGACCCAGCGACTTGCGCGCCCCCAGGCCGAAGTCGCGGATGACGTCGCGCAGCGGCGGCAGGTCGGGCTTGTGGTCCACAGACCCTAGTCCGCCCGCGCACGGTTGGCGGCGATCAGGCGCGCCGTGACCATCGCCGCGACCAGGCTATGTTCGCTGGCCTGGCCCATACCGGCGATATCCAGCGCCGTGCCGTGGTCGGGCGAGGTGCGCACCACGGGCAGGCCCAAGGTAATGTTGACGCCGCCGTCGAAATCCAGGGCCTTCACCGGGATCAGCGCCTGGTCGTGATACATGCAAAGAGCCGCGTCGTAGCCCGATCGGGCGCGCGGGCTGAACAGGGTGTCGGGCGGCATCGGGCCGCGGGCGTCGACGCCTTCGGCGCGGAGGGTGGCCACCGCGGGGGCGACGATGTCGCGGTCCTCGATGCCGAGCGTGCCGTCCTCGCCGCCGTGGGGGTTCAGTCCGGCGACGGCCAGGCGCGGCTGTGGGATACCGAAATCGCGCCGGAGCGCCGCCGCCGTGATCCGGCCCTTGGCGACGATGGTCTCCGCGTCCAGGTTTTGGATGGCGTCGCGCAGGCTGACGTGGACAGTGACCGGCACGGCCCGCAGCGCATCGCAGGCGAGCATCATTACCGGCTCCATCCCGCCGCAGAGCTTGGCGACGAACTCGGTGTGGCCCGGATGCTTGAACCCGGCGGCATACAGCGTCGCCTTCTGGATCGGATTGGTGACCACACCGGCGGCCCGGCCGTCGAGGGCGATGCGCACGGCTCGTTCGATGGATCGGACGACGGCGCCGGCGCTGGCCGGATCGGGTTTGCCCGGCACGACCGGTGCGTTCAGATGTTCCGGCAGTACGGGCAGGGCGCCTTGGAAGACGCCGGAGGCCTCGTCTGGGGCGGAAATTTCCTTCACGGGAACGGCGAGCCCCAGACGGCCGGAAAGGGCTTCAAGGCGGTTCGGGTCGTCGACCACGAAGAAGGGGCCCGTCTGCTCACGCGCGGTCGCCCAGGCCCGCAGTGTCAGCTCGCCACCGACGCCGGCGGGCTCGCCCATCGTCAGGGCGAGGGGAGGATCAGACCTATCGGCGATCGCCGACACGCTCAGCGCCGTTCGATGAAGGCGTTGCGCCGCAGGTCGCGCAGGAACTGCCGCGCTGCCAGGTCCAGGCGGTTGTCGATCAGGCGGTTGCGGATGCGGGTACGCAGGATGTCCTGGGCGCTTTCGGATTTCCGTTCGCAGACCATGAACAGCATGAGGGCGCCCGGCACTTTGACGACGTCACTCGGCTTGTTGTCCGGCAGGTCCTTGATGGCGTCGCGCACCAGGGGTGACAACTGGCTGGCGCGGACCTTCAGATTGTCCGTCGTCAGGCCGCCGGCCACCTGTTTCGGCATGGCGGCGAGGGTGGCGCAATTGTCGGCGCGCAGACGCAGGCGCTTTGCCAGTTCGCGCTTTTCTTCGACGGCCGACGATGGGCCGGCTGCCGCGACGGGAATTGTCAACTGTTGCAGTACCACCTGCGGGTCGACGGCCGGTCCCGCGGCGCCTTGGGACACGCGCTGGTCGCGTAGCCAATAGATCGCGTATCCATTGGGCGTGCGGATCGGTTGGGAGACGTCGCCCGTCTTTAGGGCGGCCAGGTTCCGCGCCACCTCGGGAGTAAAGGAGCCCATGGACACCCAGCCCAAGTCCCCGCCGACGGCGGCGGTCGGACTTTGCGAGAAGGTCGTGGCCATTGCCTGGAACGGAGCGCCGCCCTTGATCTCGCCGATGATACGCTCGGCGACGGTCCGTACCTCCGCATCCTTGCCCTGCTGGTCCACTGGCAGGAAGATTTCCGACAGCAAAGCGACCGGCTTGCCTTTTTCCGCTTCCAGCCGGGCCATTTCCTCGTCGATGTCTTCGTCCGATACCTTGGTCAGGGCGCGGAAGCGAACTCTCAAGGCCTCGTTCCACGCCAAGTCGGCGCGGATCTGCTGGTACAGGACATCCTTCGACAGGTTCAGGCTTTCCAGCAGGTTCTGCATCCCGCCCGGCGGCATTCTCCTGGATTCCTCGAACCGTCGGACGGCGGTCTCGACTGCCTTGTCGGGAATCTCGATACCGAGATTGCTCGCTTCCTGACGTTTCAGTTCCTCCTCGATCAGGGTATCGACGACCTTGGGCGCCAGTTGCTGGGCGGTCTCGCGGTTAGCGGGCAGTCCGGACATCGCGATGACCAGTTTCAGGCGGGCATGCAGGTCGTATTCGGAGATCGGCGTGCTGTTCACCGTGGCGATGATTCCCATTCTCTGGGCCGCGGCCGGCGCCGGCACAAAGGAGGAAAACCCAAGGCACAGATACAAGCAGAATCCAACGACCAAGGTGTGTCGGGCTGGCCGGTGTCCGTTTGCGGAAATCATGATCGGTAAGGATCGCATCTAGAAGCTGATCTGTCCAAGGGTCTTCAGTAGCAGGTTGATGGTGAAGGCATCCGTCGGCTGCAGATCCCTGTCTTGGAAGAACGTCCGGGAAAACCGGGTGGAGATAACGACGCACTCGTTCTCGTACACCAAGTCACTCACAAGGGAACGCATTTCATTGGCGGCCATGTCCCGCACTCCATGGAAGTTGACGCGCCAATTGCGCGTGACCTGTGAGGACAGGCTGAGCGCAAGTTCTTCACGTCCCGAAAATTCGCTGTTGTCAGGTTCTTCGAAGAACACGTAGCTCGCCGTGCCTCGCAGCAATGGGACGCCGGCGTTCAATTGCACCTGATGCCGGCGGGCCGAGAAGCCGTCCTTGGCGATCTGAGTCCGGTATCCCAGGTCAAGGTACTGAGAAGGATTGATCCGCGCGCTGGCCACGATATCGGAAAGGTCGTCCTCCAATCCGCTGCCTTTCGCGAAGGTGTCGTCGACGTGGAACCGGTAGGTCTGGCCGACGAGCACCGACAGGCCGCGTCCGGAGGGACTGAACAGGCCCCACTTCAGCCCGTAATTGACGCGGGTGCCGCCTTCGACCCGGTCGATCCCGCCGAAGCGGTTGACGTCGAACAGATTGGTGTCGTCGAATTCGAACTCCTGGCTGTCCTCATTGGGTATTTTCGCGGGATTGCCGCCGTTAGGGCTGGCGACGACATTGACGATGGGCTCCAGCGTCTGGCTGGCCTTGCCCAGCTGGCTGATGAGCGGGAACCGCCAATCAAGCGAGGCATAGGGGTAGATCCTGCCGGTGACGCCCGTGAAGTCCGTGTTATTGGCGCGGCTCACGTTGTTGACGTGATAGGCGTCGGCCCACAAGCCGGTCGAGAAACTGACCAGATTGCCGATGGAATCGGAAAACCGCCGGTTCCAGGACGGGCGGACGGACAGGCGCCGGGTGTCGTTGCCGCTTTCGTCACGCGACACTACCAGGAGACTGGCGTCCACATTGACGTTGCCGCCGAAGCGATCCGGTTCGCCGACATGGCTGAACTCGACCAGCGGCAGGACCAGCGGACTGTCGATGGAGTCCGCGTCGGCGCGTTGGTCCTGGAACGAATAGGCATTCACGGCCAGGTAGTTGCGGCCGCGGAATCCCTCGGCGAAAACCCGGCTTTCCAGAACCGGCGGGCTGTCAAAGCCGAACCGGCGAAGGTAGGTATCGTCCGTGGCGCGGTTGACGTCGAAGCCGGCGCGCCATGTCTTGTTGATGTCCCACAGGCCCTCCGTGAAGATGTGGCCGCGGAAGTCTCCTTCGGAATCGTTGATGCCGCTGACCTGGGTGTCGAGCTTTCCTTCCTTGAACCGCTTGCGATAGTCGAGCGTAAGTTGGAACCCTTCGGACTCGGAGAATGCCGGAATCGCCGTGACGTCGGAAGTATCGTCGAATGGGTAGAAATAAGGCAGGCGGGTTACGAACCCCAGGTCGGACGAACCGCCGAACCCTGGTGCCAGAAACCCGGCCTTGCGCCGGACGCTTGGGTCGGGATGGATGAAGTAGGGCGTGTAGAGTACCGGATAGCCGTAGACCTCGAGCCAGGCATCCCGGTATTCGATCGTCTTGCTGCGTTTGTCGTGAATGACGCGCACGGCCTTGATCTGCCAGAGCGGCGGCGCGTCGGGATCATCCGCGCAAAGATTGCAGGGCGAATACACGCCCTGGCGCAATTCCGTGACCACCGCGCCGGAGCGCTTTGCGCCATTTGCGGCCAGCCGCGACCTGTCGGCCAGAATCACTCCGATGTTGCGCACCAAGCCGTCCTTCAAGTCGCCGGTGATGGTGATCTGGTCGGCAAACAGGGTCTCGCCGGACGGCTCCAGGATCGTGATGTTGCCCGATGCCTGCACGATGTCCGTGTCCTGGCTGTAGGTGATCTTGTCCGCCAGCAGAGTCCTGTCGCCGTAGGTGATTTCGACGTTGCCGAAGGCCGACACCACGCGGTTCTCGCGGTCGAAGCTCATTTCGTCGGCAAGCAGATTGACCGGGATGTCGGGCTTCCCATTCGGCGCGGCCGGCGTCGCGGCGTCAGCGGCCGGCGGGGCCGCCGCCGCGGTCGTGGGCGGCGGGAGCGGAGACGTCTGGCGGACCGGCGCGGGTGCCGCCATGCCGCCGCCGGGAACGAACGGGCGCGGCGATGTCTGGAACAGGATGCCGAGCGGTCGTTCTGCTGTCGCACTGGTCGTTTTGGCTGCGGCCGGTGTGGCGAGTAGGGATGCCACCGCTGCCGCCATCAGCGGCGCGGGAAGCAGACTGAGCAGGGAATGCCGACCGGTCCGCATCGTGTCTACCCGTCCTCGAGATGCAACAGCATGGCGGCGCCCAGCATGGTGGCCACGCCGGACGGCGTCCAGGCGGCAAGCAATACGGGAATGCTGTCGGAGAGGCCGAGCGCGAACACGATGTCAGAGAAGAAATAAAGTACGAAGCCTGTGAACACGCCGCCCGCGACGATGTAGGTCGTGCCGCCCCGTCGCGTCTGGCGCAGGGTGAATGTGGCGGCAATCAATACCATGGCGCACATCAGGAGCGGCGCGGACATTAGGGTGTGCCAGTAGAGCCGGTGGCGGATCGCCGAAAAGCCGGCGCTCTCAAGCGTTTCGATGAAGCGCGGCAAATCCCAGAACGACATCGTTTCCGGCGCCGCGAAATTGTCCTGGATCCGGTTGACGGTCAGGTCCGTCGGCAGCCAGAAGTCCTTTTCGAACCGCGACGGGACTTCCGGTTCGAACAGCCACGCCTCCGTGAGATGCCAGAAGCCGTCCTCCAGACGTGCCGATCGCGCGTCGATGCGCCGTCGGAAGGTATCCTTGCCTTCGTATAGAAAAACCAGGACTTCGCGCAGTTCCACCTCGTTGTTCTGCTGCAGGACCCGTTCCGCATGAACGACGCTCTGGCCCGTGTCGTCGGCCTGACGCAGCCACAACCCCGAATTGGAAATGGAGAGGAAACTGGCGTGCCCTTCGATACGGGTCGCCTCCAGGCGTTCGTAACGGGCCAGCATGGACGACGAAAGGGGATTGACGAGCGTGATCTGAAGGACGCCCAAAAGGAAGGCCAGGAACAGGACCGGCAGCATGAACTGCCAGGCGGAAATACCGGTCGCGCGCGTCACCACCAGTTCGTTGGTCCGGGTCAGCCGCCAGAATGCCGCCATGCCGCCGAACAGGATGGCGAAGGGAAAGGTCTTCTGCCCCATGAACGGCAGCTTGAGCAGGGACATTTCCATGACCATGGCGAAGGTCACGGTCTCGCGCTGCGCCGTCCGGCGCAGCAATTCGACCGAATCGAACAGCAGAATCAACATCAGGAACAGGCAGAAGATGCCGAAGAAGCTGACCAGGAAGTGCCGCCCGATATAGACGGAAAGGATTGTTGACAAGCGCATGCCGGTCTCCCGCCTCAAGCCGCTTTGGCGGCGGTCGGCGCCGCGGACGGCGGCCTGACCATGACGAACCAGGCGACCGGCATGGGCGCCAGGATCACGGCGTAGAGCAAGGGAATCAGGTCCAGGTTCTTGGCGACCATGTTCTCCATGCCCAGGATCACGGCTTGCAGGACGACCATGGCGGCGACGGCGATCAGGACGCGCGCGGTCTGCGTCCGCCGCCCGAAATTGCCGGTCAGAAGGCTGCTCAGCCCGATCATCGCATAGGCCAGGCAGAGTACGGGCGCGATCAGCCGCCGGTGCGCCTCGACCACGAACTTGCCGATGTTCTGGGCGCCGATCTGGTCGATCTGATTGGGCGTGTCGAACAATTCGTTAAGCGTGCGTTCCCTCGGTTCCCGCCAGCGCACGCCCTGGGGGCCGCCGAGCGCAAGGTTGTAGACCCAGCGGTCGAAGTAGAGAATCGACAGCTTATTGGTGGTCTTGTCGACCTCCTGCCGGTTGCCCTTGAACATGACCACGCGGGGGCCCGTCGGGGTGTCGACCATGGCGCCGCGGTCGGCCATCAGGGTAAAGGGCTTGGTCCGGTCACGGGTGTCGTGCACAAGGATTCCGTGCAGTTGTCCGTCGGGGGTCCGTGTCCGCACATAGACTGTCGTCGTGCTCCCGACGTTGTTGAATTCGCCCTCTTTCAGAAGAACATGCGACACGCTGTTGCGGATGTCCCACTGCAGGTCACGGAACGCGCGATACGACTCGGGCACCAGTTGCAGGTGCAGGGCGTAGGACAGCAGGACCGTGAGCCCGGTCAGGATCAGTGCCGGCTTGGCCAGGGCGAACTGGCTGAGGCCCGCCGCGCGCATGACCACCAGCTCGCGGTCGGTGATCAGCTTGGCATAGATGAACACCACCACCGTGAACAGCGCGATGGGCAGGATGACGATCAGGAAATTGGGCAACAGAAGCCCGGAAAGATAGAGGAACGTTCCTGCGCTCAATCCTCGATTGACGATCATCTCGACGAACCGCAGCGACTGGGTGAGCCAGATGATGCAGGTCAGGCCCGTCGTCACAAGGATCATGCCAACCACGAGTTGGCGCAATACGTACCGCGTCAGCGAGTTCATGCGAATCCCCAGGGAACTAGGCCCTCAAACTGTAGGAAAAAGGTTAATAAATCAAGGAACAAACCCCGATTTTCCGGGGACTTTGGACGCCTCGACGGGCGCGGCCCGGAAGATCAGAAGGCGTCGGGGGAAACCGCCGCGACGGTGCCGCCGCCGGCCAGGATCGTCGTACGCAGCGCCGCCGCCTGCGGCAGGTATTGTTGGGCGAAGAAGCGGGCGGAAACCACCTTTTGCTCCAGGTAGGGATCGGCGTCGCCGGCGGCCTTGCGCTCGGCGGCGCGAAGGGCCCCCTGGGCCAGGAGCCATCCGCCCGTTGCGACGCCCATCAGGCGCAGGTAATGGACCGCTCCGGCGGCGGCGGGCGCCGGGTCCTGGGGATAGGTTTCGACAATCCAGTCCGTCGCCGTTTCCAGAGCCCCGGCGGCGGTTGTCAGGGGCTCCGCCAGGTCGTCCAAGCCACCTTCGTCGGCGGCCAGGTCGGCGGCCGTCTCGCGCATGGCCTTGATCAGGTCGCCGGCGGCCAGGCCTTCGTCGCGGGCGACCTTGCGGCCCACCAGGTCATTCGCCTGGATGCCGTTGGTCCCTTCGTAGATGCGGCTGACGCGGATGTCGCGGGCGTGCTGGGTGGCTCCGGTCTCCTCGATGTAGCCCATGCCGCCGTGGACCTGGATGCCCAGGTCCGCGACCTCGAACGCGACGTCCGTGGAGTAGGCCTTGGCCACGGGCGTCATCAGGTCGACGAAGGCGTGGGCGCGGGCGCGCTCCTCGGGATCCTCGTGATGGCGGGCGATGTCGATACATGCCGCCACGCGGTAGGCGATGGCGCGAATGGCTTCGGTCTGCGCCCGCATGGCCAGCAGCATGCGGCGCACGTCGGGATGGTGGATGATGGTCACCGGCCCGGCCCCGCCCGCAATGGCCCGGCTTTGCACCCTTTCCCTGGCGAAGTCGCGGGCCTGCTGGTAGGCGCGTTCGGCGATCCCCACGCCCTCCATGCCGACCGCGAGCCGCGCCGCGTTCATCATGATGAACATGTACTCGATGCCGCGGTTCTCCTCGCCGATCAGGAAAGCCCTGGCCCCCTCGTTGTCGCCGTAGGACATGACGGCCGTCGGGCTCGCGTGCATGCCCAGCTTGTGCTCCAGCGACACGCAGCGCAGGTCGTTGCGCGCTCCCGGATTGCCGTCGGCGTCGGGCAGGAACTTGGGCACCACGAACAGCGACAGGCCCTTGATGCCTTCGGGCCCGTCGGGCGAGCGGGCGAGCACCATGTGGACGATGTTCTCGGCCATGTCGTGTTCGCCGTGGCTGATGAAGATCTTCTGTCCGCGCAGCACGTAATGGCCGTCCGTTCGTTCCGCCTTGCAGCGGATGCGCGCCAGGTCCGATCCGGCCTGCGGTTCGGTCAGGTTCATGGTCCCGGCCCATTGCCCGCTGACCAGCTTTTCCAGATAGATCGCGTTGATGTCGTCGGACCCGTGGGACAGCAGCAGCTCGATGGCGCTTTGGGTCAGCATGGGGCAAAGGGCGAAGGACAGGTTGGCGGCGTGCCAGATTTCCGACACCGCCGTCGCGACCAGAACGGGCAGGCCCTGGCCGCCCCATTCCCCGGGCGCCCAGATGCCGTTCCATCCGGCCTCGACGAATTGCCTGTAAGCGTCGGGAAAGCCCTTGGGCGTGCGCACCACGCCGTTTTCCAGGACGCAACCCTCGCGATCGCCGAGGGCGTTGAGGGGGGCGATGACGTCCGCGCCGAATTTTCCGGCCTCTTCCAGGACCGCGTCGACCAGGTCCGGTGTCGCGTCCCCGAATCCGGGCAGCCGGTTGACGGCGCCCAGCCCGGCAATCTCGTTCAGTGCGAAGCGCATGTCGTCCAGGGGCGCCCGGTAATCGGCCATCGGATGTCTCCTCTCTCCCGGTTTTAGGCAAGGTTTAGGTCTCTGACAACGGTGCCGTTACGTCAACGGAGCCGGGGAACTGGCGCGGCGCATGAGGCCATGTAATATGGCGGCCATCTTCGACCGGCAGGAGACCGCCCGCCATGCCCCGCTACGACCTTCTCATCACCGGCGCCGACGTCATTGACGGCACCGGCGGCCCCCGACGACGCGCCGACATCGCCGTCGTCGGCGACCGTATCGCGGCCGTCGGCGACCTGACGGCAACCGGGACGACGGCAGCCGAGACCGTCGACGGCACGGGCCTGGTGCTGGCCCCCGGGTTCATCGACGTGCATACCCACGACGACCGCCTGGTCCTGACCCAGCCCAGCGTTGCGCCCAAGACCAGCCAGGGCGTGACCACCGTGGTGACCGGCAACTGCGGCGTGTCGTTGGCCCCCTTCGTGCCCGGCAGCCGCGCGGGAGAGGCCGACCCCCCGGGGCCCATGGCCCTCCTCGGGGGTTGGGCCGACTATCGTTTTCCCACCCTGGCCGATTACAACGCGGCGCTGGAGGAAAATCCCGCGGCGATCAACGTGGCGAGCCTGGTCGGTCATACGACGCTGCGCGCGGGCGTCATGGACGTTTTCGACCGTGCCGCGACGCGAGCCGAGATCGACGCCATGGCGCGGGTGCTGGAGCAGGCGCTGAAGGACGGCGCGGTCGGCCTGTCGACGGGGCTCGCCTATCCCACGGCGATCCACGCGCCGACGGACGAGATCGTCGAACTGGCCGCCTGCCTGAAGGATTCCGGGGCGCTGTACACCACCCACATGCGCAACGAGGGGCACGACCTGATCCCCTCGGTGGACGAGACCATCGACATCGCCCGCCGGTCCGGCGCGGCCACGGTGATCTCCCACCATAAATGCGTCGGCCGCGAGAACTGGGGCAAGAGTGCCGAGAGTCTGGCCCATATCAAGGCGGCGCAGAAGGACCTGAAACTCGATTTCGACGTCTACCCCTATACGGCGACCTCGACCATCCTGCTGAAGGACTTCCTGTCGACCTCGGAAAAGACGGTGCTGACATCGTCCGCCACGCATCCGGAAATGGTCGGCCGCGAGTTCGACAGCATCGTCGACGAATGGGGCTGTTCCGTGGACGAGGCGATCCGTCGCCTGTCTCCGGCGGGGGCCGTCTATTTCCGCATGGACGAGACCGAGGTGCGCCGCATCATGGCCTTTCCGGGCGCCATGATCGCGTCGGACGGCCTGCCCATCGACAAGGGCCGCCCGCATCCCCGCCTGTGGGGCACGTTCCCCCGCGTGCTGGGCCACTACTGCCGGGACGAGGGGGTGCTCAGCCTGGAGGAGGCCGTCCACCGCATGTCGGGCAAACCGGCGAGCGTGTTCGGCCTTGCGGGTCGCGGCGTGATCCGCGAGGGGGGCTTCGCCGATCTTGTCCTGTTCAACCCCAAGACGGTGATCGACCGCGCCACGTTCGATGCGCCGGAAACGCCCGCGGGCGGGATCGAGCGGGTCTATGTGAACGGCAAACTGGTATGGCACGACTTGGCCTGGACCGGGGCGCGGCCGGGCAGGCGGGTGGGGCGGCAGGCGGCTTGAACCGCCTCAGACCGTCGCCGGCGCGGTGGCGCCGGCCTTAGTGCCGTCGTCCTTGACCTTGCCCCACAGGGTTTCGTGGATCGTGTAGGCGACCGTCTGCACCAGGGGTTCGATGATCCCGATGCCCAGCGCGATATGCCAGTCCCGGGTCAGCGCGAAAGCCACCGCCACGGCAACCGTCAGGTGCATGACGGAATAGGTGCCCGTCTTGATCAGTTTGCGCGCCATGGGTGGCTCCTTTCACGTTGCGGGCCGGCCTGCTTTCCGGCCCGGCGGGCCGCCACTCATCCGGCGGCCTTCGATGCTCTCAGTGTATAGAAAATGAGAATTATTCTCAATTAAATGAGATATGAATTGTTCCGATCCCGGTGATCGGAAAAACCGCTTTCACCCAAACGGCGGCGCCAAGAAAAAGGCGGGGCCGCAGACCCCGCCTCTCCGTATCTCGTTGGTGGAAAGCCTATTTCTGGAACAGGCCTTTCAGTTTTTCGCCGGCCCCTTCCATGGCCTTGCCGGCGCCTTCGGTCACGCCCTTGACGGCGTCGCCGGCACCGCCGGCCGCCCCCTTCATGGCGTCCGTGGCGCCCTTCGCCGCACCTTCGAGGGCCGCCGCCGCGTTGCCGATCAGTTTCTCCGGGTAGATGGCCATGACGCCTGCGGTCAGCTTGTCGATCACGGCCTTGGCCACCTGGGCGGGGCTGGAGCCGCCCGAGTCCTTGCCGATGTCGGTCAGCGTGAGATCGGGCAGCGACGCATCCAGCGTCTTGTCGCCGAGGACGCCGGCGTTCAACCTCGCCTTGCCGCCGGTGACGGTCAGTTTCTCGATCACCAGCTTCTGTTCCTCGGCGGATGACGGCTCCTTCTTGGCCGCGCCGCCGGTACCGCCGAATTTTTTGGCGTAAGCGTCGACATTTGCCTTGATGGCGTCCACGTTCGACGTGCCGCCGGATTTCTCATAGGTGACGACCGGCCCGGTGATGGTGATCGATTTGATGACGATCGGGTTCTTGCCGATCGAGTTCTTGTCCAGCACCAGCGAGATGTTGCCCAGTTCGAAGGCGCTGGGGGTCTTGAAGCCCTTGGGGTTGCCGACGACCAAGCCGCGCATGCCGCCCGTGCCCTGGAACATGTCGATATCCACGGCCTTCAAGGTCACCTTGGCCTGGGTGGCGTCGCTGCCGATGGATTCCACGGCGGTCTTGATGAGGTCGCCCGCGAACATGAACAAATAGATGCCGACGCCGATGACGATAACGATCACGGCGCCCAGGCCGATCAGAACCTTTTTCATGGATTGCGCTGCTCCGTTCCTGCAGTTTGAGGAGTTCCCTTTCCGCCGGGCATTTTACGGTGATGCGGGAGCAGGGTCCAAGAATTCCGAAAGTGCGACGCCAACGCCAGGGGCCGACCTATCGCCGGTCCCATTCGGCCAGGGAAACGATCTTGTCCACGGCTTCGCCGTCGCTCGACAGCGGCAGCCTGACCACCCGCTGCGTGAAGGGTTGAATATGGTTGTAGTCGCGCAGGTCGACGGTGTCGACGGCGGCCAGAAACCGTTTTTCGCGCACCACCCAGGCATATTCGTCATAAGGCGTCCCGCCTCGTAAATGTTTAATCTCACTAGCCATTTTCCCGGTTTTCTCCATCCCCTTGCAGAATAGATGGCCGGTGCCCCAGAAGCGGAATCGGAAGTCCAGGGGATCGTGCACCACATCGACAACGACGACGCGAGGGATCGACCTGGGGTCCAGATCGGCGAGCCGGAAGTTGTGCCACGACGGGGCGAAAGCGTCCCCCCGCAGGGAATTCCAGTAACCCACGAAGGCGTCGAACTCCGGCGACATGATGTCGTCCAAGGAAACTTGCGCCGGATCCAATTGATGCGTCCAAGTAGGAATCTGCAACGCTGCCTCCTCCGTGGTGTCGACGCCCGCGCAGGACGTGCGCCCGAGCGTACCACTGGGCGTAAGGTAAAAAAATAGACCTATCGGCCAGGGCCCGGCGCACAGGGCGACGGGGTGGTGAGAAATGGGAGCGCCCGGAGCATGGTCCCCGCGCCCTACGTCAGCGCGCCGCGCGCCGTCACCGGCCACAGCGCCTCGACGCGGCCGTTTCGCACGCCCACGTACCAGTCGTAAAGGTTCACCGTCGGGTCGCAGTGGCCGGGCACCAGGCGCACCTTGTCGCCCAGCTTGAGCGCCTGGCGGGTCTGACTCAGGTCCAGCCGTCCGTGTTCGTCCGACGGTTTGGAATAGGTTACTTCCTCGAGCTCGTGGACCCAGGGAAACCCCTGGTCGTTGCCCAGCGCCTTGTGCCCCGCGTCGATGGTGCAGAAGTCTTCGCGGGTCTTGGACATCACCGTGGCCAGCACGAACAGAGAATTCTCGAAGGCGCGGAACGGCTTGCCGTCGGACATCCTGTTTTGCCCGTAGTCGACGTCCATGAACACGTAGGACCCGCATTGCAGTTCGTTCCACACCTTGGACGTGGTGTGGAACTCGTAGGTGCCGGTGCCCGCACCCCCCACGGTGTCGCATTTCAGACCCGCCGCGCTCAGCAGTTCGACCGTCTTCTTGGTCAGGACCTGGGCCGCGTTGATGGCCATCTTGCGTTCGGCGAAATCGCGGATGTGCTGCGCGGCGCCCTGATAGGCCTGCAGTCCCACGAAGCGCAGGTTGCGCGCGCGGTCGATTTCCTTGGCCAGCGTCACCGCCGCGTCGCCCGGCGCCACGCCGCAGCGCCCGGCGCCGACGTCGATCTCGACCAGCACGTCCATGATGACGCCGACCTGGCCGGCGGCCGCGTTCAGATCGACTACGTTGTCCGCGTCGTCGGCGCAGACCGCGACCTTGGCGTGACGCGCCAGCGCCGACAGGCGGTTCAGCTTGTGGCGGCCCACCACCTGGTTGGAGATCAGCACGTCCTGGATGCCGGCCTGGACCAGGGCCTCGGCTTCCGAGACCTTCTGGCAGCACACGCCGACCGCGCCCAGTTCCATCTGCAGGCGCGCGATATGCGCCGACTTGTGGGTCTTGGCATGGGGCCGCAGGCGCACGCCCGCATTCTTGGTGAAGGCGGCCATCTTCTCGAGGTTGCGTTCGAAGGCGTCGAGGTCGATGAGCAGCGCCGGCGTATCCACGTCCTCGACGGCGTCGCCGATGCGCGCGGGGGCGGGTTGGGGCATGGGTTCTCCTCTTCGTGTCCCCGGTCGGAAGGTGGATTTGATAGCGCCTCGCGGGCGTTCGGTCTAGACCATCCCGAGCGCGCCCACGGCGGCACCGATGCCGACCAGGGCCGGGATCGGCGCGCGCCCCGACAAGAGAAGCGCCAGCGCCCCGGCGGCGACCGCCCCGGCGGCCCAGTCGACCCCGCCCGATTTCGTGGCCAGGACCGATTCGCCCAGGAAGACCGCCAGGTTCAGGATCACTCCGACCACGGCCGTGGTGATTCCGGCCAGGGCGCGCCGGGCGTGCTCGTTGGACTGCAGGGCGTCCACGTAGGGTGCGCCCGCGATGATGAACAGGAACGACGGCAGGTAGGTGACGTAGGTTGTCAAGGCGCCCGCCAGTAGGGCTGCCGCGACCTGTGACAGGCCGGCGCCACCGGCGCCGTTCCATCCGGCGAAGAAGCCCACGTAGGTGTTGACCAGGATCAGCGGCCCTGGCGTCGTCTCGGCCAGCGCCAGGCCGTTCAGCATGTCGCCCGGGGCGATCCAGCCGTGGGTGTTGACCGCCGCGTCGGCGATGTAGGGCAGCACCGCATAGGCGCCGCCGAAGGTCACGAAGGCCGCCGTGGTGAACAGCTTGGCCACGGCGAGGAACGGCGCCGGTCCGGCCAGCGCCACCAGAGCCGCCACGGGCAGGGCGAGCAGAAGGGCGAACACCGCGGTGATGCGGGCAAGTCGTGCCCAGGGATTGCCCGCCGGCCGCTTCATGTGGTGCCCGTTCGCGTGCCCGCCGTCGCCGCCGTGACCGTGGCCGCCGCCGACCCTGCCCAAGGCGGGAATCATGGCGCCCAGCACGCCCGCGGCCAGGATGATCAGCGGGAAGGGCACGTGGGCGAAATGAAGCGCCGCGAAGGCCGCGGCCGCCAGGCCCACGGCGGGGATCGAGTTGCAGGTCTTCCTGCCGATCCGCCACACGGCGAACACGATGATGCCGATGACGGCGGGCTTGATGCCGTTGAATACCTTGACTACCCAGGTGTTGTCGCCATGCGCTGCGGCGATCCAGGCGAGTATCATCATCAGGATCGCGCCCGGCAGGAAGAACAGCGTGCCGGCGGCGACCGCGCCCCGGATACCATGCAGGCGCCAGCCGATATAGGCCGCCAGTTGCTGCGCCTCGGGCCCCGGCAGCAGCATGGAATAGTTGAGGCCGCGCAGGAACGCCTGCTGGTCGATCCAGCGTTTCTTGTCGACGCAGTCGGCCTGCATGATGGCGATCTGGCCGGCGGGGCCGCCGAACGAGATGAACCCCAGGCGCAGCCAGTAGCGCGCCGCTTCGGCGAAGCCGACGGGGGGCGGAGCGGGGGTTTCGGATTGGGCCGCAGGGCCGACGGTTTCGGCGTCCATAAGCATCCCTTTCGTCAAGCAACCGCCCGGAGCCGAGAGGCATCGGGGCGGGCCTGCGTCAGGGCAGAACTTGGACGGGGTTTCCGCCTGATGGTGCCGGGCGTCTGCCGTATGCCCGGCGAAGAAAGATGGTAGCGCGTCGCCCGGAGTGCGTCACGCCTATTTCGTCACCTTGGGCGGCTGCTTGCGGGTGAACACCCAGGTCTTGTCGTCGCTCTGCTCGGGTTGGAAACGATAACCGCCATCCGCGAATTTTTTAAGACCGTTCGTCTTTTCGATGCGGTTGACGATCAGGTAGCGGGCCATCATGCCGCGCGCCTGTTTGGCGAACATGCCCAGAACGCGGGCCTGACCCTGGTTGACTTCCTTGAATACGGGCGTAATCACACGGGACTTGAGCGCTTTTGCATCGACAGCCTTGAAGTACTCGTTGGACGCCAGGTTCACCACCGTCGGGTCCTTGTGGCCCTGGACCGCCTTGTCGACCGCGTTCGCCAGGGTGCCGTTCCAGAACTCGTACAAGGTCTCGCCCGACGGGTTTTTGAACTTCAGGCTCATCTCCAGGCGGTAGGGCTGGATCAGGTCGAGCGGCCGCAGCACGCCGTACAGCCCCGACAGGATGCGCAGGTGGTCCTGGGCGTATTCCAGATCGGCCGTCGACAGCTCGCGCGCCTTAAGGCCGACATAGGTGTCGCCGTTGAATACCATGGCCGCCTGCTTGGCGTTGGTCAGGTCGAAGGGCGGCTTGAAGTCCTTGAACCGCCGGTAGTTCTGGTCCGCCAGCGCCTCGCTGATGCCCATCAGGTTGCGCAGGTCCTGGCGCGTGAGCTTGCGTGCGGCCTGGACCAGCTTTTTCGACTGGGCCAGGAAGTCGGGCTGCGTATGGGTTTGGATCGTCGGCTCGCTTTCGAAATCCAGCTTCTTGGCGGGGGAGATCAGGGCCAGCATGTCGGGATGCCTCTGCTCTGTGGGACCTATCGGTGGGCGGGCCGCCGGGGCGGCGGCTTGGCAAAGATCGATGCCGATGACATATAGGGTGTGACGCCCGTATCGTAAACGGCGAACGACGAATTGGGAGGGGGTCATGCTGACCGTCTGGGGCCTGAAGACCTGCGACACCTGCAAGAAGGCGCTGAAATGGCTGGCGGACGAAGGCATCGCCCACGCCGTGAAGGACGTTCGCGGCGACGGCGTGCCGCCCGGTGAACTGGCGCGCTGGCTCGACGCCGTGGGCTGGGAGACCCTGGTCAACAAGTCTTCGACCACCTGGCGCGGCCTGGATGACGCCGACAAGGAAGGGCTTGACGCCGCCGGGGTCCGGGCACTGCTCGCCGCATATCCGACCCTGATCAAGCGGCCCGTGTTCGTTTCCGGTAAGGAAGTCGTCGTCGGTTTCCGCGATGCCCAGAAACAGGCACTGAGGCAGCAGGCATCGAAGGCCGGGGCCTGAGCGGGCCGGAGCCATGTCCATCGCCGCGCGCCTGGCGCCCTCCGACAACCTGAGCGAGGCCGAGGTCGAAACCGGCCTGAATTGGCTGTTGCGCAACGGAATCTGGGCGCAGGGAATGGAGACCCTGGCGTTGGGCCCGATCCTGGTCGCCTATGCGCTCTACTTCGAGGCCTCGAACCTGGCCATCGGCCTTCTGGCGGCCCTGCCCAACCTGGGGCAGTTGGCCCTGTTGCCGGCCGTGCAGATCGTCGAGAAGGTGCGCCGGCGGCGGTTCCTCGCCGTCGCATTCGGCGCCGCCAGCCGGCCCATGCTGCTGCTCATGGCGACGGCGGTCCTTATGCCGACGAAGGAGGCGGGCCTGGCCGTTCTGCTGACGGGTCTGACGCTGCGCTACACCCTCGGCGCGTTCGTCGGCTGTTCCTTCAATTCCTGGATCCGCGACCTGGTGCCGGAACACCGCATGGGCGCCTTCTTCGCCAGCCGCCTGATGTGGATGACCGGGATCGGCATGACGGTCAGCCTGCTCGCGGGCCTGTTCGTCGACGAATGGGGGCGCCTGATGCCGCACCGCGACGCGGAGGGTTACTCGATCCTCCTGGTGCTCGCGTTCCTCGCCGGCTGCGCCAGCGTCTACTGCATGTGCCGCATCCCCGAGCCGGCCATGCCGCCGGCGGAACGCCACCTGCCGCTGACGGAACGCCTGGCCCAGCCCTTCAAGGACGTGAACTTTCGCAACCTGGTGATCTTCCTGGGCGCGTGGAACTTCGCCATCAACCTGGCCGCGCCCTTTTTCACGGTCTATCTGTACAAGCGCCTGGGCCTCAGCGTGACCATGGTGACCGTGCTGCTGATCGTCAGCCAGGCGGCCAACATCGCCGTGCTGAAGACCTGGGGGCGGATCGCCGACAATTTTTCCAACAAGGGCGTGCTGACCGTCGCCGCACCGCTGTTCGTGCTGTCGATCTTCCTGTGGACCTTCACGACCCTGCCGGAGAAGCACGCGCTTACCATGCCGCTGCTGATCGTCATCCACGTTCTGACGGGTATTTCCACCGCCGGGGTGACCCTGGCCTCGGGCAACATCGGGCTCAAGCTCGCCCCGCGCGGGGCGGCCGCCAGCTACCTTTCCGTCTCGTCCCTCGTCACCGCCATCTGCGCCGGCACCGCGCCGATCTTCGGCGGCCTGTTCGCCGACTGGTTCGCCGGCCGGGAACTGACCTTGATCCTGCGCTGGACCGACCCGGAAACCCGTCACCTGTTCCAGGCCATCAACCTGCGCCACTGGGACTTCTTCTTCGGCCTTGCCGCGGTCCTGGGCCTGCTGTCGCTGCAGTTCCTGCGCCAGGTGAGGGAGGTCGGTGAGGTCGAAGAAGAGATCGTGCTCGAGGAACTGATGGCGACGGCGCGCCAGGGCATGCGAAACCTGACCTCCGTCGCCGGTCTGCGGGCGGCGGCGACCTATCCGGTGGAGCTTCTGTTCCGCAAGGTGCACCTGCGCCGTCGGCGCGACGGCGAAGGGTCAAGCGCCCGTTTCACCTCGAACGGGCCGATGCCGTGACATGATCACCGATCCCGTCTTCTACGCCCTCGCCGTGCCGGCGGCGCTCCTGGCCGGCATTTCCAAGGGCGGTTTCGGCTCGGGCGTCGTGGTCATGGCGGTGCCCATGCTGTCGCTTCTGATGCCGGTGCCCATGGCGGCGGCGATCATGCTGCCGATCCTCATGCTGACCGACTTCATCAACCTGTGGGTCTACCGCAGGGACTGGAACTGGCCGGACCTGAAATACCTCATGCCCGGCGCCGTGATCGGCACCGCGCTGGGCTGGGCCGGCTTCCACTTCCTGACCGAGGGCGGCATGCGCCTGATGGTCGGCGTCATCGCCATCGTGTTCACGCTCGACCACTGGCTGCCGCTCCGGCCCAAGACCGGCGGCGCGCGCCCGCCGGGACCGCGCGGCGCGGTGTGGGGCACGGTCGGCGCCTTCACCAGCTTCTTCGCCCATGCCGGCGGCCCACCCATCCAGGTCTACATGATGCCGCGCGGCCTGCCCAAGCGGACCTACGTGGGCACCTTCGCCCTCTATTTCTGGGCCGTGAACATGATGAAGGCGCCGGCCTACTGGGGGCTGGAGCAGTTCACGACAGAGGTGCTCGCGACCTCCCTCGTCCTCATGCCGCTCGCCCCCGTCGGCATCCGGATCGGCCTGTGGTGCCAGAACCGCCTGTCGGACAGGGTGTTCTACGGCGTCTGCTACGTCTTCCTGTTCCTGACGGGGATCAAGCTGACGTGGGACGGGGTGACCTCTATGATCGGTTAGGCTGGCGCGATCTCCGCCGGTTTCCAATTGTGCGCCTCCGCCGCCGCGTGGCGGGCCCAGGCGTACAGCGCGTCGTAGACCGCCATCCCCGCCTCCAGCATCGCCAGGTCGTCGTCGGCATAGAGCGCCGACATCCCCAGGGATGCCG
>PFFW01000031.1:23906-24526 GCA_002781745.1 Rhodospirillales bacterium CG15_BIG_FIL_POST_REV_8_21_14_020_66_15
GCCGTTTTTAAGGGCAGCTTCAACCAGTTCTTTAGCCACTCCTTCGCTACCGCCGACAAGCTCTACCACCACATCAACATCATCGCGGGTGGCAAGATCGCGGGCATCATCAACCCATACATATGTACTTAAATTTACGCCGCGGGCTTTGTTTTGATCGCGCGCGCTTACGGCGGTTATCACAATCTCCCGCCCCGCCCTGCTCGCCAGCGTCTCGGCTTGCTGCTGCACAATCTTGATGAGCCCGCCGCCAACTGTTCCCAATCCGGCTATCCCTAAACGCAAGGGGTTATCCATACTCTAACTCTTCATATTGGTGTTAAAAATGTCAGTGCTATTCATGACGAGAAAGGATATACTTTTCAATCTCTTTTCAAATCTATTCTATTTAAAGCTGGACGGATCAGGCATGGTTTCATACTCGATCACACTTTCCACCGGCGGCGGGCTCAACGCATCATCTTCATAGCCGTAAACAGGCATGTCACCGCCAAAAAGCGGAAAGATATCTACGTCCTGATTGGAAAGAGAGGCGGGTGTTCCCTGCATAGCGCCTCCGGGCGGCAAAGCTTTCGACGGCAAAATGTCATACATCTGTCCGTCAGTATTATATGATGTTT
>PFFW01000191.1 GCA_002781745.1 Rhodospirillales bacterium CG15_BIG_FIL_POST_REV_8_21_14_020_66_15
CTGTTGAAGCTGCCCAACCCGCCGGGGTCCATCGTGATCGACGCCAAGTTCCCGCTCGAAAGCTATCAGGCGCTGCGCGACGCCGGCAGCGACGAAGCCGCCAGGATCGCCGCCGGGCGCCGCTTCGCCCAGGACGTGAAGGCCCACGTGGTCGCCATTTCCGAACGCTACATCGTGCCCGGCGAGACGGCGGAATCGGCGCTCATGTTCCTGCCGTCCGAGGCGGTCTATGCGGAACTGCACGCGAACTTCGTCAACGTGGTCGAGGAATCGTTCCGCCGCCGGGTGTGGATCGTCTCGCCCACCACCCTGATGGCAACGCTCAACACCGTGCGCGCGATCCTCAAGGATTCGCGCATGCGCGAGCAGGCCCACGTGATCCAGGCCGAGGTCCAGAAGATGATGGAGGACGTGGGCAGGCTCGACAAAAGGGTCGGCAACCTGCAAAGCCATTTCGACCTGGCGGTGAAGGACATCGGCGAAATCCGCACTTCGACCGACAAGATCACCCGCCGCGGCGAGCGCATCGACGACCTGCAACTGGCCGACGAAACCCCGGCCGACGACCTGCCGTCACCGGTCACGCCCAACCTCCGCGTACTCGGCGGCGAGGACTGACGCCGCGCCGCCGCGCGGCTGATTTTAGATAGCGCCGCCGCCGTCCGCCGCTCACAGGGTCCGGCTGAAGGAACCCTGCTCCGCGCCGCCCATCAGCCTGAGGAACTCGTCGCCCGACACGCGGATGAGTTCCTCATGATCGCCGGCCTCGAAGTAGACGTCCGCATCGCCGCCCAGCCGTTCATCGAGCATGACGCGCACGGCATAGGCGTTGCCCACCGGCGGCACGGCGCCCGAATCGCAGTCGTCGAAGACTCTCGCGATCTCGTCCTCGGAGGCGAGCATGAGCGGACCCGGCAGCTTCCTGCCCAGGCGGTCCAGGTCGACCATGCGGTCCGAAGGAACGACCGTCAGGGTCAGCACCCCGTTCGCGCCGCGCACCAGGACACCCTTGGCAAGCCGTTCGGCGGGCACATGGGCTTCGTGGGCGATCCCGAGGCTGGTATATCGACGCGGATGGTCGACAACCCCGTAGGCGACGTCCATTTCGTCCAGGTAGTCGTGAAGTGTCATGGCGATACCCATCATGCGCCTCCTTTCCTTATTGGAAACATGCCGCATGCCCGTACCTTCGCGTCTTGACCGCGAACGCATACGGCTACAACCACCCGGGAACTGTAGCGGAAACCGGCGGCATTGCATTGATACGCATCAACGGGCGGCGACGCGCCCGCCCGGAATCACAACGGCCGCCGCGCCTTCATGGCGGCGGTCAGGGTGCCGTCGTCCAGGTAATCCAGCTCGCCGCCCACGGGCACGCCGTGGGCCAATCCCGAAACCACGACGTCCTTGCCCAGGGCGTTGACGCGGTCGGCGATGTAATGGGCCGTGGTCTGGCCGTCGACGGTGGCGTTGGTCGCCAGGATCACTTCCTTCACCGCCCCCGCCTGGATGCGCGCACAGAGGCCCGGAATGCGCAGGTCCTCCGGCGTCACGCCGTCGAGCGCCGACAGGGTGCCGCCCAGCACATGGTAATGGCCCCTGAACCCGGCCGTGCGTTCCAGCGCCCACAGGTCGGCCACGTCCTCGACCACGCAGATCTGGCTGCCGTCGCGGCGCGTGTCCGTGCAGATCGCGCAGGGATCGCGGGTGTCCAGGTTGCCGCAGGTCGAACAGGTCTTGATGTTCTCGGCCGCCGCGTCGAGCGCCCGGGCGAGCGGCGCCATCAGGCTGTCCGGCCGCTTCATGAGGTGCAGCACGGCGCGCCGGGCCGAACGCGGGCCGAGGCCCGGCAGCTTGGCCAAAAGCGTGATCAGGCGGTCGATGTCGGAGGTGATCATGTCCCTTCGGCGCGGAATCAGAACGGCAGCTTGAAGCCGGGCGGCAGGCCGAGGCCGCCCGTCAGGTCCTGCATGCGGGCCTGCATCTCGCGCTCCGCCTTGCCCTTGGCGTCGTTGATGGCGGCGGCGATCAGGTCCTCCAGCACGTCCACGTCCGTGTCGGCGCCGGACAGCAGCGACGGGTCGATCTTGACGCCACGCGCCTCGCCCTTGCCGTTGAGCGTCACCTGCACCATGCCGGCGCCGGCGGCGCCCGTGACCTCCAGCTCGGCCAGTTCGTCCTGCATGCGCGCCATCTTGGCCTGGATCTCCTGGGCCTGCTGCATCATCTTGCCGAGGTTCTTCATGGGTCGTGTCCGCTTATCAAAGGGTGCCGAAGGAATTGGAGGGAGTGTATAACAGTCGCCATGCAGCATAGAAACCTCTTCGTCTTCGACATCGAGACGGTGCCCGACACGGACGCAGTGCCTGCGCTGACCGGCTTCGACGCGCCCGACATCCAGGCCCGGCGCGACGAGCTGACCCGCTATCACCTGGAGATCACCGACGGCCGCAACGATTTCCACCGCCAGCCCTTCCACCGGGTGGTCGCGATAAGTTTTTTGGAAGCGGAGATCGAGCATACGGGCGGCGGCGAGGTCTACCACCTGAAGGAGCTGCGCTCGGGCGGCGAGGAAAACTTCGGCGAGAAGAAGCTGCTGCAGGGCTTCTTCGGCTATTTCGAGCGCCTGAAGCCGCGCCTGGTCAGCTTCAACGGCCGCGGCTTCGACCTGCCGGTCCTCAAGTACCGGGCCATGGCGCACGGCGTCGCCGCACCCCTGCTGCACAATACGGACAACAAGTGGGAGAACTACACCGCGCGCTACGCCACCGACTGGCACTGCGACCTGATGGAGGCGCTGTCGGACTTCGGCGCCTCGGCCCGCATCAAGCTGAACGAGGTCTGTTCGATCCTGGGATTGCCCGGCAAGTTCGGCGTCGACGGCAGCCAGGTCGCGCCGATGTTCGACCAGGGCCGCGTCGGCGAGATCAGGGACTATTGCGAGACGGACGTGCTGAACACCTATCTCGTCTACCTGCGCTGGCAGCACCACCGGGGGGTGCTCTCGACCGAGGCCCTGAACAAGGCGCTCGCCGATGTGATCTCATTGATCGAGGCCGAGGGCGATACGCGCCCGCACCTCAAGCGCTTCGTCGAGGCCTGGGGCGAGGCGTCGGGCAACAGGTTTCTGATGGATTAAGCCTTCGTTCCTGCCTTCTCACCGTCTCACTGCCTCAGTGGTTTTTCTTTTGCACTACAGAGACACAGAGGCAGTGAGAAAGAAGGATGAGAAATTAGGTGTCGCCGTCCGGATGCCGGACGTCCTTGATTTCGGCGCCGGGGAAGGCCTCCATCACCGCCTTGACCAGCGGATGTTCCGCGACCTCGGCCTTTTCGTCCCGCTGCTGCCTGGCGCGCTGCTCGGCCAGGGTCGGCCGGCCTTGTTCATTACTGACCGTGACCATCCAGCGCGCGCCGGTCACGGACTTGAGGAACCGGCCCAGTTCGCCCGCCAGGTTGTCGGGCGCGCCGGCGGCGGGACGGAACTCCAGGCGGCCCGGCTCGAACGCCACCAGGTGCACCTGGGTCAGGAGGTGCGACTGCAGGATGCCCTCCTTCATCTCGCCCGCGATGTTCACGAGATCGGCGAAGGTCTCGACCCGCGCCTGTCCTTCGACCGGCGGCGGCGCGCTCGCCGTGGGCGTGTAATCGGGCTCGGGCCCGTAGTCGGGCATGTCGTCGTAGTCGGGCGAGCCATCCGGCTCGGGCGCGGGCCGGGCCATTGCGCGGGCCGCCCCGCCGCCGCCGGAGGACGGCGCGGGAGCCGGTTTCGGTGTCGGGGCAGGCGCGGAGGCCTGCGGCTGCGCGGCCGGAGCCGCGGGCGCGGCGGCGGCATGGGCCGGTGCGGTCGATCCCGCGCCCTCGTCGGTCAGACGGCGCAACGCCTCTTCCGGCGTCGGCAGGTTGGCCGCATGGGCCAGGCGGACGATGACCATTTCCGTCGCCTGGATGGCGTTTGGGGCGTGCTGGACCTCGCCCAGGCCCTTCAGCAGCATCTGCCAGGCACGGGCCAGCGCCCCCATGCCCAGGCCGCCGGCCATCTCGCGGCCGCGCACGCGCTCGATCTCGGGCACCGCGGGGTCGTCGAGGGTTTGCGGCACCAGCTTGGCGCGGGTCAGGAAATGCACGATCTCCAACAGGTCGCCCAGCACCGCCGCCGGATCGGCGCCGTCCTGATACATCGAGGAAAGCTGGCTGAGGGCGCCCGGCGTGTCGCCCTTCAGCGTCTTTTCCAGTAGGTCGAAGCCCTGCGAGCGGTCGGCCAGGCCGAGCATGTCGCGCACCAGGTCCTCGCCGATGGCGCCCTCGGCCATGGCGATGGCCTGATCCAAAATCGACAACCCGTCGCGCACGGAGCCGTCGGCGGCGCGCGCGATCAGGTGCAGGGCGGCCTCGGAGATCGCGGCCCCTTCCTTGGCGCAGATGTCCTTGAAGTGCCCGGCCAGGCGCTGCACCTCGATCCTTCGCAGGTCGAACCGCTGACAGCGCGACAGCACGGTCACCGGCACCTTGCGGATTTCGGTGGTGGCGAAGATGAACTTCACATGCTCCGGCGGTTCCTCCAGCGTCTTCAACAGCGCGTTGAAGGCGTTCTTCGACAGCATGTGCACTTCGTCGATGATGTAGATCTTGAACCGCGCCGAGGTCGGACGATAGCGCACGCCGTCGATGATCTCGCGGATGTCGTCGACGCCGGTGCGCGACGCCGCGTCCATTTCCATGACGTCGACGTGGCGGTCCTGGGCGATGGCGGTGCAGTTGGCGCAGACGCCACAGGGCTCGATCGTCGGGCCGCCGGTGCCGTCGGGGCCGACGCAGTTGAGCGCGCGGGCGATGATGCGGGCGGTCGTCGTCTTGCCGACGCCGCGCACGCCGGTCAGCACGAAGGCATGGGCGAGGCGACCGGCGGCGATGGCGTTGGTCAGGGTACGGACCATCGCCTCCTGGCCGATCAGGGCGGCGAAATCGGTCGGCCGGTATTTGCGCGCGAGAACCTGATAGGCCGCCTGGTCGGGGGCAGCGTCGCGCCCGCCGGAAGCGGCGGGTGCGGGGTGGTCCCGGGTTGCGTCCATATCGTCCATGGGCCGTCCGTGGCGGGAGGGGCTGGTTGGCCCGGCTTTGGGCGGCGGCGGCGCCCCTTGGGGCCGCGCACCTGGGAAAGTTAAGCGGAGACTGGCACCGACCCGGGCCGAAACTCGTTACGGCTGCTTCCTTCCGGACCTGACCGGGTTGGCGAGGAAGCCCGTCCGGGCCAGTCTCCTGGCCCTAATATAGCAACTCTTGGCGGGGTTTCCACAAGCACGGCGCATCCTCCTGCTGGGGATAAATCGCGGGTTCCGTCTGGGCCGTTGCCAAGGGCCCGTGCCTGTGCCAATTTTCCCGGATGCCGAAAAGATTAATGTATACGGGCGGTCCCCTGGACCGGGCCGGCGACCGGCG
>PFFW01000163.1 GCA_002781745.1 Rhodospirillales bacterium CG15_BIG_FIL_POST_REV_8_21_14_020_66_15
TCGGAACCTTCACCGAGGAAGAATGCCGAAACTACTTCAGAAACGCAAAATACGGTTCCGTCAAAACGTGAAGGACTCTAGTACAGGCGCACGTTACTCGTCGAATACTTCTCGCCGGCGGACTGGTTGGTCGCATTCAGCGTGAAGCCAGCGACGACGGCGATGATCACGGCGGCAATGGTGCCGATCCAGAAGGACTTCATGTTTCCACCCCTTTTTATCAGGTCGCCGACGGTAACCGTCGGGCATGCCCAGGTGCCCGTATTTTAATGAATTGCGCCCGCGTTTCAACTCGCGCTTCCATGCTGCGGAATCGTTGCCCGATTGGGAGACACGGATCGGCCCTCGGGCATGACAGGCGGGCGCCCAGCGTCTATGCTGGCCCGGTGAGATGAAAAGCCGTTAGGGGGTATCATGTCCGACAACAGCGCCGGTGACGCGCAGGCTGCCTCGCAAGCCTTCGTGAAGCATCTTGAGGATTCGGGATTTTTCAACCAGATCAAGGATCTGGAAGGAAACCTCACGAAGATCGCCGAGGAGCTTCAAAGCTTCGGGCATGCCACGCAGGCGCGCATGGAGGAAGCGGAGAACCTCGCCGCCCACATCCTGGCCATCGAATCGATTGTCGCGGTTCTGCTCAAGGCGTCCGGCGTCACGCTGGATGACGTCAGGGCCGAGGTCAAGGACCGCACGGCGGCGATTTCCGGCGTCGAGGAGGGCAGCCCCTCGGTCCACGCCATCGCCGAAGACATCGTCAAACGCGGCCAGAGCTGATCCTGAAAAGAGAAACGGGGACTTCCGCCCCCGTTTCGACTCCCCGATTTTCTGAGCCTTATTCGGCCGCGGCCTGGGCGTCCGGGACCTTTTGGATCCGGGCTGCGCAGAACTTGAACTCGGGGATCTTGCCGACCGGGTCAAGCTGCGGGTTGGTCAGGATATTGGCCGCCGCCTCGTGATAGCAGAACGGGATGAAGATCATGTCGTCGGCCACGTCGCGGTCGGCGCGGACCGTCAACTCGATCTCGCCGCGGCGGGTCGCCACCCTCACTCGGTCGCCGGGCGCCAGGCCCTTCTCGCCCATGGTGTAGGGGTTCATGCTGACCACGGGATCCGGCTCCAGAAGGTTCAGAACCGTGGCGCGCCGCGTCATGGCGCCCGTGTGCCAATGTTCCAGCACGCGGCCGGTGGTCAGGACCAGCGGAAACTCGTCGTCGGGCAGTTCGTCCGGCGGCACCAGCTTGGTCGGCACCAGCTTGGCGCGGCCCGACGCCGTGGGAAAGCCGTCGCCGAAGATGATGTTTTCGCCCGGGCTGTCCTCGGACTTGCAGGGATAGATGATGCTGTCCTCTTTCTCCAGGCGCTCCCAGGTGATGTTGTCGAGGGACCGCATGGTCTTCTTCATCTCGTTGAACACGTCCTTGGGCCCGGAATAGTTCCAGGTCAGGCCCAGGCGGTTGGCGATCTCCTGGATGATCCACCAGTCCTGCCGCGCGTCGCCCGGCAGGGGGACCACTTCGCGCGCCATCTGGACCTGGCGATTGGTGTTGGAGAACGTGCCCACCTTCTCGGGGAAGGCCGAAGCCGGCAGGATCACGTCCGCGTGGAAGCAGGTCTCCGTGAAGAAGATGTCCTGCACCACCAGGTGCTCCAGTTTGGCCAGCGCCTCGCGCGCGTGGCGGGCATCCGGGTCCGACATGGCCGGATTCTCGCCCATGACGTACATGGCCTTGATCTCGTCGGACAGGATGGCGTGGATGATCTCGACCACGGTCAGGCCGCGCTTCTTGTCCAGCTCGACGCCCCACAGGTCTTCGTAGAGCGAGCGGATGTCGTCGCTTTCGACCGACTTGTAGTCGGGATAGACCATGGGGATCAGGCCGGCGTCGGAAGCCCCCTGCACGTTGTTCTGGCCGCGCAGCGGGTGCAGGCCGGTGCCTGGCCGCCCGATCTGGCCCGTGATCATGGAAAGCGCGATGAGGCAGCGCGCGTTGTCCGTGCCGTGGACGTGCTGGCTGATGCCCATGCCCCAGAAGATGATGGACTTTTCGGCGGTGGCGAAGTCGCGGGCAACCTCGCGGATCACCTCGGCTTCGATGCCGCAGACGGGAGCCATGGCTTCCGGCGAGAACTGCTTGGAGTTCTCCTTCAGTTCCTCGAAGCCTTCCGTGTTGGCCTGGATGTACTGGATGTCGGTCAGGCCTTCGTGGATGATCGTGTGGATCATGGCGTTGAGAAGCGCCACGTCCCGCCCCGCCTTGAACTGCAGGTGGCGCGCCGCGTGGCGCGACAGGTTCTGCTTGCGGGGATCCATGATGTAGAGCCGCGCACCCCGCTTTGCCGCGTTCTTCAGGAAGGTCGCGGCGACCGGGTGGTTCTGGGACGGGCGTGCGCCGATCACGATGATGACGTCGGAATCCTTGGCGTCGTTGAACGACGCCGTGACGGCGCCGGAGTTCATACCCTCCATGAGCGCCGCCACCGAGGATGCATGGCACAGGCGCGTGCAATGGTCGACGTTGTTGGTGCGGAAGCCCTGACGGACCAGTTTCTGGACCATGTAGGCTTCCTCGTTGGAGCCCTTGGCGGAGCCGAACCCGGCCATCGCCGAGGGCCCGTCGCGCTCCAGCACCTTCTTCAGGCCGGCCGCCGCGAAGTCGAGCGCCTCGTCCCAGGTCGCTTCCCGGAAATGGCTCAGCGGGTTGGCCGGGTCCATTTCGATCTCGCCGTGCTTTTCCGCGCCTTGCTTGCGGATCAACGGTTTGGTCAGGCGGTGCGGGTGGGCGACGTAGTCGAACCCGAAGCGGCCCTTCACGCACAAGCGGTTCTCGTTGGAATAGCCGTCCTTGCCCTCGACATAGACGATCTTGTCGTCCTTAACGTGGAAGGTCGCCTGGCAGCCGACGCCGCAATAGGGGCACAGGCTGTCGACCTTTCGATCCGGCGCGCCCGCATGGACCTGGTTGTCGTCGACCATGGTGGCCGGCATCAGCGCCCCGGTGGGGCAGGCCTGAACGCACTCGCCGCAGGCGACACAGGTGCTGTCGCCCATCGGGTCGTTCATGTCGAACACGATCTTGGCCTTGGGGCCGCGATTCGCCATGCCGATGACATCGTTGACCTGGACCTCGCGGCACGCGCGGACGCACAGGTTGCAGTGGATGCAGGCGTCCAGGTTGACGGCCATGGCTGCGTGCGAACGGTCTGGAGCCGGGCAGTGGGCGCGCGGCTCGAACCGGCTGTCGGCCAAGCCGGCCTTGTCCGCCCAGTACCAGAACAGGGAATCGGGATCGTGCGCCTGGCGGCGTTCCGGTTGGTCGGTCAGCAGGAGTTCCAGCACCATGCGCCGCGCCGTGGTCGCGCGCTCGTTGTCGGTAACGACTTCCATGCCTTGCGTCGGCTGGCGCCGGCAGGACGGGGCCAGGACGCGCTCGCCCTTGATCTCGACCATGCAGGCGCGGCAGTTGGCGTCGGGCCGGTAACCCTTCTTCGGCCGGTGGCACAGGTGGGGGATGGTGTTGCCTTGGCGCTTGGCGACGTCCCAGATGGTTTCGCCGGGCTGGGCCTCGGCCGGCTTGCCGTCCAGCGTGAACTTGATGGTCTCGCTCATTGCACGTCCTCCCGGAAGAAGCGCAGCGCCGCCTGCACGGGATTGGGCGCCGCCTGGCCGAGGCCGCAGATCGACGCATCGCGCATGGCCTGGCTCAACTCTTCAATCAAATCGGCATCCCATTTGGGCTTGTCGATCAATTTTAACATCTTTTCGCAGCCGACGCGGCAGGGCGTGCACTGGCCGCAGCTTTCGTCCTCGAAGAAGCGGATCAGGTTTTTGCAGATTTCCTTGACGTCGTCCCGGTCGGAGAAAATCACCACGGCGCTTGAGCCGATGAAGCAGCCGTGCTTGTCCAGCGTGCCGAAATCAAGCGGTTCGTCCGCCAGACTTTCCGGCAGGATGCCGCCGGACGCTCCGCCGGGCAGATAGGCCTTGAAGGCATGGCCGTCGGCCATGCCGCCGCAGTATTCCTCGACCAGCTGGCGTGCCGTGGTCCCGGCGGGGGCCAGCTTGACCCCCGGTTCCTTGACCCAGCCGGAGACCGAGAAGAAATGCGGCCGGCCCTGGTCCTGGTACCACTTGGCACCGTGCTCGACGATCTTGGGCAGCCAATAGACGGTTTCCACGTTGTTGATCAGCGTCGGGCGCCCCCATAGGCCCGCCTGGGCCGGGAACGGCGGGCGGTTGCGCGGCAGGCCGCGCTTGCCCTCGATGCTTTCCAACATGCCGGATTCCTCGCCGCAGATGTAGGCCCCGGCGCCGCGCCTCAGGTGCAGCTTGATGTCGCCGTTCAGGCCCGCGTCCTCGACCTTCTTGATTTCCGTCAGCAGAACCTCGCGGCAGGCGGGGTATTCGTCGCGCAGGTAGATGTAGACGGCCTCGGCCTCGACCGACCAGGCGGCGATCAGCGCCCCCTCGATGACCCGGTGGGGATCCGTCTCGAAACAATAGCGGTCCTTGAAGGTGCCGGGCTCGCCCTCGTCGGCGTTGATGGCGACCAGCCGCGGTTTCGGCGCGTTCTTCATGAAGCCCCATTTGGTGGCTGTCGGGAAGCCCGCGCCGCCCAGCCCGCGAAGGCCTGATTCCTTAATCACTTCAACGGTCAGATCGCGGTCGCGCGCACCCTTGAGGCAGTCGCCCAAGACCTTGTAACCGCCGTCCGCCAGGTAGCCTGCAAGGTCCTTGTAGGCGGGCAGATCCATCCTGACCTGACCCGCTTCGACCGCGGCCTTCACCTTGTCCGCGTCGGCCTCGAAGACCTGGCGCTGCCTGACCACGGCCACCGGCGCCTTGTCGCAGGCGCCCACGCAGGGGGCGTGGATGACCCGCACGTCCGGACCCAGAACGGCCTTCAGCTTTTCGGTCAGGGCGCCCGAACCCTTCATCTCGCAGGTGATGCTGTCGCACACGCGCACGGTGAGCGTCGGCGGCGCGTCCTCGCCGGCCTTCACCACGTCGAAGTGATGATAGAAAGTGGCAACCTCGTAGACTTCCGTCTGGGCCAGGCGCAGCTCCGCGGCGAGCGCCGTCATGTGAGCGTCGGACAGGTGGCCGTGGGTGTCCTGGATCAGGTGCAGGTATTCGATCAGGTACTCGCGGCGGCGCGGCCGGTCGCCCAGTAGGCGCTGCACCTCGGCGACGGCCTGGTCCGTGATCTGGCGGCCTTTACCGAAGGCGGCGCGCTCGCGGCGTCCTTTCCGGGCGGTGGCGGTGGACATGCAGGTTCCTCCTTGGTGTTCTCCGGGTCCGGTTGGTGCGGGCCTCGTTGACGGTCACGCCGCGCCCTTGGCCGGCGGGGAATTATGTGGCGAAACGGAGCGGGCCCTAACCGAAATTTCCGTGATCGGTGCCGGGAAAAGTCCCCTTTTCCGTTGTGGCATTTGGTATACCACGGCAGTCTATAACACGATCCGACCGCTTCGGGAAGCGGGGAAAAGGCCATTTTTGTCTTCCGGGACCATCTCCGGGCCGTTCCCGTGCCCGCCTGCGCTGCCGGCGGACCTTCGGAAGCGCCCGGCTTCACCCTTGTGCCCCGTGTGCGGGTCGGCAATAGTCTTTGCGGGGCCGCCGGACCAGGCGGCGGAACGGACGAAGATCAAGGATATCCCGGCTTATGACCGCCGACATCCGGCTTGCCCAGCTTCTGTGTTCGCGCCTGTGCCACGATCTGGTGGGACCGGCGGGCGCGGTCAATGCGGGGCTGGAACTGGCGGAAGAGGGCGACATGGACACCGCGGCCCTTGATCTTGTCATGTCCAGCGCTTCCGAAGTAACGCGCCGCCTGGCGTTCTTCCGTATCGCCTTCGGCGCTGCCGGCGGCAAGGCGTCGGCCGTGGGCACCCTCAGCCTCAATGAGGCGCGCGAACTGGCCGGCGAGATGCTGGCCAGCGGCAAGGCCGGTCTGGACTGGCCGGAAAGCAGCCACGCGCCCGACAGCCTGCCGGCCGAGGTCGGCAAGGTTCTCCTGCTGATGGTCCTGGTCGCCTCCGAATGCCTGCCCAGGGGCGGCACGGTCACCGTGCATACGGCGGCCCTGCCCGAAGGCATGGGCTTGGCGGTCAGTGCCCAGGGCCAAGGGGCCGCCCTGAAGTCGGATCTGGCCGTGGGGCTGGAGACGAGTGCCCCAAAAGATGCGCTTTCCGCGCGCAACGTACATGCCTATTTCGCACAGTGCCTGGCGCGCGACGGCGGCGGCCGGATCGAAACGTCCGAGGAGGCCGAGGGCGAAATCCGCTTCATGGCCTTGTTTCCGCAGGACAAGGCCGGCCGGACCTGATATGCGAAGCCGAACAAGGTAAACCGTGCTATAGGCCATCGGTCATAGTCGAATCGCGGTGAAATCATTTGCCGCCTCCAGGCGGTTTTGCTTTAATTTCCGCGTCTTAGAATTTCTAGATCCGGGGATGCCGTGGGAAAGCCGTTCCATTACCTGCATGCGCGCGTCCGTCGGGCGGCAGGGCGGCGCGGATTGCGTAGGTAAACATCCGGCAAGGGCCCTTCTCGCCGACGAGGGCGAGCGCGAAAACAAATGATCGGGGCCGCCGGCTCCTGGGAGTTGCACAGATGGACGACCTGCTGACTGAATTTCTCACGGAAACCTCGGAAAACCTTGCCGTGCTCGATGTCGAACTGGTCAAGTTCGAACAGGAACCGGACAACAAGGAAATCCTCGGCAACATCTTCCGTCTGGTGCATACCATCAAGGGGACCTGCGGGTTCCTTGGCCTGCCGCGCCTGGAATCGGTGGCCCATGCCGGCGAAAACGTGCTCGGAAAATTCCGAGATGGCGAGCTTCAGGTTACGCCCGAGGCCGTGACGCTCATTCTCAAATGCCTGGACTGTGTCCGCGACCTGCTGGGCAAGCTCGAGGAAACCGGGACGGAGCCGGACGGCGAAGACCGCGATCTGATCGACGAATTGAACGCCTACGCGGAAGGTGGCGGCGCGTCCGCCAAGCCGGCTGCGGCGCCGGCCGCCGCCGCGCCCGCCGCGGGCGGCGGCATGGCGACCAACGAATTTGGCGCCCCCGTGGCGGCGGAACTGCTGGCCGAGGTCGAGGCCGCGACTTCCAAGGGCATCAAGGCCGCGTCCCAGGAGCAACTAGAAGCGGAACTGGCTGCCGAGCGCGCCGCCGAGGCCGCCAAGGCCGCCACGCCGGCGGTGAACGAGCACGGTGCCCCCGTGGCTCAGGAGCTTCTGGCCGAGGTCGAAGCCGCGCAGGCTGCCGGTGCACGCGCCGCGACGGAAGCGGAACTGCGGGCCGAAATGGAACGCGAGCGCGAGGCCGAGAAGGCCGCGAAGTCCGGCGTGCCGGTTCCGGCGCCGTCGACGGAAGCGGACAAGAAGGACGGCGGCAAGTCGGGTTCGGGGGCCGGCGTCGCCGCGTCTTCGATCCGCGTAAACGTCGACGTCCTGGAAGACCTGATGACCCTGGTTTCCGAACTGGTGCTGACCCGCAACCAGCTTCTGCAGATGGTTCGCGGCATGGACGACAGTGAATTCACCGTGCCGCTGCAGCGTCTGTCGCATATCACCACGGATCTGCAGGAAGGCGTCATGAAGACGCGTATGCAGCCGATCGGCAACGCCTGGGCCAAGCTGCCGCGCATCGTGCGCGACCTTGCCGTTGAATCGGGCAAGAAGATCGAATTGGTCATGCTGGGCGCCGAGACGGAACTGGGCCGCCAGGTGCTCGAACTCATCAAGGACCCCCTGACCCACATGGTTCGCAATTCGGCCGACCACGGGCTTGAGGGCATCGACGGCCGCAAGGAGTCCGGCAAGCCGGAAACCGGCACCATCACGCTGAACGCCTATCACGAAGGCGGCCATATCATCATCGAGATCGCCGACGACGGGCGCGGTCTGAACATCGATCGCATCAAGCAGAAAGCGCTGGAGAACGGCCTGACGACCGAGGCCGACTTGGCGCAGATGACCGATCAGCAGATCGGCATGTTCATCTTCAAGGCCGGGTTCTCGACAGCGGAAAAGATCACCAACGTGTCGGGCCGCGGCGTCGGCATGGACGTGGTCCGCACCAATATCGAAAAGATCGGCGGCACCGTTGAGTTGAAGACGGTGCCCGGCAAGGGGTCGACCTTCACCATCAAGATTCCGCTGACCCTGGCCATCGTCTCGGCGCTGATCGTCGAATGCTGCGGCGAACGTTTCGCGGTGCCGCAGATCAGCGTTCTCGAACTGGTGCGCGCGTCGGCCCAGTCGGAAAACGCCATCGAGATGATCAACCAGTCCGCCGTTCTACGCCTGCGCGACCGGCTGCTGCCGTTGATCTCCCTGCGTGAGTTGCTGCGCCTGCAGGATCCACCCGAACCGTCCAAGGGTAACGGCGCGGGCAAGGACGAGGGTGCCGAGCCCAAGAGCACCGATGCCCTTGTGGCCGAGGCGATCGCCGAGGACGAGGAAGTGTTCATCGTCGTTACCCAGGTCGGCTCCAACACCTTCGGCATCATCGTCGACCGGGTCTTCGACACCGAGGAAATCGTGGTCAAGCCGGTCGCCCCGATCCTGCGCGATATCACCTTCTACTCGGGCAACACGATCCTGGGTGACGGCAGCGTGATCATGATCCTGGACCCCAACGGCATTGCCGAGGCGGCCGGGGAAATGGACACCGAGCACCGCTCCGAGGCCGACATTCAGGCCGTCGCGACGGACGAGGAGACCACGTCGCTGCTGGTGTTCCGGGCCGGCGGGCCGGAGCTCAAGGCGGTGCCGCTGGCGCTTGTCGCGCGGCTTGAGGAAATCGACATGGCCGAGACCGAAACCTCGCACGGCCAGGTCATGGTTCAGTACCGCAGCCAGCTCATGCCGCTGATCCCGTTCTCGTCCGATCATCAGTTCAAGACGACGGGACGCCAGCCGATTCTGGTATTCACGGACCGCGAACGATCCATGGGCCTGGTTGTGGACGAGATCGTCGATATCGTCGACGATCGCCTGAAGATCGAACTTACCACGGACATCCCGGGCTTGATCGGCAGCGCCGTCATCGCCGGCAAAGCGACGGACGTCATCGACGCCGGCTATTTCCTGACCCAGGCGTTCTCCGACTGGTTCGGTTCGGCGGAATCCGCGGCGATCGAGGCCAGCCACGGCGGTCGGCGCCGCGCGCTTCTGATCGACGACAGCCCGTTTTTCCGCAACCTGCTGACACCGCTGCTGTCCGTCGCCGGCTGGCAGGTCACGGCCCTGCAAAGCGCTCAGGAGGCCCTGAACATGCGCGACAAGGGGGCGACCTTCGACGTCATCATCTCCGACATCGAAATGCCGGGCATGAACGGGTTCGAGTTTGCCAGCGAGGTCCGGCGCGGCGGCGCCTGGGAGAAGGTGCCCATGGTGGCGCTGTCCGCCCATGCCTCAAGCACCGATTTTGAACGCGGGCGCAACGCGGGCTTTAACGACTATGTCGCGAAATTCGACCGCGAAGCCCTGGTGTCCAGTCTGGCTCAGACCGTGGCGGGGGCCGCATCCGGCCACGCCGATTAGGACTCGGCGTTGACCGGCCGCGCGGATCGTTGTTGCGATACCGGCTATAGTCCTGTTATCCAGGTTGCGGTGGCTCGCATGCTGCCGGAGGATGGGGGGATTCATGCCATGAACGGAGAAGTCCCGAAGGACGTGGACCTAGACCTGCGTTCCGACGGTCCGTACGATATGTACGCTTCGAAAGACGAACAAAAGCGGGTGGGCTTATGAAATCTTGTCTTATCGTTGATGACTCGAAAGTTATCCGGATGGTCGCCCGGAAGATCCTTGAGGAGTTGAGCTTCGAGACGCTTGAGGCCGCCGACGGGCAGGAAGCGCTGGACGCGTGCAAGTTGAAATTGCCCGACGCTGTTCTGCTTGACTGGAACATGCCGGTAATGAGCGGTATCGAATTTCTTCGTGAATTGCGGGCGTTACCCGGCGGCGGCGACCCCGTCGTCGTGTTCTGTACCACCGAAAACGATATTCAGCATATTCAGGAAGCGATCGAAGCCGGTGCGAATGAGTACATCATGAAGCCATTCGACAGCGAGATCATCCAGGCGAAGTTCTCGCAGGTTGGTCTTCTTTAATTGTCTGCCGGCCGACGGACGGCGGATGTGGTCTATCGCAGCGCGATAAGGGGCAACGGATGACGAGTGACGAAGTCCGCGTCATGTTGGTAGACGACTCTGCCGTCATCCGCGGCTTGATCGCGCGTATGATCGAGGGCGAGCCTGGCCTGCGCATTGCCGCGTCGGTCGGCAACGGCCAGATGGCGGTCGATCGCCTGAAGACAAATCCCGTGGACGTCATCATCCTGGACATCGAAATGCCTGTGATGGACGGCCTGACCGCCATCCCGAAACTTCTTGAGGTCAAGCCCGACGTCAAGATCATCATGGCGTCGACGTTGACGGAAAAGAACGCGGAAATCAGCCTGCGCGCGCTCGAGGCCGGGGCCACGGACTACGTGCCCAAACCGACGGCGACGCGCGAGATTTCCGGCGGCGACGTCTTCAAGCATGAGCTTCTGGAAAAAATTCGCCAGCTTGGCCTCATCAACCGCCGTCCCCCCTCGACGCCGACGGCCGCCGCCGTCACCGCCAAGACGACGGCCGGTCGGGTTGCCAAGCCGCTTTACGACAAGCCGGTGCAGTTGCGTGCGGGCGGCCATGTGCGGCCGCGCATTCTTGCCGTGGGCAGTTCCACGGGCGGGCCGCAGGCGTTGTCCCAATTTTTCAAGGACGTGCGCCCGGAGATCAACCTGCCGGTGGTCGTGACGCAGCACATGCCGGCAACCTTCACCGCCATTCTGGCGGAACATATCGCCAAGGCCAGCGGTTGGCCCTGTGCCGAGGCCGCCGACGGCATGACGCTTGAGGCCGGCCATATCTATGTCGCGCCCGGGAACTACCACATGACCGTGGAAAAGTCGGGCGCGGGCATGGTGATCCGCACCAATCAGGACCCGCCCGAGAATTTCTGCCGCCCCTCCGTCGATCCCATGTTGCGGTCGCTGGCGGCCCAATTCGGCGGCGCGGTCCTGGCGGTGATCCTGACCGGCATGGGGCATGACGGCCGCGACGGGGCGAAAATCCTGGTCGAGGCCGGCGGCACGGTCGTGGCGCAGGACGAGGTGTCGAGCGTTGTCTGGGGCATGCCGGGCGCGGTCGCCACGGCCGGATTGTGCGAGGCGGTGCTGCCGCTGAACGACCTCGGCCCGCATGTCATGAACAAGTTAAGGACGAGGGCCGCATGAAGCCGGATGATTTCCAATTCATGTCGGCGCTGCTCAGGCAGCGGTCGGGCCTGGTCCTCAACGAAGACAAGGCCTACTTGCTGGAAAGCCGCCTGATGCCCGTGGCCCGCGCCCATAACATCAAGGGCGTCGAGGAACTGGTCACGGAAATCCGAAAGACCAACAACGAGGCGCTGATCGTCGAGGTCACGGAAGCGATGACCACGAACGAATCCTTTTTCTTCCGCGACATCAAGCCCTTCGACCTGTTCAAGGAACACGTCCTGCCGCATATGCTCGAGAAATGCGCGGCCAAGCGGTCGCTACGCGTCTGGTGCGCGGCGGCGTCGAACGGGCAGGAGCCCTATTCGCTGGCCATGATCCTGAAGGAGGAGGCGGCGAAACTGGCGGGCTGGAAGATCGAGATCGTCGGCACCGACATCTCGCGCCAGGTTCTCAAAAAGGCGGAGAAGGGCCTTTATTCCCAATTCGAGGTCCAGCGCGGCCTGCCCATCACCATGCTGGTCAAGTACTTCGACAAGCAGGAAGATCAGTGGCAGCTCAAGCCCGATATCCGCGCCATGGTGCAGTACAAGTACTTCAACCTGCTGGAAAATCTGTCGCCGCTGGGCCAGTTCGACGTGGTGTTCTGCCGCAACGTGCTGATCTATTTCGACCAGCCGACCAAGGGAAAGGTGCTGGAGGGCGTCGCCAAGCTGATGCCGGAGTACGGTATGCTGTTCCTGGGAGGAGCCGAGACGGTGCTCGGCGTGTCGGACAAGTTCGCGCCGGTGAAAGATCAGCGCGGCGTCTACGCCCTGACCGGGAAGTAGGCCGCGCCGGCTATTTCAACGATAAGGCTTCTTCGGTTAGGCCCGGCCGTGGCGGCGATGGAAAGGGGCATTGGCGGCCGTCAGCCGTTGGCCGCCGCCTTCTGCGCCGGTTCCGGATCGCGCAGCACGTAGCCGCGGCCCCAGACGGTTTCGATGTAGTTGTCGCCGCCGGTCGCCGTCGACAGCTTCTTGCGCAGTTTGCAGATGAAGACGTCGATGATCTTCAGTTCCGGCTCGTCCATGCCGTTGTAGAGATGGTTGAGAAACATCTCCTTGGTCAGGGTCGTGCCCTTGCGCAAGGACAGCAGTTCCAGGATGCCGTATTCCTTGCCCGTCAGGTGAATGGGCTGGCCATCGACCTCCACCGTGCGGGTGTCCAGATTCACGGTCAGGCGGCCGGTCGAAATGACCGACTGCGCATGGCCTTGCGAGCGGCGGACGATGGCCTGGATGCGGGCCATCAGTTCCTCCTTGTTGAACGGCTTGGTCAGGTAGTCGTCGGCACCGTGGCCCAGACCCTTGACCTTGCTTTCCGACTCGCCCAGGCCCGACAGGATCAGGACCGGCGTGTTTACCCGGGAATCGCGCAGCCGGCGCAGGACCTCGAACCCGTCCATGTCCGGCAGCATGATGTCGAGGACGATGATGTCGTAGTCGTAGAGCTTGCCGATCTCCAGGCCGTCCTCCCCCAGGTCGGTCGTATCGACGACCATGTTGGCCGTTTCAAGAATCATCTTGATGCTTTTTATGGTCGAGGGGTCGTCTTCGACGAGCAGCACGCGCATGAACGGCCTCCATGAATGGACGCATTAACCTTTGTTAACCATAACCCTCGGGGCGAATCGGTGCAAGTTGACGCTGTATCCACAGGAATATTTCGTTATTCAGCAGAGGCTTAACACTCCTTCAACCGTTGTCCGTGATAGTATGGAACGGTAATAAAAACGGAATTCGGATTCGCGGTCAGATCGCGTGTATACCTTCGTCAACGATATCCTGAACGAAGTCGACCGCCAGACCGGTCAGATTTACTTCGGCCGGGTCGCCAACGTCGTCGGCCTGCTGGTCGAGGTCGACGGCTTGCAGGGCGCCGTCTCCGTTTCCGACCACTGCGACATCACCACCAAGACCGGACAGAAGCTGCCCTGCGAGGTCGTCGGCTTCCGCGACGGCAAGGCGCTGGTCATGCCCTTCGGGTCGGTCGACGGCATCGGCATGGGTTGCCGGGTCGAGGTAGGCGCCTCGGAGCCGGTGATTTATCCGGTCGAGGCCTGGCTCGGCCGCGTGATCGACGCCTTCGGACGGCCCATCGACGGCAAGGGGCCGCTGCCCTCGGGCTCGACCCCCTATCCCATCCATACCGTGCCGCCGCCTGCGCACGAACGCTCGCGCATGGGCGGCAAGGTCGATCTCGGCGTGCGCGCCATGAACGCCTTCCTGACCTGCTGTCGCGGTCAGCGGCTCGGCATCTTCGCCGGCTCGGGTGTCGGCAAGTCGACCCTTCTGTCCATGATGGCGCGCAACACCGACGCCGAGGTCAGTGTCATCGGCCTGGTCGGCGAGCGCGGCCGCGAGGCCCGCGAGTTCATCGAGGACCACCTGGGCGGGGAGGGTCTGCAGCGCTCCGTCGTCGTCGTCGCCACGTCGGACGAACCGCCCCTGGTGCGCCGTCAGGCGGCCTTCATGACCATGGCCGTGGCCGAATTCTTCCGCGACAGCGGCGCCAACGTGCTGTGCCTGATGGACAGCGTAACTCGCGTCGCCATGGCCCAGCGCGAGATCAGCCTGGCGGTGGGCGAGCCGCCCGCTTCCAAGGGCTATACACCGTCCGTGTTCGCCCTGCTGCCGCGCCTGCTGGAACGTGCCGGGCCGGGCCGCCCGGGACAGGGCGACGTGACCGGCCTGTTCACGGTCCTGGTCGAGGGCGACGACCATAACGAGCCCGTGGCCGACGCCGTGCGCGGCATCCTGGACGGCCATGTGGTGCTGGACCGTGCCATCGCCGAACGGGGCCGCTATCCGGCCATCAACGTGCTGCGGAGCGTGTCGAGGACCATGCCGGCGTGCAACACGCCGGCCCAGAACGCCCTGGTGGCCCGCGCGCGTCAGCTTCTGTCCGTCTACGAGGACATGGCCGAACTGATCCGCCTGGGCGCCTACCGCCGCGGCTCGGACCCCCAGGTCGACGAGGCGATCAAGTACTACGACGGGATCGAGGCCTTCCTGGGGCAGGAAATCGGCGAGGTCACGGACCTCGACAGTTGCTATCGCATGCTCGCCGAATCCCTCGACATGCCGGTTCCCGAACCGGAACACGCGCCCGCCGCTGCCGGGAACGGCACGGCCGCACCGGCGGCATGAGCGGAACCTGACGGAGACGACAGCCACCCATGGCCGCCGGACTGAAGAACCTGATCCGCCTGCACGAATGGACCGTCGACGAACGGCGCCGCGAGTTGGGCCTGCACATCCGCAAGCTGAACGAGCTTGATCAGCGCGTGCGCGACCTGGAGGCGGAACTGAAACGCGAACAGGCGCTCGCCGGATCCGGCGACCTGGGTATCACCTTCGGCGCCTATTACAACCTGTACCGCTATCGTCGGGCGCGCCTGGACGAGCGGATCCGCATCCAGGAGCGGGAAATCCTTGAAGCCCGCGACATCCTGGGCCGCGCCTACATGGAGCTGAAGAAATATCAGGTCGCCGACGAGATCCGCCGGCGCGAGGCCGCGCAGGAGGAAGCCCGCCAGGAGCAGGCCGACCTGGATGAACTAGGCCTGCAGCTTTACCGCCGTCAAAGTGCCCGGCGAAACGCCGCCCGCCGCCGCGCGGGCTGATCCTTTCCCGAGCCGTTTCATCCACAAATCGCGATCAGAGCTGATCGAGATGCGCCAGTAGCGCCGCGTTGTTCCACTGCGGCTGCCGGTCTTCGACCAGGACCTTGTGCTGCGGCGCGCCGTCAGCGTCGCCGCGGCGGGTCGTTACCTGGACCCAGCGGGGTATCACTTCGTTGTTCACGTCCTGCAGGATCGTTGTCGCCAGGTTTTCTTGGGACGGCCATTCTACCCCCTCCAGCGCCTTGAGGTAGGCGATGAAGGCTGCGGGCGTGACGGTCAGCGCATCGGGGACGTAACGCAGCGTCACGCCGACGCTGCCGCCCAGCGCAGTCATGGTCCCGGCCAGGGACGACACGAAATCGATGTTGCGGTCCGGATTGGCGGCCGGTTCGAGGACGGCGCGCCGCTGCCACAGGTCCATGGTCCGTACTCTCTCCCTAGACGATCAGGCCGACTCCGCCCTTGGCCGGGGCGGGGGGCTCGATCTCGATGAAGTTCGCGGGCTGCGCCTGAAAGCCGACGCCGCCCCGGTAGCCGGTAATCTCGCCCGATTGCTCGTAGAGATGACGGATGTCGTTGCGCATGTCGGGCGGCAGGTGGGTGTCGGAGCGCACCACCATGTCCATGCGCCGGTGCGGCGGGTCGACAAGGCCGTCCAACTGGATGTGGCCCAGCTTCGACAGGGTGATGTCGACGACGAAGCGTGTTCCGGCGTCGCCTTCCGCGTCCTCCTCGTCCTCGTGCTGCGGGCGGGTGAACAGGCGGATCTGCTCAAGCTGGCTGCCGTTCAGGAAGGGGATCATGAAGATGCGCCAGTCGCCCGAGCCGGGCTCGTCCGTCAGCCGCGCCAGTTGGCCCAGATCGTTGCGCACGCGGCCCAGAAGGCTCGGATTGACACGCTGCAGAACCCGCACCGTGGAGTCGCCCAGCCATGCGCGCAGGTCTGCGCCGCGCACGGCGGCCAGGAAGAACAGGATGTTCGATGTCAGGTTGCCGTCGGGACGCGGCAGGGCCGTGTGCAGAACGTGCTGGGCCGCGTTGGGGGCCGCGTGCGCAAGCGTTTCGATGACCTCGCGCATGGCCGGCCACTGGCGGTCGAGGAACAGGGCCTGGCGCAGGGTCAGTTGCTGACTGTCGAGCAGCGGTTCCGGCGCCGCCGGGGGCAGGGGGGCGCTGGTTATGTTCAGCACCACGCGAGAGCCTTCGGGCGGCGGGTTGGCGCCGGCGATGGCGATGGGGCCCAGCGGCGTGTCGACGATGGGTTGATTGCCTGCCTGGGCCCCGCTGACGATGCCGGTCAAGGTCTGGCCGAGGGCGGCCAGCGCCGGGCTCGGCCCTTGGGTCTGGGTGACGGTGGCGGGGCCGCCCGAGGGTGACGGTTGCACGACGGCGACCTGAACCGTGAATTGGGTGCCGGCGGGCAGGACTCGGGTCGATACGCCGGGGACGCCACCCGTGGGCGCCGGTGCGCCCGGACCGGCCGGCGTCCGGCCCGCCGGCCCGCCCTTCGGGGAGACGGCTGCGCCTCCCGCGCCCGTCGGACCCGGTGTCGCTGGCTGGCTCGCCGAGGGGCCGGTGGCGGGAGACAGTGCGCCCTGGAGAAGAGGGGAGGCCTGACCTGACGCAGGCGCAGGGCCGGGGGCCGCCAGTGGTGCTCCGGACAGGACAGGGGCGGAAATGCCCGGGGCGGGGCGCAACAGGGTCGCGATCAGGCTGTTGCCCTGGGCGAAGGGGGGTAGGTTCAGGACACCCGCGCCGGGAGCGGTCTGGGCGCCGCCTTGCACCGCCAGGGCGGCGGCGCGCAGGGCGGCGGCCGGGCTCTGGCCGTTGATCGACGCGATGATGAATTGCAGTTGCGGCCCCCGCCCGTTCAGCTGCAGGGTCACCGTGTCGCCCGGATTGAGGTTCAGGAGGGCCTGGAGTTGAAGCTGGAGCTTGCCGGGGACACCTTCCAGCGTCACGAGTCCCTGGGGCGTCAGGCTGACGACCTGAAGGTCGAAGCGCGCGCCCAGGGCCGCGTCCAGGATTGCCTGGGGCACGGGGATCTGGGCCTGCGCCGGAGGCAGGGTGATCGCGGTGGGCGGCGGCAGGGGGGTGCCGGCGCCCGGCGTCACGGGCGGTGGCGGCGGCGGCGCGGAGATTTCCGACATGTCTGCGGTCCCCAATCCTGCGGCGGCCGCCCGTATCCGGCGGGGCTCAACCCTCGGCCGGCAGGGCGACGTTGATCATCCGTTCGTGGCCCTGCACCAGGGCGTCCAGGTCCATGTCTTCGGCGTCCGGGTCACGCACCGGCAGTTCCGCGTTCAGGCTCAGGACCTCGCCGAACAGCAGGTCCGTCAGGTCCGGGGCGCTTGTGGGGAAGAAGCCGTCGATTGGGTCGGCCGATCCCGTGGTCCCGGCCAGCGCCAGCCCCGCGCTTTCCATGGCCGCGAGGATGGCGCCCATGCGCCCCGTCGCATCCGTGCGGGTAACCAGCATGCGCTTGGTTCCGAGCGCCCCGAAGGCCATGGCCGCGTCGGCGGCCTCCATGGCGTCCATGCTTGCGCTCAGGACGAGGACCGGTTCCACGGGGGCGGCGTTGACGAAATCGAAGAGACCGTCCAGTTCCGTCTGCGAACGGTGGTTGACGCCCGGCGAGTCCACCAGGACCACCGTGCGTTTGGGAGTGCGGGCCATGAACTGGGCCAACTCGTCGGCGGTCTCGGTGATGAAGACTTCCTGGCCCATCACCTTGGCGAAGGCGGAAAGCTGTTCCACGGCGCCGGCGCGTTTCAGGTCCGTGGTCAGAAGCTGCACCGACCGTTTGGCCATCAGCGCCCGCGCCGCCAGCTTGACGAGCGCCAGCGTCTTGCCCGCCCCCGGAGGGCCGACCAGGATCAGACGCTGGCTGTCCGCCGTCACGTCGACGGGTGCGAAGTTGAAATCGAGGGCGAGCGCCCCGCTCAGCGCCGCGATCGGCGTGCGCGGCTCCATGTCGGCGGCGGCCTGGGCCAGGCGGTCGGCCAGGATCATCGGCACGCCGTGCAGAAGCAGGGTCTCCAGGATTTGGTCGAAGCGCTGTTCCGGCGCCATGGCGACCTGCCCCAGGCGCGGGTCGCTGGCGTCCTGCTGGCGGGCGGCGACGATGCGCGCCTCGCCGGAGACCGGATTGGTCTGGGTCGACACGATGGTCGCGGCGTCGCCCAGTTCCCGCCGGACAAGGCTCATGGCTTGTCTGAGGTTCGCCGCCTTGAACGTGAGAAGCCGCATGGTTCCTACTCCTGTTGCCTTCTGGCGTTATACCTGGCCCACGGTCTTGATCTTGGCCTTGGGGTGGATTTCGTTCTGGGACATGACGACGGTCATCGGCCGGAAACGCTCGACGATGGAACGCACATAGGGCCGGATGGCCGGGCTGGTCAGCAGAACCGGGCTTTCGCCCATCATCGCCTGTCGTTCGAAATTGGTGCGCAGCGCCGAGATGAATTCCTGAAGCTTAGAGGGCGCCATGGACAGCTGCTTGTCGTCCTCGGGGCCGACGATCGACTCGGCGAAGGCCTGTTCCCACGGCGGCGACAGGGTGACCAGGGGGATGAAACCCTGATCGTTCACGTTGGCGTCCGATATCTGGCGTGCCAGGCGGGCGCGCACGTGCTCGGTGATCAGCATGACGTTGCGGGTGCCCGCGCAGGCCTCGGCGACGCCCTCCAGGATCGTCGGCAGGTCGCGGATCGACACGCGCTCGGCCAGCAGGTTCTGCAGCACGCGCTGCAGGCCGCCCAGCGAGATGGTGCCAGGAACGATGGAATCGACCAGTTTCTGCTGTTCCTTGTCCAACTCGTCCAGAAGCTTCTGCGTCTCCGCATAGCTCAGGAGGTCGTCCATGTTGTCCTTGATGATCTCGGTCAGGTGGGTGGTGACCACCGTCGCCGGGTCGACCACCGTATAGCCGCGGAACAGGGCCTCTTCGCGGTTGGAGTCCTCGATCCACATGGCTGGCAGGCCGAACGTCGGCTCCAGCGTCTTCTCGCCCGCCAGGGTGATTTCCTCACCGCGCGGGTCCATGACCAGAAGCATCGAGGGCCGCAGGTCGCCGCGGCCGCTTTCGATCTCCTTGACCCGGATCACATAGGTGTTGGCCGGAAGCTGCATGTTGTCCTGAATGCGCACGGACGGCATGACGAAACCCATCTCCGAGGCGAGTTGCCGGCGCAGCGCCTTGATCTGGTCGGTCAGGCGCTGGCCCTTCTCGGACGGCGCGTTGATCAGCGACAACAGGCCGTAGCCCAGTTCCAAGCGCAGGTAGTCGATGCGCAGCGCCGTAGCGATCGGCTCCTCGGCCGCCTTGCTCGGTTCCGGCGTGGTTTCCTCCAACGCCTTGATCGCCTCTTCGGCGCGGCTCTTGTCGCGGGCCGTCACCACGAATCCCATGGTGCCCGTGATGAACGCCAGCAGAAGGAAGGGGAAGGCGGGGATGCCGGGCATGGCGGCCAGGCCGACCAGAAGGAAGCTGGACAGACCCAGTGTCTTGGGTTGGCCGCCGAGCTGGCGGAACAGGGTCGCTTCCGTCGGGCCGGTGATGCCCGCCTTGGTCACCATCATGCCGGCGGCGGTCGACACGATCAGCGCCGGGATCTGGCTGACCAGACCGTCGCCGACGGTCAGCCGGGTGTATGTATCGGCGGCCTTGGCAAAGGTCAGGTCGTTCTGGGCGACGCCGATGATCATGCCGCCCAGGACGTTGATCAGGGTGATCAGCAGGCCGGCGATGGCGTCGCCGCGCACGAACTTGGAGGCACCGTCCATGGCGCCGAAGAAGGTGCTTTCGTCTTCCAGGTTCTTGCGTCGGCTGCGCGCGTCGTCCTCGTCGATCAGGCCCGACGACAGGTCGGCGTCGATCGCCATCTGCTTGCCGGGCATGGCGTCCAGGGTGAAGCGCGCGGCGACTTCGGCGATACGGCCCGAGCCCTTGGTGATGACGATGAAGTTGACGATCACCAGGATCGAGAAAACGATGATGCCGATGACGAAGTTGTCCTGCATGACGAAACCGCCGAAGGCCTGGATGACCTGTCCGGCGGCATCGGTGCCCGTGTGCCCCTCGGCGAGGATCAGGCGCGTCGACGCCAGGTTCAGCGCCAGGCGGATCATGGTCGCCAGCAGCAGGACCGTGGGAAACGAGTTAAAGTCCAGCGGCTTTTCGATGAAGATCGCCGTCATCAGGATCAGCACCGAGAAGGTGATGGAGAAGGCCAGGCTCATGTCCAGAAGCCAGGTCGGCATGGGCAGGATCAGCACCACCAGGATGCCGATCACGCCCAGCGCGAAGATCAGGTCGCCGCGTTTGAGAAGATTGACAAGGCCCTCGAAGGGATTGCCGCCTTCTTCCTCCGGCGCACCCTGGGGCGCACCGCGCGCCGGTGCCGTACGGGCGGTCGCGGCGCTTTGCGTCGCCTCAGCCATTCCCGTTCCCCGTCGTCTTGTCTTTCATTCCCGTTCTCATCGTTTCCGGCATTTTCTTGTCGTTGGTGTCGGTAAGTCCCGGGGCTCTTCGTATTCCGTACCCGGTCAGGGCGCTGGCGCGGCGCTGGCTTCGCCCGGCTGCGGCACGGCGAAGCCTTCCTGGCTGTATTGCCGCAGCTTGTTGCGCAGCGTGCGGATCGAGATGCCCAGGATGTTGGCCGCGTGGGTCCGGTTGCCCAGGCAGTGGTGCAGGGTGTCGATGATCAGATCGCGCTCTACATCGGCGACCGTACGTCCCACCAGGGTGGCGGCGTCGGCGTCGGCGTCGGCGGCGGCCGGGGCGCCCTGGACGCCGGACACCGTGATGGTTTCCGGCCCGATCTCGGAGCCCGTGGCCAGGATCACGGCGCGGTGGATGGCGTTCTCCAGTTCGCGCACGTTGCCGGGCCAGTTGTGGGACTTGAGCCTAGCCAGCGCTGCCTCGGACAGGGGGCGCTCCTCAATGTGATTGGCTTCGGAATACTTCTTCACGAAATGTCGGGCGAGGAGAGGGATGTCCTTCTCGCGTCGGGCGAGCGAAGGCATGGCCAGGTTGACCACGTTCAGGCGGAAATACAGGTCCTCGCGAAACGTGCCCTTGGCGACCTCTTCCTGCAGGTTGCGGTTGGAGGTGGCGATGATGCGCACGTCGACCTTGACCGGCTTGCCGCCGCCGACCCGGTCGATCTCGCGCTCCTGCAGGGCGCGCAGCAGCTTGGCCTGAAGGCGCGGGTCCATTTCGGAAACCTCGTCGAGCAGCAGGGTGCCGCCGTCCGCTTCCTCGAACTTGCCGACGCGGCGCGACACGGCGCCGGTGAACGCACCCTTCTCGTGGCCGAACAATTCCGATTCCAGAAGGTTTTCGGGGATCGCCGCGCAGTTCACGGCGACGAACACCTTGTCCTTGCGGCGGCTTTTGGCGTGCAGGTGGCGCGCCATCATCTCCTTGCCCGTGCCCGAGGCGCCGGTGATCAGGACGCTGGCCTCCGACGGCGCGACCTGGTCCGCCATCTTGATGACATCCGTCATTCCCTGATCGGCGTAAACGATCGTGCTGGGCTCTTCCGACACGGCCTGCAGGACGGCGGCGATCAGTTCCGCGTCCGGGGGCAGGGGTACGTATTCCTTGGCGCCCGCCTTGATGGCGCGCACCGCGGCCTGACTGTCGTTGCCGATGCCGCAGGCGATGACGGGAAGGGCGATGCGTTCGCTTTCCAGAGAGGCGACCAGGCGCGCGATGTCCGAGTGTACGTCGATCATGATCAGGTCGGCGCCTTGCCCGGCGCGCAACTGGTCGAGGGCCCGCTCGACCGTGTCGGCCTGTTGCACCTTTGCGCCCTTCTGCATCGCGATCTGGCTGGCGGCGCCGATCTGTCCGCCGAGCGTGCCGATAATCAATAACCTCATGACCGTTCTGTCCCTAGTCTGGTTTGCGTGGCTGTCACGCCGTCACGTTGATCGTTCGTCCTAGTCGAAATAGGCGACCCGCTTTTCCGGCGGCAGGATGCTGTTCAGCAGCATTTCCAACCGCCGGGGGTTCTCCTGTCGGCCGATGGAACCGGTCGACAGGACGTAGACCTGGTTCACCATGGCTTCGTCGGCCGAATTGCGTTCCAGCTTGTTGGCCAGCGGCGTGAACACCATGTTGGCGAGGACCGCGCCGTAGAACGTCGTCAGCAGCGCCACCGCCATGCTCGGTCCGATGGTGCCCGGGTCCGACAGGTTGCCCAGCATCTGGACCAGACCGATCAGGGTGCCGATCAGGCCCATGGCCGGTGACAGTTCGGCCATGCGGCGCAGGACGTTGATGCTTTTCTGGTGGCGTTGGAAGGTGGCTTGCATGTCGCGGCGCAGGATGCCTTCGACCTCTTCCCCCGGCGTGCCGTCGACGACCATGCCGATGCCCTTGTACAGGACCGGTTCTGCACGGATCGCGCCCATCACGTTCTGCAGCGCAAGCACGCCTTGCTTACGCGCCAACTCGGCAAGCTGCAGGGCCTGAAACGCCGCCCGCGTGGGATTTCGGTTGTCCTGGGTGAAGGTTTTGAGCGCGACCCGCGCGGTGCGGCCCATGTCGTTCAGGGAGAAGCTCGCGGTGGTGATGGCAAGGGTGCCGCCGATGACGATCAGGATCGACGGAACGTTTACGAACGACCCCGGCGAGCCGCCCAGCACGATGGCGACGGCCAACAGGCCGAACCCCACGGCAAGGCCCAGCACCGTGGCCGCATCCACGGTGGTCCGGTTGCGCAGGGGGCCGCCCGCGTTGGGTGTCGCTTCCGCCATGTTCGGCTGTCTCCGGTCCGCTGCCGTTAGCGGTCGGTCTTGATGATTTCCGTCATGGTCACGCCCAGGCGATCCTCGACGACCACCACTTCACCGCGCGCGACCAGCCGGTTGTTGACGTAGATGTCGATGGCTTCACCGACCTTGCGGTCCAGTTCGATGACCGCCCCGCGGCCCAGTCGCAGAAGCTGGCTGACCTGCATGGTCGCCTTGCCCAGGACGGCGGAAACCGTGACGGGGATGTCATAGACGGCTTCCAGGTCACGCGCACTCTTGGGCAGGTCGGTGACTTCGGGCAGGCCCGAGGGGGACGACGTCGGCGCCATACCGCCGCCGCTGTCACCGCCGTCGGACGCGAATTCGCCCAGTTCAAAATCTTCTTCGGCCATGGTTCTCTCCTAGTCCTTCAGATCGTCTTCCAGTTCGAGGTCGGCGCCCCCGTACCTATGGGGTTCGGAGGCCTCCTGTTCGCTTTCTTCCGCCACCGACTTGTCCACGCCCTCCGCTTCCTCGGGTGCGGCTTGCGCGATCAGGTCTTCAGACGGCACCGGGGCGGGCCCGCCTTCGTCCGCCGCCGGCGCGTGCAGCGCGGCGTCCGCCCCTGCCTCGGCAATGAAATCCGCCGACGGCACCGGTGCCGGACCTTCAGAAATGTCCTCGGCGGGCCCCGATTCGGGCTCGGCCGGGGCGTCCGCAGGCACGTCCGTCATCGGCGCCCCGGCCGGTGCCTCTTCGGGCGTCGCGGCTCCGGTGTCGTCGGGGGCGCTTGCCTCGGGTGCCGTGGTTGTCGCTTCCGCCGTTTCCCTCTCGGCCTCGGGTTCGGAAGCCGGCGCGGGTTCGTCGTCCGTCGGCTGTGTGTCTTCCGCTGGGGTGGAATCGTGCGGCCGGGCGTTGTCCAGGTTGCGGGCGACGATCTCGTCCAATTGCCGCGCCAGGTCGAGGGCACTTCGTTTCACGCCGCCCGACGACCACTCCAGGCGGCAGTCGCCGACGGACAGGGCGGGATCGCCCAGGATCTTGACGTTACCCCGAAATCCGGACATTTCAGACACCGCTTCGATACGCCCGTGCAGGTCCTCCGCGAGGCTCGCGGGCACGCGAACGATGATCTCGGGCTCACTCGATACCTGGCCGATTACGGCCTCAAGCATGGACTGCACCTGGTCGAGCGCCGTCTGCCGGTTCAAGGTCGGGAACAGTTTGCGGACCAGGGCCGCAGCCACGGAAACGGCGTGATGCGTCACCTCCTGATTGGCGTCGGCCTGAGCCTGGAACAGGGTCTGTGCCTGCTGGGCGATGGTATCCAGCGCACCGGCGATCTGCTTTTCTACGGTCGACGCGGCCTCCTCGGCACCCAGACGCTTGCCCTCTGCAAGCCCCTCCTCGCGGGCGCGGTGCAGGTCCTCTTCGGAAAAGGTGGGGATCGCGGGTTCGGGTTCCGGTTCGGCTTCCTCGGCTTTCTGCCGAGCGGCTTCGGCGGCGGCCTTGGCGCGCGCGCGGCGCTCCGCCAACTCGTCGAAGTCGGTATCGAACATGAACTTCTTATAAGGGGTTTCGCCCGCCATGTTGGTCTTCAATGCCATGTTCTAGAACACCAGTTCGCCTTCCTCGTCGCCGGTGACGATGACGATTTCGCCCGAGTCGGCCAGGTTCTTGGCGACCTGCACGATGGCCGACTGGGCCTCGTCCACGTCCTTCAGGCGCACCGCGC
>PFFW01000085.1 GCA_002781745.1 Rhodospirillales bacterium CG15_BIG_FIL_POST_REV_8_21_14_020_66_15
CGATCATGATCTGGATGCGGGCCTTGGCGATTTCCAGGGACTCGATCAGGGTTTCATCATTGGAAATACAGATCGATGCCTTGGCCTTCATCTCGGCCGTCCAGTCGGTGAAGGTGAAGGCCTGGTCCGCCAGCAGCGTGCCGATGTGCACTTCGATGATGCGGCCCTGGAAAACGTTTTCCCCGTCGGACTGGGCCAGCATCTGGGCCTGGGTCGCGTGGACCACGTCACGGAAGTCCATGTGGTCGGCCATCTTGCCTTTGAAGGTGACTTTAACGGACTCAGGGACGGTGATGTTCGCCATGCCCAAGGCCAGCGCGAGGGCAACGGTTCCCGAGTCGGCCCCGAAGGCGACGCCTTTGGACATCCGGGTGTGCGAATCTCCGCCGATGATGATCGCCCGGTCATCGACGGTGATGTCGTTCAAGACCTTATGGATGACGTCCGTCATGGCCGGGTAGACGCCTTTCGGGTCGCGGCCGGTGACCAACCCGAACTTGTTCATGAAGGCCATAAGCTTGGGCGTATTGGCCTGCGCTTTGTTGTCCCACACGGAAGCCGTGTGACAGCCGGATTGGTAGGCGCCATCCAGAACCGGGGAGATCACGGTCGCGGCCATGGCCTCCAGTTCCTGGACGGTCATCGGGCCGGTCGTGTCTTGCGATCCGACGATGTTGACCTTCACCATGGCGTCGGAACCCGCGTGCAGAACGGTTCCTTCCGGAACGCCCACGGCATTGTTGTTGAAGATTTTCTCGACCGCCGTCAGACCCTGGCCCGGGTGGGAAACCACCTTGTTCGGCGCGAAGACCGGTTTCGGCTCCACGCCCAGGGTTTCGGCGGCGAAAATCTGGAGTTTCTTGCCGAAGTCGATGGCATAGGAGCCGCCGGCTTTCATGAACTCGATCGATTGCGGCGAGAATGCCTTGGAAACGTCGGCCAGTTCTTCGGAGCCGTCTTCGTTCAGGAGTTTCTTGGCTTTCGTATCGATGGTCAGGGGCGTGCCCGTGGCGACGGAGTATTTTTCCTCCAGCACCGGGCTGCCGTCGTTGTTGATGATGGCATTGCCGTCCGAGTCCACTTTCTTGACCCAGTTCTTGAGGTCGATGCCGATGCCGCCGGTGACGCCCACCGTGGTCTGGAAGATCGGCGAAATACCGTTGGTGCCGGCGACGATCGGCGCGATGTTGACGAACGGCACGTAGGGGCTGGCCTGCTCACCCATCCAGAGTGCCACGTTGTTGATCCCGGACATGCGCGACGAGCCGACGCCCATGGTGCCTTTCTCGGCGATCAGCATCAGGCGCTTGCCGGGATGCTGGATCTTCAGCGCCTGGATCTCTTTCTGGGCCTTTTCCGAGATGAAGCTCTTGCCGTGCAGTTCCCGGTCAGCGCGGGAATGCGCCTCGGCGCCCGGGGACATCAGGTCGGTCGAGATATCGCCTTCCGCCGCGACGTAGGTGACGACGTCAATTTTGTCCTCAATCTCCGGCAGTTTGGTGAAGAACTCGGCATTCGCGTAACTTTGCAGGATATCCTTGGCAATCGGGTTTCCGGCCTCGTAGGCCGCTTGCAGGCGGTCCGTGTCCGCGTCGTACAGGAAGACCTGCGTTTTCAGAACTTCGGCCGCGGCCTTGGCAATCTCGGCATCGTCGCCCAACGCCAGGTCGAGCAGTACCTCGACCGACGGCCCGCCCTTCATGTGCGAAAGAAGTTCGAACGCGAATTCCCGCGTGATCTCCTTGACGTCGGCCTGGCCTAGAACGATCTCTTTGAGGAACGCCGCTTTGGCGCCTGCCGCGCTCGTCGTTCCCGGTAACGTGTTGTAGATGAAGAACTTCAGCGAGTCTTCCCGATGCGCGTTGCCGGTATCTTTGATCTGCGCGATCAGTTCTGCGACAAGGGCGCCGTCTTCGATCGGTTTCGGATGCAAATCCTGCTTTTTACGTTCTGTGATTTCGGCCAAATAATCCGTGTACAAGCTCATGATTGCTCCGCGATACTGGGTGTTCTCGACAAATCAATGGCGAATCGAGTGGACGATCTCGCCAAAAAGCCGCCGGTGATGGTTTAGTTTAGCCTTGTTCGGCTTGCAAGGTGAATCTAATTGCTTGAATATGTTAGGGTTTAGTTCGATTTCATTCTGAATCAGCGGCCGTGCCGGGTTCAGACGAAAGCGGAGCGATTGGCTTGGAAAATTCTCCTTGCGTCTCCGCTCGGGTGATCAGACTTAAAGGCCATTGAAACCTTTATCGCGGCGGTTTTCCGACAAGGTCTGCGGATCGGCCCGGTCGAGAAAACGCCGGCCCAAATCAAGGAGGCTTCGCATGTCCGTCATCGGTCGTGATTCCCTGAACACCCGCCGCACCCTCAACGTCGGCGGCAAGGAATACGATTATTTTTCCCTGGAAGCCGCGGAAGCGGCCGGTATCGGCGCCGTCGGGCGGCTGCCGTTCTCGCTGAAGGTTCTGCTGGAAAACCTGCTGCGCCGCGAAGACGGCCGCACGGTGACGGTCGACGACGTCAAGGCCATCGCCAAATGGCTGGATACCCGCACGTCGGACCACGAAATCGCCTACGGGCCGGCCCGCGTGCTGATGCAGGACTTCACGGGCGTTCCCGCCGTGGTCGACCTGGCGTCCATGCGCGACGCCATGAACACCCTGGGCGGCGACCCGTCCAAGATCAATCCGCTCAGCCCCGTCGACCTGGTCATCGACCATTCCCTGATGATCGACAACTACGGCACGCCGACCGCGTTCAAGGAAAACGTCACGCTGGAGTTCGAACGCAACCAGGAACGCTATGAATTCCTGAAATGGGGCCAGGGCGCGTTCAACAACTTCCGTGTCGTGCCGCCGGGCACCGGCATCTGCCACCAGGTCAACCTGGAATACCTGGCTCAGGTCGTGTGGACGACCGAGGAAGATGGCCGGCAAATCGCCTATCCCGACACCTGCGTCGGCACCGACAGCCACACCACAATGGTCAACGGCCTGTCGGTCCTCGGCTGGGGCGTGGGCGGCATCGAGGCCGAGGCGGTGATGCTGGGCCAGCCCGTGTCCATGCTGATTCCCGAGGTGGTCGGCTTCAAGCTGACCGGCAGGCTGTCCGAAGGCACCACGGCCACGGACCTGGTGCTGACGGTCACGCAGATGCTGCGCAAGAAGGGCGTGGTCGGCAAGTTCGTCGAATTCTACGGCGACGGCCTGGACCACCTGTCGCTCGCCGACCAGGCGACGATCGCCAACATGGCCCCCGAATACGGCGCCACTTGCGGCATCTTCCCGGTCAGCCGGGCGACCCTGGACTACCTGACCTTCACCGGGCGCGACGCCGACCGCGTGGCCCTGGTCGAGGCCTATGCCAAGGCCCAGGGCATGTGGCGCGATTCCTCGACGCCCGACCCCGTGTTCACCGATACCCTGGAGCTTGATATCGGCACCGTCGTGCCGTCCCTCGCCGGGCCGAAGCGGCCGCAGGACCGCATCAAGCTGACCGACGCGGCCAAGGCGTTCAAGGACAATTTCAAGGAAATCTCCGCAGGTCGCGATACGCAGAAGAAGGTCGCCGTGCCACACTGCGATTTCGATCTCGAAGACGGCGCCGTTGTGATCGCCGCCATTACCTCCTGCACCAACACCTCGAACCCGGCGGTGCTGGTCGCTGCCGGTCTGGTCGCCAAGGCGGCCAACGAACGCGGCTTGAAGGCGAAGCCCTGGGTCAAGACCTCGCTCGCCCCCGGATCCCAGGTCGTTACCGATTACCTGAACGCCGGCGGCCTGACGGAACACCTGGACGCCATCGGCTACAACCTGGTCGGCTACGGCTGCGGGTCCTGCATCGGCAACTCCGGCCCGCTGAAGGACGACATCCACGAGGTCATCGAGGAGCAGAACCTGGCCGTCTGCGCCGTGCTTTCCGGAAACCGCAACTTCGAAGGCCGCGTCCATCCCCTGACCCGCGCCAACTACCTGGCGTCGCCGCCGCTGGTCGTCGTCTATGCGCTGGCCGGCAATATGAACATCGACCTGTTCAACGACCCCATCGGCCAGGACCGTGACGGCAAGGACGTCTACATGAAGGACATCTGGCCCACGAACAAGGACGTGGCGGACACCATCGCCAAGGTCCTGACGCCCGAAATGTTCCGCGCGCGTTATGCCAACGTTCTGGAAGGCGACGAGAACTGGAAGGCGATCAAGACCACCAAGTCGCTGACCTATACCTGGAATTCGGGTTCGACCTACGTCCAACACCCGCCGTTCTTCGAGGACATGGCCATCGACGAGGAAGGCAAGGCCGAGGACATCATCGGCGCCAGGCCGATCGCGCTGCTGGGCCAGTCGGTGACCACCGATCACATATCGCCCGCCGGCAACATCAAGGAAGACAGCCCCGCCGGCACCTACCTGATGGAGCATCAGGTGCGTCCCCGGGACTTCAACTCCTATGGTTCGCGGCGCGGCAACCACGAGGTCATGATGCGCGGCACCTTCGCCAACATCCGCATCAAGAACGAAATGGCCCCGGGCACGGAAGGCGGCTTCACCACCCTGCAGCCGACCGGCGAGGTGACGACGATCTACGAGGCCGCCATGGGCTACAAGGCCCAGGGCATCCCGCTGATCGTCATCGGCGGCGCCGAATACGGCACGGGTTCCTCGCGCGACTGGGCGGCCAAGGGCACGCGCCTTCTCGGCATCAATGCCGTGGTCGTCGAAAGCTTCGAGCGAATCCACCGCTCCAACCTGGTCGGCATGGGCGTGCTGCCGCTGCAGTTCGCCTCGGGCGTGACGCGCCAGACATTGAACCTGGACGGCACGGAAACCTACGACGTGGTCGGGCTCGACGCCGGCATCAAGCCGCGCATGACCCTGACGCTGCGCATCCACCGCCAGGACGGCACCACGGACGAAACGCCGGTGCTGTGCCGCATCGATACCCTGGACGAGGTCGACTACTTCCTCGCCGGCGGCATCCTGCAGTACGTGCTGAAGCGCCTCGCTGCTTAGATTTTCGCACCACCGAACAGCGAAGGCCGGCCCTTAATTAGGGGCCGGCCTTTTTCGTGAGCGAAGGGGAGAGGCGGGCTACTTGGATTTCTTCTCCTTATCGCCCTTATCCTTTTTCTCCTTTTTTTCCTTCTTCTCTTTCTTTTCCTTGGTCTGGCCCTTTTTCTTGTTCTCTTCGTCCTTGCGGTGGTCGGCCGAGTTGCCGCCCTTGTTGCCCTTGTTTTCCTTGTCGTCCTTCGCCTCGGCGCCCGGTGCCAGGGCGATGAGAGAGCCCGCCAGAAGCAGGGCCATGAAATCGCGTCGGTTCATTTGCTGGTGTTCCTCTGATTGCAGAAAGGTCTGAAAAACGACCTTTCTGAATATAACAGCATGAACCGGCGGTGGCGACGGTGACATGGATCACTTTCCGCGGCCGAAATGCCGCCGGAGCTTCACCGGTCTGTCATCATCGGTTCATGTGGAAATTCTATGGTCCCGGCATGCGGCAAAGGCGGCCGGGCCCGGGGGGA
>PFFW01000067.1:0-190 GCA_002781745.1 Rhodospirillales bacterium CG15_BIG_FIL_POST_REV_8_21_14_020_66_15
TTGTTGACGGACCTGGAGACCGCCTGCGACTCCCTCGCCGACTTTCCCGAACGCGGCAACGTGCCGAAGGAACTGTCGCCGCTGGGCATGACGGAATTCCGCGAAATCCATGTCAAACCCTATCGAATCCTCTATCGGATTTTTGCCGGGCGCGTGATCGTCTACGGCGTATTCGACGGCCGACGCGATA
>PFFW01000067.1:327-23830 GCA_002781745.1 Rhodospirillales bacterium CG15_BIG_FIL_POST_REV_8_21_14_020_66_15
TAGCCGATCAGGTCGATGAAGCTCTTGACCACGGACAGGTTGGGGATGGAGGACAGGATCGGGCCGCCCGTGCCCTCGGCGATGGGGGACAGTTCGTCGCCGGGCTGGCTGTCCCGGTACTCCTGCACCGCCCGGTGGTAGTTCCGCTCGTCGGTGATGACGTAGAAATCCGGGTCCTTCTTGGACTGCAGGATCAGGAATTCCATGGGACGTCTCCTCGTTGCCGCATCGGCCCGCGGGCGCAGATATGGGGGCTTCCCCGACATGTTGCGCACCCATACGGGCATCAGCCAAGATTTTGTGATAACGCGCGGAACCGGGCAAGGAAAAGCCGCGAGCGGACGGTGTCGGGTGGCCCGTGGGCGGCGTCAGCCGCCCCGGTAGACGCAGCCGGTGGTGGCGTTCTCGCGAATCTCGATCTCGCTAAGTCCTTGAAGCCGAGTCGATAATCTGTCCCACAGCCAGATCGCGATGTTCTCGGTGGTGGGATTTTCCAGGCCCGGCACCTCGTTCAGGTACTTGTGGTCGATGTCGGCCAGCACGGGCTCGACGCGGGCCGCGACCTCGGCGAAATCGATCACCCAGCCTTCCGATTCGCGGACCGGCCCGGTCACCGCGACGCGCAGCAGGAAGGTGTTGCCGTGCAGGCGCGAGCAGATATGGCTGTCGGGCAGGCGCGGCAACCGGCGCGCACTTTCGAAGGAAAAGCCGTGAAAGACGGTCATGGCTCCGGGAGCGGCGGCGGTCATGCCCGGGCTCCTTGCGATGTGCAGCCGACGGCCGGGTTCTCCCACAGTTCGACCTCGACGCGGCCGCAAAGACGCTCGGCCAGATGCGCCTTCAGATAGCGGCACAGGTTCTCCGTCGACGGATTGTCCAGGCCGGGAAGCTCGTTCAGGAACCGGTGGTCGATGGCGGCGAGGACGGCGTCGATCTCCCGCTTGAGGTCCGCCGGATCGACGACCCAGCCCGTCTCCGGGTGCGGATCGGCGTTGAGGCGCACGGTCCCGGCGAACGTATGCCCGTGCAGGGCGGCCGCCCGGTGGTCGGGGCCCACGCCCGGCAGGCGCTGGGCCGCGACGAAGGTGAAATCCATGAACCGTTCCATGGATGCGTTTCCTAGAGCATTGGCAGGCGCAAGGAAAGGCCGAAGCCCGTTGCCCGGCACGGATCGCCGTTGCACCGGTCCCGCGGCGGCCCCAAGTTATTGACATAACTCAAGGCGGCGCGGTGTGATCGTTTGGACTATGCTGCAAGGATCACCGGATGCCGCCGATCGCCCGCGTCCGATATCGAAAGGGAATGTCCATGAGCCTTGGGGAAAAAATGAAGCCGGTCCTGGAAGCCCGCCTTACGGCGCTGAAGCGGGGTGTGGCCGACATCGACCAGACGCTGCGCGAACCGGACAGCCAGGATTTCGAGGAACGCGCCACGGAAAACGAGGGCGACGAGGTTCTGGAGGACCTGGGCAAGGCGGCCTTGTCCGAGATCGCGCAGATCGAATCCGCGCTGGAGCGCATCGCCGCCGGCACCTACGGCGAATGCGTCACCTGTGGCGCCGAGATCGCCCCGGCGCGACTCGAAGCCGTGCCCCACGCGGCGCAATGCATCAAGTGCGCGTCGTAGGGCGGGATAAGCCCGATCACCTGAAAATTCGCCCGCTCACGGAATGCCCAGCAGCTTGTGGGTCTGCAGCGACAGGCCCCATTTCGGATGCGCCAGGCAATAGCCCACGGCCGCCGCCGTGTTGGCGGCGCGGTCGGGCCCGTCCATGGGCTGCAGCAGGAAGCGCCGGAAGTCCCAATCCTCGAACAGCGCCGGCTCGGCCCCGGCCTGGGGAAACACCAGCTTCAGTTCGTCGCCCGACCGCTGCACGACCTCGGTCCCGGCCTTGGGGCTGACGCAGATCCAGTCCAGTCCCGCGGGGGCCGCCAGGGTGCCGTTGCTCTCGACCGCGACGCGGAACCCGGCGTCGTGCAAGGCGTCGATCAGGGCCGTGTCGAGTTGCAGCAGGGGCTCGCCCCCCGTACAGACGACCAGGGGTTCACCCCCGCCCGCCGGCGGCCAGGTCTCCTTGACCACGGCCGCCAGGGCAGGCGCGTCCCGGAAGGCGCCGCCGCCGGGTCCGTCCGTGCCGACGAAGTCGGTGTCGCAGAACCGGCACTGGGCGGCGGCGCGGTCCGTTTCGCGGCCAGACCACAGGTTGCATCCGGCGAAGCGCAGGAACACGGCCGGGCGGCCGGTCTGCGCGCCCTCGCCCTGCAGCGTGAAATAGATTTCCTTGACGCTATAGGTCATCGCCTGTTTCCGCGCTCCGGGTCCGGGCAGCCAAGCCGGGATCGCGTCCCTATACGCCCGCCGGGGCAAGATTCCAAATTTTGTGACCCCGGTCACGGACCGGCAATGCCCGTCTCCGTATTTTAGATAAATATAATTTGTCCCGTACAGGTTTCGGAGGTGGTCATGCCCGGTCTCAAGCCGTCGACCCTGCGCAAAGTGGTGAACGCAGTCGTTCTCGCCGTGGGGGCCCTGCTTTGCCTGGCCCTCGGCCTTTCCGCGAACGGCGTCAGGTTCTAATCCGCGTAGACCGTGGGGTCCTTGATCCCGGCTTCGGCGAACCCCTTCTTCCGCAACTGGCAGGAATCGCAATGCCCGCAATGGACCGGCGCCGCCGCGTCCCCCGGGCCCGGCTGGGGATCGTAGCAGCTCCAGGTCATGGCGTAGTCGACGCCGAGCCCGTGGCCGGTGTGGATGATCTCGGCCTTGGTCATGTCCATGAGCGGCGCCTCGACATGGAACGGGCCCTCCGCGCCGCGGGCCATGGCCTCGACCCCTTCCCTGGTCGCCAGGTTGGCGAGGCGCTGGAAGGCCTTGATGAAGGCCGGCCGGCAGTCGGGATAGCCCGAGTAGTCGAGCACGTTGACGCCGATGAAGATGTGCCTGGCTCCGCCCGTCTCCGCCAGCGCCAGGGCGTGGGCCAGGAAGATCGTGTTGCGCGCGGGCACGTAGGTCACGGGAATGCCGTCGGCCATGGCGGCGGCGGCGCGGTCCTTGGGCACGGCGATGTCGTCGGTCAGCGCCGACCCGCCGTAGAGCGTGAGGTCGATCTCGGCGATGGCGTGGCGCGCCACCCCCATACGCTTGGCGACGCGGCGCGCGGAATCCAACTCCACCGCGTGGCGCTGGCCGTATCGGAAAGACAACGCAAGGACGCGGAAACCCCTGTCCCGCGCAATGGCGCAGGCGGTCGCTGAATCGAGCCCGCCCGACAAAAGAACCACGGCCGTTTCACCCAGCGCCACGGAACATTCTCCAATCCAAAGCGTATGATAGTCTCGCCCTGCCTAGCACATCGCAGCGACGCGGACGAGAACCGGATGAGCCCCGAAAGGCGGAAAAACCTGAAACAGCGCCTGATCGAAGAGGCCGGGGCTCTCGGCTTCGACGCCGTCGGGGTGGCCGACGCGGGCGCCGCGCCGAAGGACCGCCGGGCGCTCGAGGCTTTCCTCAAGGCCGGGCGCCACGGGGACATGGCCTGGATGGCCGACGGACCGCGCGGAGCCGTGCGCGGCGACCCCCAGGCCATGATGCCGGGGGCGCGTACGGCCATCGTGCTGGGCCGCAACTACGCCGCCGGCGAGGAGCCCCTGGCCGTCCTGGAGGAAAGGGACCGGGGGGCGGTCAGCGTCTATGCCCGGGGCAAGGACTACCACGATGTTCTCAAGAAGCGCCTGAAGCAATTGGCCCGCTGGCTCCAGGCGGAAGCCGCGGCGGACGGCGGCGACCCGCCCGACGTGAAGGTCTTCGTCGACACCGCCCCCCTGATGGAGAAGCCGCTGGCGCAGCGCGCCGGCATCGGCTGGCAGGGCAAGCACACGAACCTGGTCTCGCGCGCCTTCGGATCCTGGCTGTTCCTGGGCGAGATCCTGACCTCCCTGGACCTGCCGCCGGACCGGCCCGAGGTCGACCACTGCGGCTCCTGCGACGCCTGCCTGCGCGCCTGCCCGACGGATGCCTTTCCCGCGCCTTATCGCCTCGACGCCACGCGCTGCATCAGCTACCTGACCATCGAGCACAAGGACGCCATCGCCCCGGACCTGATGGCGCGCATGGGCAACCACGTCTACGGCTGCGACGACTGCCTGGCGGTCTGCCCGTGGAACAAGTTCGCGGAACCGACGGACGAGGACGCATTCCGCCCCCGCCCAGCCCTGGCCGAACCGCCCCGGCTGGCGACCCTGGCGCGCCTCGACGACGCGGCGTTCCGCGAAACCTTCGCGGGTTCGCCCGTCAAGCGCACGGGCCGGGACCGGTTCGTGCGCAACGTGATGATCGCCATCGGAAATTCGGGCGATGCGTCCCTCGCCCCGGTCGCCCGCGAACTTGCCGATGACCCTTCGGACCTGGTGGCCGACGCAGCGCGCTGGGCCGCACGGCGGCTCTCCGCCGCGGACGACTGATCCCTACAGATACCTCTTGTTCCGGAAATAGAGCCAAAGCCCCACGCCGAGGGCCGCAAGCACGCCGCAGACCGCCCAGAACCCCGCCTTGGATTCGGCCAAGGGGATACCGCCCACGTTGATCCCGAGAAGCCCCGTGGCGAAGCCCAAGGGCAGGAAGATGGCGGCGACGACGGTCAGCGTGGTGGTGATGTCGTTGGCGCGCTGGGTTTCCAGCGCGCGCATTTCGTCCTGGGTGACCTGGGCGCGGCCAAGGATCGCCTCGATGTCGGCGGCGAGGCGCCCGAATTCCGCCGAAAGCTCGGCCAGTTCATCCGCCGCCGCGTCGTCGACCCAGGGCGGACGCCGTTCGGCGATGTCGGCGAAGGCGGCGCGCTGGGGTTTGAAGAAACGGTGGAGCTGGATCGCCCGGCGGCGCAGTCGGGCGATGCGCGGGCGGAGCGACTTGCTCTCCTCAGCCTGAGCCAGGTTCTCGTCGATCTCATCCAGTTCCTCGGCCACGCCGGCCAGGATATGCGCCTTCTCCTTGGCCATGTTGTGGCCGACGGCACAGAGAAACTGGGCCACGGACCCGGGCCCGGATTTCCCGGCCAGCGCCACCTTGATGTCCTCGATGGCGGCGAGGTGGCGCAGCCGGCCCGAGATGATACGGCGCGGGCCGATCCAAAGGCGCAGCGAGATCATGTCGTCGGGCTCGGCCCGCTCGTGGGTGTTGACCTCGCGCAGGATCAACAGGATGCCGTCATCGAACTCGGCGAAACGTGGCTCCGTGTCGGGCGCCAGCATGCCCTCCACCGCCAACTCCGGCACGTCCTGCTGTTCAGCCAGCCATCGGCGCGCCGGCTCCTTGGTGATGTCCAGATGAACCCATTCGACCAGACCCTTGGCCTGCTCGACGGAGAGCTGATCCACGTCAAGCACATGCGCTCCGCCCTCGCCGTCAAGGACACCCGTGAATACGAAACCGTCGTCAGATGCCATGGTGATGTCCGCTTCTCGTTGGTTTCCGTTCGCACCTTATGCGGTTATCCTATCATACCCCGGTTCCACTTTCGGTCTCTCACGACGTCATGACGCCATCCTTCCGCGCCGCCCCCCGTTTCCTCCGCCTGCTGGCGGCGGCCCTGTTCCTGGCCGCTAGCCTCGGACCGGCCGTGGCCCAGGGGGCCGCCGCCACCGCGAAACCCGCGGTCAAGCCCGCCTCGCCGGCGCCCAAGGCGTTCAAGGACTGCCCCGAATGCCCGGAAATGGTGGTCCTGCCAAAGGGGGCGTTCATCATGGGCAGCGACCTTCTGCCCGCCGAGCAGCCCAAGCATCCCGTATTCATCAAGAAGCCCTTCGCCATGAGCCGGTTCGAGATCACCTTCGACGAATGGGAGGCCTGCCTGATCGCACGGGGCTGCAGCCACAATCCCCACGACCACAACTGGGGCCGCGGCCGCCATCCGGTCGTGAACATCGACTTCCACATGGCCGAGGGCTACGCCAAGTGGCTGTCCAGAAAGACCGGCCATAGGTACCGCCTGCCCACCGAAGCGGAATGGGAATACGGCGCGCGCGCCGGGTCGACCACCGCCTATTGGTTCGGCGACAACCCGGACGACGGCAAGATCAATTGCCGCAAATGCGTCGGCGCCTGGCCCGACCACCGCAACGCCCCCGTCGGCCAGTACCAGCCGAACCCCTTCGGCCTCCACGACATGCACGGCAACGCCTATGAATGGGTATCCGACTGCTGGGTGCCCCACTACAAGGGAGCGCCCCGCGACGGCAGCGCGCGCACGGACGCCGACTGCGCGACCCGCGTCATCCGCGGCGGGTCCTGGTATTATTTCGCGCGGCAGGCGCGCTCGGCCTCGCGCGCCAAGAACGCCGCCGCCGTCAAAAGCTATTGGCTGAGTTTCAGGGTCGTGCGGGAACTCGATTGATCTCCGCCCTCATGCCCGTTCTCAGCACGGGCATCGTCGACCCGGTTGCCGGACCGCCGGGTCACGCGCGGCAACGAATGACATGGAAGTAAGGAAGGCTCGGTCTATTTTTTGTCGTTGTCGCCCGAGAGCGAATCGAGCTGTCTCTGCATCTCTTCCAGCTTGGCCCGCATCTCGTCGATATCTGCGGCGCCTTGGCCGCCGTTGCTATTGTTCGTCTTCGGCTTCACGCCTTTGCCCTCGGCATAGAAGGGCGAGAACATCTTCATGGCGTTCTCGAACAGGACCATGTTCTGTTTCGAGACTTCCTCGAACTGGCCGAACGGATTGAAGCCCTCAAGCGCCTCCTGCATGGTCTTGCGCAGCGCCTCCTGATTGGTGGCGAAGGACTGCATGGTGTGCTCCAGGTAGTTGGGCACCACGGCCTGCAGGCTGTCGCCGTAGAAGCTGATGAGATGGCGTAGGAAACTGATGGGCAGCAGGTTGGTGCCCTTGCTTTCCTCCTCGACGATGATGTGGGTCAGCACCTGGCGGGTGATGTCCTCGCCGGTCTTGGCGTCGTTGACCACGAATTCGTCACCGTCCTTGACCATCTGCGCCAGGTAGTCGAGGGTCACGTAGCTTGATGTCGCCGTATTGTAGAGCCGCCGGTTGGCGTACTTCTTGATGGTGATCGGCTCGCCCTCGGCTGGCTTCTTTTCCGCCATGGGTCTCCCCCGGAAATATCGTTGCGATGCGGCAAGTTACCGCGTCCCTTGTTGCGCCGCAATGAAAGTTTCCCCGCCGCCGGGGCGACGGCTATAGTGGCCTCGCCGCATGCTGGCGGCAATACGCGCGACGACAAGGAATCCGCCATGGCCGATCAGCCGGACCTGGACCAGCTTGCCAAGCAGTACCTGGACCTGTGGCAGGACCACATGCAGGCCATGGCCGCGGACCCCCAGGTCGCCCAGACCATGTCGCAGATGACGCAGATGATGACCGGCTCGGCGACCGCCTTCGCGGCGCTCGCGCAGCAGGCGCTCAACGCCGGCAAGCCGGCGTCCCCCCAAGCTCCCGGCCACACCACGGATACCCGGACCCATGACCAAGCAGACCACGGACGCGGCGCCGCCAGCGCGCCCCCCGGCGGTGTCGGGCCCCAGGCCCCTGGCGCTGCACATGACGGTGGAGACATCGACCTGGCTGAGTTCGCTCGCCGCCTTGACGGCATCGAGCGGCGGCTTGCCGCCCTTGAGGCCGGAACTGGCGGAACGCGCAAGGGATCTGGAAAAAGCGCTCGCGGGCGTTCCTCCTGAGGCCTTCTACCGGGCCGTGGCGGCGGAGGCCCGCACGCGCCTGGACCGTTTCGCCGAAGGCGTGCGCAAGTACCGCGCCGCCAAACGCGTCCCCCGCCCGGCCGAACCGCCGGTGATCTGGCGGGAAGGGTCGAGCCGACTTCTCGACTACGGCGCAGTGCCCGAAACCGCGACAGCGGAAGGACAACAGGCCCCCGTGGTGCTGGTCGTCCCATCGCTCGTCAACCGCTACTGGGTGCTCGACCTCGACCATGACCAAAGCCTCTTGCGCAGCCTGGCCGCGCGCGGTCTGCGCCCGCTCGTGGTCGACTGGGACGCGCCCCGGGGTGAAGAGACCGCCTACACCTTCACCGACTACATCGCCGGACGGCTGTCCCGCGCGCTCGATTTCGCGTGCGACCTGAACGGCGGACCGGTCGCCCTGGTCGGCTACTGCATGGGCGGCCTGTTGTCCCTGGCGCTCGCCCAGTTGCGGCTCAAGGACGTGCGGGCGCTCGTGATGATGGCGGCGCCCTGGGACTTCCACGTCGCCTACGGCGATCTCGTGCGTGTGCTGGACGGCATGATGCCGCGGCTGGAGGACACGGTCGCCCGGGCCGGCGTGCTGCCCGTCGACATGATGCAGACCATGTTCGCGGGCCTGGATCCCTACATGACGCCCGAGAAGTTCCGCCGCTTCGCCGCCATGGCCCCGGACACGCTGGAGGCCAGGCGTTTCGTGCAGTTGGAGGACTGGCTCAACGACGGGGTGGTGCTGCCCGGGCCGGTCGCCCTGGAATGCTTCCGCGACTGGCACCTGAAGAACACGCCGCCGCGTGGCGAATGGATCGTCGCGGGCGACCCCATCCTTCCCGCCAAGGTCACCTGCCCGGCCCTGGTCGTGGTGCCCGAAAAGGACCACATCGTGCCGCCCGCGTCGTCGCGCGCCCTTGCCGCCGCGCTGCCCCATGCGGAGACCTTGTCGGTCGTCGCCGGCCATATCGGCCTGGTGTCGGGCGGACGGTCGCGCAAGGCCCTGTTCGCGCCGCTTGCAGGCTGGCTGCTCGCTCACGCGGAGCCGGAATCTTGACACAGGTCATGGTTTGCCCGGGATCGCCCTTGTATCCATCAGCAATGAGCCATATAACCGGACGTGGGAGACGAAGGCCGCTTTAGACGGCCCCGCAAGGGCATACATCCAAACGGTTTCATCTGGGCGCGGTGCCGGAAATCCGCGTGTTTGCAACCGCCTCGCGGGGCCATGGGTCCATGCAAGGGGGTGTATTTTATTGAGGAGAGAGAAGCATGACTGAAGTCGTTATCGCCAGCGCCGCCCGCACCGCCATCGGCGCCTTCAACGGAGGCCTCAGCTCCGTCCCCGCGCACTACCTGGGCGAAGTCGCCATCCGCGCCGCCCTGGAGCGCGCCGGCGTCGCCCCCGAGGACGTCAACGAAGTGATCATGGGCCAGATTCTGTCGGCCGGCGCCGGCCAGAACCCGGCCCGCCAGGCCGCCGTCAACGCGGGCATCCCGGTGGAGCGCACGGCCTACGGCATCAACCAGTTGTGCGGCTCGGGCCTGCGCACGGTGGCGCTCGGCTTCCAGGCCATCAAGCTGGGCGACGCCGACGTGATCGTCGCCGGCGGCCAGGAAAGCATGAGCCAGGCGCCGCACGTCATCAACCTGCGGGGCGGCACCAAGATGGGCACGGCCGAGATGATCGACAGCATGATCAAGGACGGCCTGACCGACGCCTTCCACGGCTATCACATGGGCAACACGGCCGAGAACGTGGCCCAGCGCTGGCAGCTGACGCGCGAGGAACAGGACGCCTTCGCCCTGTCGTCACAGCAGAAGGCCGCCGCCGCCATGGCCGCCGGCAGGTTCAAGGACGAGATCGTTCCCGTGACCATCAAGTCGCGCAAGGGCGAGACCGTGGTCGACACCGACGAACATCCCAAGCCCGGCACCACGGCGGAAGCCTTGGCCGGCATGCGCACCGCCTTCGACAAGGAAGGCACGGTGACGGCGGGCAACGCGTCGGGCATCAACGACGGCGCCGCGGCGACCGTGCTGATGACGGCCAAGAACGCCGAGAAGCGCGGCATCACGCCGCTCGCCCGCATCGTTTCCTGGGCCACCGCCGGCGTCGACCCGGCCGTCATGGGCACCGGGCCGATCCCGGCCTCGCGCATGGCTTTGGAAAAGGCCGGCTGGTCCGTCGACGACCTGGACCTGATCGAGGCCAACGAGGCGTTCGCCGCCCAGGCCTGCGCCGTCAACAAGGACCTGGGCTGGGACACGTCCAAGGTCAATGTCAACGGCGGCGCCATCGCGCTCGGCCATCCGGTGGGGGCGTCCGGCACGCGGGTGCTGACCACGCTTCTTTACGAAATGCAGAAACGCGACGCCAAGAAGGGCCTGGCCACGCTGTGCATCGGCGGCGGCATGGGCATCGCCATGTGCGTGGCGCGCGACTAGGACGTGGGGATCGGGGGCGCCGTCCTGCCGGACGGCGCCCTTTCCGTCATAGCACGAGGAGACTGACATGGGACGCGTCGCATTGGTTACGGGGGGTACCCGCGGGATCGGCAAGGCCATTTCGTTGGCGCTGAAGGGCGCCGGATACACGGTTGCCGCCAACTACGGCGGCAACGACGAGGCCGCCGCCAGGTTCAAGGACGAGACGGGCATCCCCGTCTACAAGTTCGACGTCGGCGACTTCGACGCCGTCGCCGCCGCGATCAGCCGGATCAAGGCCGACCTGGGCGCCGTGGAGGTGCTGGTCAACAACGCCGGCATCACCCGCGACGTGCCGCTGCACAAGATGACCAAGGAGCAGTGGGACGCGGTGATCAACACCAACCTGTCGGGTCTGTTCAACCTCACGCGCAACGTGATCGACGACATGCGCGCGGCCGGCTTCGGGCGGATCGTCTCGATCAGCTCCATCAACGGGCAGAAGGGCCAGTTCGGGCAGACCAACTACGCCGCCGCCAAGGCCGGCGACCTCGGCTTCACCAAGGCGCTGGCCCTGGAGACGGCGGCCAAGGGCATCACCGTAAACGCCGTCGCGCCGGGCTACATCGCCACCGAGATGGTCATGGCCGTGCCCAAGGACGTGCTGGAGACCAAGGTCATCCCGCAGATCCCCGTGGGCCGCCTGGGCCAGGCCGAGGAGATCGCCCGCTGTGTCGTGTTCCTCGCCTCCGACGAGGCGGGCTTCATCACCGGCTCGACGATCTCCGCCAACGGCGGGCAGTACATGGCCTGACCCGCTGGTGTGGATGAACGACTTTTGATAAGACGGCGCGTCATGGTACGCGCCGTCTTTGTTTTTGCCCTCAGTGCCGTCCTTTCCGCCGCCTCGACCGCCGAGGCGATGGAGGTGCTGGAGTTCGGGGTCGAACTGCCGCATCGGGTCGCCTGGGTCGGGCGCATCGAGGGCGCCGCCGTCATCCGCCTCGCCGACGGCAGCCACCATACGGTCGGCCTGGACGAACAGGGGGTGACGCTGTCGCCGCGGCCCGAACCCCTGCCCCCGGCGGACTCGGGCGACGGCGCCCCCATGCCCGACGAGGTCGTCGTCGCGGGCACGCGCAACATCCGCGCGGCCTGGTACCGCAGGCCGACGGAGCGCTACGGCCACGGCGTGCTGGGCGACGCGATCGAGGCGGGCGGCCTGGCGCTGCGCCTTCAGGGCGGCTCCCTGGAAATCCTCGACCTGACCACCCAGGCCGTGTTCGAGGACCGCGCACCCCGCATCGTCGACATCGACGGCGACGGGGTCGACGAAATACTGGCCGTGAAAACCTATACCAAGGCGGGGGCGGCGCTCGCCGTTATCGAAACCTCCGACCGGGGGCTGCGCCAGGCGGCGGAGTCGGAGCCCATCGGCCAGCCCTACCGTTGGCTCAACCCCGTCGGCGTCGGCGACTTCGACGGCGACGGGCGCAGGGAAGTCGCCGCCGTCGTCACGCCGCACCTGGGCGGCACCCTCACGCTCTACGAATGGCGGGGCGAGCGCCTGGCGGCCGAGCACGCGGCCCCCGGCTTCTCCAACCACGAAATCGGCTCGCGCGAGCAGGGGCTTTCCGACGTCGCCGACATGGACGGCGACGGCATCCCCGACCTGATCGTCCCCGACGCCGCGCGGCGCAACCTGCGCGTCGTCACCTTCGCCTTCGGCACCTTCCGCCAGCTGGCCGAGGTCCTGAACGCCGAGCCGATCGATCTTGCCGTGCTGGCCCAGGACCTGGACGGCGACGGCCGGGCCGAAGCCGTGCTGGCGCCGGGCGGGCGGCTCAAGGTCGTCAAGTTCCTGCCGTGAGCGGTGCCGCCGCCATCAAACGCCGGGCGACCCTGGTCGGCGCCACGGCGGTCCTCATGTGGGGCCTGCTGGCCCTGTTGACGACGCTCACCGGCCGGGTGCCGCCCTTTCAGCTGGTCGCCATGAGCTTCGCCGTGGCGACCGCCATGATCGCCGTGAAATGGCTGGTCCGCGGCGAACGGCCCGGGCCTTTCCTGCGCCAGCCCTGGGGCGCCTGGGCGCTCGGCGTCGGCGGGTTGTTCGGCTACCACTTCTTCTATTTCATGGCGCTCAGGAACGCGCCGCCGGTCGAGGCCGGGCTGATCGCCTACCTCTGGCCGCTGCTGATCGTGCTGTTCTCGGCGCTATTGCCGGGCGAACGGCTGCGTTGGTGGCACGTCGCGGGGGCGCTGGCGGGCCTTGCCGGGACGGTCGTGCTGGTCACGGACGGCGTGGGCATCGGTGGGTTCAAGGCGGAGTACGCCCTGGGCTACGCCATGGCCGGGGCCTGCGCCCTGACCTGGTCGGTCTATTCCGTCGCCAACCGCCGCTTCGGGGCCGTGCCAACGGACACGGTGGGCGGCTTCTGCGCCGCCACGGTGGTGCTCGCGGCCGTCAGCCACCTGATGTTCGAAACGACGCTCTGGCCCGCCGATTGGGGGCAATGGCTGGCCGCGCTCGGGTTGGGCTTGTTGCCGGTGGGCGCGGCCTTCTTCACGTGGGACTACGGCACCAAGCACGGCGACCTCCAAGTGCTGGGTGCCTTGGCCTACGCGGCACCCCTGATCTCCACCGTGCTGCTGATCGCCTTCGGCAAGGGCGAGGCGAGCCTCGCCGTCGGGCTGGGCTGCCTGCTGATCATCGGCGGCGCGGTGCTGGCGTCGAAGGAGATGTTCCGGAAAACCCGGGAAGGCCGGGTGGGCGGCACGTCCTAGCGGTTCACCCGGCGGTCGCGGCCGCGCCGCCGTTCCATCTGCATGGGGTCGTTGGAAATCCGGACCCGCCGGTCGCTGCGCGGTTCGACCCAGCCGGGATCGCCGCGTCGGCGCGGCCGCGGAGAGTCCTGGTCAATGGTCTTGCCTTTTTGCGCGGCGACCAGCACCGCCGCTTCCTTTGCCTTGGTGACCGATACCTTGAGCCAAACCGGTTCGTCCGGACCCAGCTTGCCGAGGACGACGCCCGAGCCTCCGGAATCGATCTGGGCTTTGGCCTTGGCCGGGTCGAACTCGCCGTTCTCGTTGGCCAGTTCCGCCGGGTCCGCCGCGACCAGCAGGTTGGGGACCTCGATAGTCTTGAAGCGCTCGCCGATGGTCTGCAGGCCGATGCCGTTGATGACCTGGGCGGCCTTGACGAACCCGGCCTCGCGCGAGAGCGAGGCGAAGCTCATAACGAAGAAGTCACCCCGGATGCGGGAGCGGCCGTCCTTCGCCGGAACCAGCCGCTCGAAGATATGGCCGCAGGCGTCGGGCAGGCGCTTGCCGAGCATGCCGTCGCGGCCACCGATAAGGGCATAGAGAGGAGCCATATCCATCAGGTAGATGCAGGCGCCGGCGTTCTCCCAATCCTCCATGATCGTGCGCGCGCCATCCAGGTTCTGGACCTCCATGCTGTCAATCGCGGCGAGTTCCTCGGCGAGGCGGCGGTCGATGTCCTCCACCGACTCTTCGTCATCATCGTTGTGGAAGAACTTCGAGAAGAACGATTTCTTGGCCATCTTCACATCCGTCTTTGCTTGCGGGCCGGGCGCCCCTGTTCCCGCGGAATCTATTGGGCCATTTCCTTAAAGCAAACGAAATTCAGCAAATCCCGAGAGAGCGTTCTCACGCCTTGCCTTTGGGCATCCCGGGCCGGCCCCAGTCGGCGGAAAGATGCCGGCGCAGGTCGGCCACGGCCTCCCTGCCGATGCGCCGGGTCAGGTCCTTTTCGAGGGCCGCGATCGCGACGGCGGCCTTCTGATCCAGGGTGCGGCCGAGCAGGGAAAGTTTCACCAGCTTGAGCCGGCGGTCGCGCGGGCTGTCCACCAGTTCCACCAGCGCCGCCCGGCCCAGCTCGCCGACCTGCTGATGCATGGCCTGACGGGTCACGCCGACGCGGCGCGCCAGTTCGGCGATGGAGGTGCCGTCGTCGTCGAGGCTGGCAAGGGTCATGAACTGCGTGCCGGACAGGCGCGGCAGATGGGCGGTATCGGGATCGGAGGCCAGGCCTTCCTCGAACCAGCGGAAGGCCCGGACCAGCAGGGCGCCCAGGTTGTCCGCGCCGTGCAGGGTCTTGTCGGCGGCCATGGCGACGTCTCCACGCTTCGTCAGTTCACTTTACGTTAAAGCGCCCGCGCTAGGATTTCCAGTCCCTCGGCGTCCAACCGGGGGCCGCCATCTCGAACCCGGCGAAATCGAAGGCCGGGGCCACGGTGCAGCCGACCAGCAACCAGCCGTCCGGCCGCGGATCGGCAAGGCGGGCCGTCTGCCACCAGCCGGCGGGGACCACGGCCTGGGGCCGCTGCCCGACGGCGAGGACGGAGCCCAGCAGACAGGTTTCCACGGCCTTGCCGTCGGGCGACAGGGCGAGTTCCAGGCCCGCCGCACCCGAGCCGCCCGCGGCGTGGAAGTTCCATATCTCCACGGCGTCGACGCGGTGCCAGTGGGAGCGCTCGTCCGCCGCCAGCATATAGTAGATGCTGGTGACGGCGCCACGCCCATCCGTGCCGCCCGGCGCGGGTTCGCGATGGATTTCGCGGAAGTGGCCGCCTTCGGGATGGGGGGCGAGGCCGAGGGCCCTGATGACGTCGGCCGCCTGCACACTCCGCCCCCCTGTCCCTTCGGTTCCGATTATTCCTTGGGCTCGGTCGCCGCCATGGACGGGCGGGCCGAGAACCCGGCGTACCAGTCGGCCAGCGCCGGACAGTCGTCACGCCAGCCGAAGTCCGAGAACCGCAGGTCGAGCCAGCCGATGGCGCAGCCGATGGCGACCTGGCCGATGGTGACGGGACCGGACAGCGCGTCGGCGTCGTCTTCCAGCGACTTGAAGCAGCGGCCCAGCACCGTGTTGGCACGATCGATCCAGTCCTGGCGCGGGCTGTCGGGCCACAGGCGCGTTTCCAACAGGCGGCGGATGCCCGTTTCGCACATGCCGTCGCCAAGCGCGTTGAGGCGAAGCGCCCGCCAGCGGGCGCCGCCCACCGGCGGGAACAGCTTCTGGCCGTCGTGCAGGCTGTCCAGGTATTCGCAGATGACGGAGGAATCGTAGATGATCTCGCCGCCGTCGGTGGTCAGGCAGGGCACCTTGCCGACCGGGTTGTCGGCGCCGATGTCCGTGCCGGCGGCCCAGACGTTGGTCGCGATCTTTTCGATCTGGTCGGCAAGCCCGGTCTCGTGGGCCGTGACCATGACCTTGCGGACGAAGGGTGACGTCGGGGAATAACGAAGCTTCATGGATGGATGTCTCCGGGTGGTGGTGGTGGACGTTTGGCCGCGACCTTAACACCGGCTCGAAAAACGCGCCACGGAGGATGGCATCGGCACACGGCGTTTTGACCGGCGGGTATTTAGACTATGCTGCCGCCCCATGTGGATCGACGTTGTGGACCTGCGCGACTTCTACGCCGCCCCCCTGGGCCAGGCGGCCCGGCGCATGATCCGGCGCAAGATGCGGGCGTTGTGGCCCGACACCAAGGGGCAGCGCATCCTGGGCATCGGCTACGCCCCGCCCTACCTCGAGGGCTTCCGCGACGAGGCCGACCGGGTCATCGCCGCCATGCCGGCGCGCCAGGGCGTGCTGCGGTGGCCCGCCCAGGGCGGCGGTCAGGCGGCCCTGGTGGACGAACTGGAACTGCCGTTTCCCGACCGCTCCATGGACCGCATCGTCGTCGTGCACGCCCTGGAATGCGCCGAGCAGGTCGGCCCCCTGATGCGCGAGATATGGCGGGTGCTTTCCGACTCCGGCAGGCTCATGGTGATCGTGCCCAACCGCACCGGGCTGTGGGCGCGGTTCGAACGGACCCCCTTCGGCTTCGGCCGGCCGTTCTCGCCGCGCCAGCTGTCGCGCCTTTTGCGAGAGTCCATGTTCACGCCGCTGGCGACCGACCGCGCCCTCTACATGCCGCCGTTCCGCACGGCCCTGCTGGTCCGCTCGGCCCCGGCGTGGGAGCGCGCGGGCACGATGCTGTGGGGCTCGTTCGCCGGTGTCGTGGTCATGGAGGCGGTCAAACAGATCTACGCGGCCACTCCGGCGATCCAGGAACGGCGGCGCCGCACCTACCTGCCGATGCCCCAGGGGCGCGGCGCGGCGGCGGGGCGGATCCGGGTTACCCCCTGATTTGCCTTTGATTTCCGCCCGCCATCCCAGTATCACTACGCAGCCCGCTTGGGCCGCACGCGCGCGGCCGCCCGGGGCCAACGCAACCGGCTTCCACTGACGACCCACGCAGCCATGTCCAAGACCCGCAAACCCACGCTTGCCGACCTGCGCCAACAGATCGACGCCATCGACGTAAAGCTTCATGACCTGATCATGCAACGCACCGAGGTGGTGGAGAACGTGCGCGAGCTGAAGAAGGGCGAGAGCGTGAAGATCCGCCCGGCACGCGAGGCCGAGATCGTCTATCGCCTGATGGAGCGCCACAGGGGACCGTTCCCGCGCCGTGAACTTGCGCGCATCTGGCGCGAGCTGATCGTCGCCACGCTCAGCTTCGAGGGACCGTTCTCCGTCGCCGTCCAGGTGCCCGAGAGCCAGACCGGATACTGGGACATGGCGCGCGACCAGTACGGCAGCTTCACGCCGATGCGCCGGTTCACCACCAGCGCGCGCGTGATCGAGGCCGTGCAGCGCCAGGAGTGCACGCTGGGCGTCCTGCCGCTGCCGCGCAACGAGCAGAACGACGACCAGTGGTGGCGCCACCTGGTGTCGACGGCCGAGGACGCGCCCCGCGTCATCGCCCGCCTGCCCTTCGCCGGGCCGGGCAACGGGTTCGAGGCCCAGGGCCTGGAAGCGCTGGTTATCTGCCCCATGGTCACGCCGGAGCCCACGGGCCGTGACCGCACCTACCTGGCCGTGGAATGCGAGGAGGACGTGCCGTTCCGCGCCATCGCCAAGGCGCTCAACGACCTCGGCTTCTCGCCGGTGTTCAACCAGCTGTGGCACGAGCCGTCGCGCCCCGCGGCCTGGACCTACCTGACCGAGGTGTTCGGCTTCGTCGATCCCGAGAAGGGCCACCTGGAGAACCTGAAGGAGGCCGTGAAGGGCCGGGTCAGCCGCGTCATTCACTTAGGAGCCTGCGCCACGCCGCTCGGGCCCCAGGAACTGGATCCGAGAAAAAAGCGATGAGCGCGCCCCGGCCGCAGCCCGGCATCATGGAGATCGCCCCCTACAAGGGCGGTGAAAGCAAGATCGCGGGCGCAGACACCGTCATCAAGCTGTCGTCCAACGAGGGCGCCTTCGGCCCCAGTCCGGCCGCCGTCAGGGCGCTGGAGGGGGCCGCCCGCAGCATCCACCGCTATCCCGACGGCCATGCGCCGGAACTGCGCGCCGCCATTGCCGCGCGTTACGGCCTGGAGCCCGAACGCCTGATCCTGGGCGCCGGGTCGGACGAAATCATCAACATGCTGTGCCAAGCCTACACCGGGCCGGGCGACGTGGTGCTGTATTCCGAGCACGGCTTCCTGATGTACGGCATCTCGGCCATGGCGGCGGGGGCAACGCCCGTGAAGGCGCCGGAGACGAACCTGAAGGCCGACGTCGACGCCCTGCTGGCGGCGGTGACGGAGCGCACCCGCCTGCTGTTCGTCGCCAACCCCAACAACCCGACGGGCACCTACCTGACGGCGGACGAGATGCGGCGCCTGCGCGACGGCCTGCGGGACGACGTGCTGCTGGTCATCGACGGCGCCTATGCGGAATACGTCGTCGGCACGCCCGGCTACACGGACGGCATGGACATGGTCAGGGCCGCCGACAACGTGGTGATGACCCGCACGTTCTCCAAGATGTACGGCCTCGGTGGCGCGCGCCTGGGCTGGGCCTACGTGCCCGAAGCCGTCGCCGACGTGCTGAACCGCATTCGCGGGCCCTTCAACGTCTCGATCCCGGCCCAGGCGGCGGGCCTGGCCGCCTTCAACGACACGGCCTTCACGGACATGTGCCGCGCCCACAACGACGAATGGCTGAAGCGCACGCAGGACGCGCTGCGTCAGATCGGCCTGTTCGTGCCGGACGGCGTGGGCAACTTCGTGCTGGCGCGCTTCCCGGATACCCCCGGCCGCACGGCCGAGGAGGCGGACGCGCATCTGAAGTCCAGGGGCATCATCGCGCGCCGGGTCGCCGGCTACGGCCTGCCCGACTGCCTGCGCATCACGATCGGCAAGGCCGAAGAGATGGAGGCGGTGATCAAGGCGCTGCGTGAATTCATGGGGGCCGACACATGAGCGGAAAAATGTTCGAACGCATGGCCTTCATCGGCATCGGGCTGATCGGCTCGTCCCTCGCCCGCGTCGTGCGCCGCGACGGCCTGGCGGGCGAGATCGCCGTCGCCGCCCGAACGCAGGAGACGCTCGACGCGGCCACGCGCTTGGGATTGGCCGACCGTGTCACGACCGACCCCGCCGAAGCGGCCGCCGACGCCGACATAGTGGTGATCTGCACGCCGCTCGGCGCCTATGGCGCCGTGGCCGGGGCCATCGGCAAGAGCCTGAAGCCGGGAGCCATCGTCACCGACGTCGGCTCGGTCAAGCGGGCGGCGATCGCCGCCATCAGGCCGCACCTGCCGGAAGGCGTGCATCTGGTGCCGGGCCATCCCATCGCCGGGACCGAGCATTCGGGGCCCGAGGCCGGGTTCGCCGAACTGTTCGACGGGCGCTATTGCATCCTGACGCCCGAGGCCGACACCGACACCGGAGCCGTGGACACCGTGGCCGCCCTGTGGCGCGCCGCGGGATCGAAGGTCGAGATCATGGGCCCCGGCCACCACGACCAGGTGCTGGCCATCACCTCGCACCTGCCGCACCTGATCGCCTACACCATCGTCGACACGGCAACGCAGTTGTCCACGGACCTGCAGAAAGAGGTCATCGAGTTCTCGGCCTCGGGCTTCCGCGACTTCACGCGCATCGCCGCCTCGGATCCGGTGATGTGGCGCGACATCTTCCTGACCAACCGCGAGGCGGTGCTGGAGATCCTCGGCCGCTTCACGGAGGATCTGACCGCCATGCAGCGCATGATCCGGCGCGGCGACGGCGACGGGCTCGAGGACGTGTTCACCCGCACCCGCGCCGTGCGCCGCGGCGTGATCGACGCCAAGCAGGCATAGCCGTAAATCCCGGGCGATGCCCCCGGGACACGGCAGCATCGCGATGGTCGATTTGCGCGGATCAATGAAATCCAGGCATCAATGCCTGTGCATGCCGTGGTCCATGGCGGCCTTCTTCATCACCGTGACCTGCACCGTCACGTCGCCCGCAATCTCGAAGGTCAGGGTCAGGGGGAACGTGTCGCCCTCGTTCAGCGGCTGTTTCAGGTCCTTGATCATGACGTGATAGCCGCCGGGCCGGAAGGTCGCGGGCTTGCCGGGGGCGACGGGCACGCCGGCAACGGGGCGCATCCTGGCCACGTCGTTCTGCATGACGTGTTCATGCAGCTCGGCATGCGCGGCGACGGGGGTCCTGGCGCCGGTCAGCCGGTCGGCGTCCTTGCCGGTGACGGCGGCCTGGAAATAGGCGGCGGTGACGCGCAGCCTGCCGATGGTCGGCCGGGCCCAGGCGCCGGTCACGGCGATACCGACCTGCGCCGTGGCCCCGTGGTCCATGGTGTCATGGTTCATTGCGCCGTGGTCCCTGGCGTCATGCGCGCGGGCGAGGGACGGCAGGGAAACGGCGAGGAGAGCCGCGAGCAGCACAGCGCCGCGGGACATGGTCTTGGTCTTCATGGTGGTTCGATCCTGAAACTGTAAGGGGCCGCGCGGCATCCGCGCCGCGCGGGACGAGCGTTAGGACAGGATCGAAGGCGGCGGAGCGCGGGGATGTGTGGGCGTGACGGGGACTTCACCCGGCGGCACGCCTTCCGGCACGGGCGGAACGGCGGCGAAAACGAACACCGCCGACAGGACGGCGCCGCCGGCCGGCGGCGTCCCGTGGGCGGGCGCCGAGCAGCAGCGCGCGCAGTCATGGAGGGCCGAGGTGCGGGCATCGCCGTCCTGGCCGGACGAACCTCGGACCTTGGCCCCGCCCGCGGTGCAGATGACGCGGAGGGCGGCGAGCAGGTCCCGTTCCGCCGTCGCGGCACCGGGTTGAGACGCCTGCGCTGTCTGAGCCAGGCCCACGGCGAGCACGACCGCCTTCAGCCACAGCGCCGCCACCAACAGCGCGCCGACGGCACGCCGGCGGCGGGCGCGGGTCCATATTTTCGCGATGGCAGCCGTCACCGGCGGGCTCCCGTTCAAGGTTTCCGGGACGCTAGAGCATTTCCCGGCCACCGGCAAGTCAACGACCTGCTTCCGGGAAATCCGGGAGCTACATGGGAATGCCCGCCCGCTTGCGCGCGCGTTGCCACTTGGCGTCGTCGTCGGAACCGAACACGGTGGTTTCGTCAAACGGCGCGATCTGCCAGTCGCCGCGCCGCATTTCGGCCTCCAGTTGTCCCGGACCCCACCCCGCGTAGCCCAGCAGAATGAGGTAGCGGCGCGGCCCGGTGCCCAGGCCGATGTCCTTGACCGCCTTCAGGCTGGCGGTCACCGCGACCTTGCCCCGGATCATGCCCGTGGTTTCCGTCTGGTAGTCGTTGGTGTGAAGCACGAACCCCGCGCCCGGCTCCACCGGCCCGCCCGAGTGGATGCGCACCTCGCCGGACAGCTTCTCGGAGGGGTCCGGCTCCATTCCCAGGCCCATCAGGAAATCGCGCACCGGCCCCTCGCCGACGGGCCGGTTGACCACCAGGCCGAAGGCCCCCGCGGCGTCATGGTCGGCGAGATAGATCACCGTTCCGGAGAAGCGCGGATCGGGCATGGCGGCTTCGGCGACCAGAAGCTGGCCCGAATAGTAGGGGCCGTGCTGCGGGCCGGGAGGCGCGTCCTTGCCGTCGTCCGCGGCGTGGGCCGGGGCCGCGACCGCAAGCAGGGCCGTCAGGATCAGGGCGCGTATCATGCACCCAATCATAGCAGACCCGGGGGCCGATCACGACCCGCCCCCCTATCACGACCCAGGAGGCGTGAACCAGTCGACGGGTCGCAGGCGAAACAGCGCCACCGCGCCCAGGCTGAGCCATCGGTCCTGCAGGGTGAGCGGCACGTCGAGGGTGCGCGGACCGTCCACCGGCCCCCTGGCCAGGAGCCCCAGAACGACCTGCGCCGCGTCCGCCGCCACGTTGTCCATGATTCCCTGCCTGCGCAGCGCCTCGACGGTCTCGGCGAAGCCCGAGACCCGGGCGGTGAACGCGCCTTCCGGCTGGCCCCGGCCGTCGATGGCCAGGGTGCCCTCGCCCGTCAGGTTCAGCGGCCCGTGGACCAGGCCCATCTGCCTGACCTCCAGCACGCCGCCCGCGTCCCGCCAGCGGAGGGCCGGATCCGGCCAGGGGCCCGGTTCAATCGGACCGTTCAAGGACACCTCCAGGGCCAGGCGGTCGATCCCGCGTCCCAGCGCCGTGGCCAGGCCCGGCGGCAGTTCCACCCCCTTGGCGTCGAGCGAGATCGGCAGGCGCGGTCCGACGACGGGGCCCGGCCCGTTACCGGCGCGCGCACCCGCATCGGGCGACAGGGGCGGCAGCACCTGGACCAGGAGCCCCCGCGCCGTCACCCTGCCCCTGGGGGTGTCCAGGCTGCCGTCGGTCAGCCAGGCCTCGAGCCGCGGCAAGCCGCGCGGCCCGGCCTCGCCCCAGCCTTCCAGATGCGCCGCCGTCAGGGTCGCCGAAATCTTCTTGCCGTCGCTCCCCGTCCAATCGATGCGGTGGACGCCCGGCGCCGTCCAGTCGAGGCGCCGCCAGTTCCAAGGCGCGCCGGACAGCGTCAATTCCGGCCCGGTCCAGGCCCCGCCGGGCCATTCGGCGGCGGTGTCGGCGATGCGGATCTCGAGACGGAAGGGAAAGCCCGAGGTCGTGAGCGCGCCGTGGGTGATCCCGATCCCATGGGCGCGCCGTGCGTCGATCCAGGCAATGACCTGTTTCTCCGCCGTGGCGGCGGCCGTGAACCAGAACACCACGTAGCCGAGCATGAGGACCAGCGGCAGGGCGACCGCCAGCCTGCGCAGCACGGAGGGGGCGGCGCGCGAACGGTCCAGGGAGCGGCGCGGAGTGAAAGCCATGGCCCGTTATAGGCGCAATGAGCCGAAGCGTGAAAGAGGCCGCGGACGATCCGGTCAGCCCCCTCACCCCGACCCTCTCCCCCAAGGGGGAGAGGGAACCGATTGCGCAATCTCCCTCCCTCTCCCCCGCCTTGGTGGGGGAGAGGGTCGGGGTGAGGGGGAACGGGCGGGATTGCCCCTGGCGGCGATGCGCCATGGCGGCTAACAATGGCCCATGCCGACACCGACCGACGATTTCTGGCTGTTCGCCTACGGCTCGCTCATGTGGGACGCGGACTTCACCTACGCGGAAACGCGCCCGGCGAGGCTTTACGGCTATCACCGCGCGCTCTGCCTCTATTCCTTCAACTACCGGGGCACGCGCGAGACGCCGGGCCTCGTGCTCGGGCTCGACCGCGGCGGCTCCTGCCAAGGGCTCGGCTTCCGCATTCGCGGCCGCGACCGCGAGGCCGTGCTCGCCCATCTGTGCCGCCGCGAGGCCAGCGAGGGTGAATACCATCTCAGGTGGCTCAGGATTTCCGTGGCCGGCGAACCCGTCACCGGCGCCGCCTTCGTGGTCAATCACGCCAGCGACTATTACGCGGGTGCGCGCCCCGTGGCCGAGGCCGCCCGCATGGTCGCCCAAGGCCAGGGCAAGCGCGGCGCCTGCGTCGATTACCTGAGGAACACCGTCGCCCATCTGCGCGAGATGGGCATCCGGGATATGGGGTTGGAGCGGGTTTTGCGGGAAGCCGAGCGTTTAAATTAGGCTCAGGACTTGCAGGTACCTGGATTTTCCAGATACCTGCACGCCTTGTCTATCGTGAGGCCTAAGCCTCACAGATCGCGCATCACTTCTTGCGCGATCCCTTCGTTTCATCCTGGCCAAGGACCGAACCTGCCAAGGTCTTCACCTCAGCGGTGGTCGGCTTCTTCCCTGCCAAAACCTTTCCTGCGATTGACGACGCCTTGTCGCCTGACTGCTTCTTCGTACTCATGGGTATCTATCCTTATAGAGTGTTTACAGATTGAAACCCGGACTCGAGATAGCTATCTTCACGTTGTTCAACTGATGAGAGTCATCTCTCGTCCGGGCTTTGAGCCCTGCACCCCCGTCATTGCTTGCAGGCTTTGACGGGGTTGCTGTTTCTACCTCGTTATTTGGGACTCATCAGATAACGAGGCTAGGGTCCGGACCCATTAAGGGGATTCCCTAATCGGGTCTGTCGTGATTCATTGTCTCCAGTGAGGAGGCGATGGAGATGTCTGATTT
>PFFW01000101.1 GCA_002781745.1 Rhodospirillales bacterium CG15_BIG_FIL_POST_REV_8_21_14_020_66_15
CGAGGGCCAGGTGCTGCTGGTCCTGGAGGAGGAACCGGAGGCGGAGGCATGAGCGGACAATCCGTCACCGTCTACGAGGTCGGGCCGCGCGACGGCCTGCAGAACGAAAAGCGCCCGATCCCCACGGCCGACAAGGTGCGCCTGATCGACCTCTTGTCCGAAGCGGGCTTCGCCAAGATCGAGGCGACCAGCTTCGTCTCGCCCAAGTGGGTGCCGCAGATGGCCGACGCCGCCGAGGTCATGGCCTCGATCGCGCGCCGGCCCGGTGTCGCCTACGCCGCCCTGACCCCCAACATGAAGGGATACGAGGGCGCCAAGGCGGCAAAGGCGGATGAAGTCGCCGTGTTCGCCGCCGCGTCCGAGGCCTTCAGCGAGAAGAACATCAACTGCACGATCGCCGAAAGCCTGGACCGCTTCCGCCCCGTGGCCGAGGCCGCCCGCGCCGACGGCATGCCCCTGCGCGGCTACGTCAGCTGCGTCACCGACTGCCCCTATGCGGGCACCGTGCCGCCCGCCGAGGTCGCGCGGGTGACCGACGCCCTGTTCGGCCTCGGCTGCTACCAGGTCTCGCTCGGCGACACCATCGGCCATGGAAAACCCGACTCCGTCGCCGCCATGCTGGACGCCGTGCTGGGCGTCGCCGACGCTGCCGCCCTCGCCGGCCACTACCACGACACCGGGGGCCGCGCGCTGGACAACATCGCCGTCAGCCTGGAACGGGGCATCCGCACCTTCGACGCCGCCGCCGGCGGGTTGGGCGGCTGCCCCTACGCGCCGGGCGCCAGGGGCAACGTGGCGACGGGCCGGGTCGTCGATTTCCTGGAAAATGCGGGCTTCGCCACCGGCGTCGACCGGAGACGCCTGGCCGCCGCCGAAGCCTTCGTCGCCGGCCTTGCCGTCTAATAAAGAGTCCCGCTTTTTAACCGGAGGTTGCAACCTCGGCGACAAATGTGGGAATCTCCGCCCGGAGGGAATTCGGGCCGGGCCGCGTGATGGTTGAACACTTCGCACCTATGTCCTACTGGGTGGTGACCGTCCTGTGGCTGGTCATCCTGATCCTCTACGTCGTCAAGCTGCGCCAGTCGAAGGTGGCCGGCGCCGGCATCGCCGTGCTGCTGATCATCCTCGCCATCGACGCCTTCCGCACCCTGTTCGAAAGCGTCTATTTCGGCCTCTACTTCAATTCCCGCTACGGGCTTCTGCCGCCGGGCATTTTCGACACGCTGTCCGACCCGGCCCTGCTGGTCGTTCCCAAGCTGATCAACATCGTCGCCGGGGTCATGGTGCTGGTCCTGCTGATCCGCCACTGGCTGCCGCGCGAACTGCGCGAAAGCGAGGCCCTGCGCCGCAAGGATACCGTGCTGGACAGCGTGTTCGACCGCGCCGCCGTGGGCATGGTCCTGCACGCGGCCGACGGCTCGACCCGCGAGCGGGTCAATGACGCGTTCTGTGCCATGGTCGGCTACAGCCGCGAGGAACTGCTGGACAATCCCTACGAGGCCCTGACCCATCCCGACGACCTGGAGAAGAGCCTGGAACTGCGCCGCCGGCTGGCGAACGGCGAGACGGAGACGATCTCCATGGAGAAGCGCTACCTCCACAAGGACGGCCATGCGGTGTGGGGCAGCGTGTCCTCGTCCGTGATCCGCGGCGACGACGGCGAGGTTCTCAACTACGTGTCGTTCATCCAGGACGTTTCCGACCGCCGCGCCGCCGAACGGTCGCTCCGCGAGGCGACGGAAGGCGCCATCGAGGCGAACCGCGCCAAGTCCCGCTTCCTCGCCACCATGAGCCACGAGTTCCGCACGCCCTTGAACGCGATCCTGGGGTTCAGCCAGCTTCTCGGCAGCGAGATCTTCGGCTCGCTGGGCGACAGGCGCTACAAGGGCTATGCCGACAACATCCGCGATTCGGGCGAACTGATGCTGGCGCTGGTCAACGACGTGCTCGACATCTCGACCATCGAGGCGGGCAAGCGCCTTCTGGTCATGGAGCCCGTCGACCTCAAATGCGTCATCGACGACTGCGTACGCACCTTCGCGACCATGGCCGAGGACAAGGCCATCGACGTCAAGACGGAAATTCCCGGCACCCTGGCGCCGATGACCGCCGACCGCCGCGCGGTCGTGCAGATCGTCCTCAACCTGGTGTCCAACGCCGTCAAGTTCACGGAACCGGGCGGCACGGTGACGGTTTCCGCCGGGCCCGGCGGCGGGTCGCTGGCGCTGACGGTCGTCGACACGGGCGTCGGCATCCCCGAGGCCAGCCTCGAGACGGTGACCGAGCCCTTCACCCGCAGCCATTCCAACCCCCACCTGTCGCAGACCGGCACGGGCCTGGGCCTGTCGATCGTCAAGTCGCTGATCGAGGCCCACGGCGGCGGCCTGGAGATCGACAGCTCGCCGGGCAAAGGCACCCGGGTGACGGTGAACTTCCCCCTGACGCCCCGGGACACCGGCCGTCGGCCGCTCGACGCCGCCGGATTGTGACATCGCCGCCCGTTCTTGACCTGGAGACGGTAACCGTTACGCTGCTCCCCCAAACGACGCCAATTCATCCCAGGGGGAAACCATGACCAGGATCAACATCCAGTTCACGCTGTTCTCGGCGTTCTACTCGCCGCTCATTTCCACCATGTCGGGCGGCTTCCTGAAGGCCGAGGGGCTCGAGCCCGAATGGTCCGTGTCGCCGCCGGGCAAGTCGGCCATCGAGGCCCTGCTCGACGGTTCGGCCGATGTCGCGCAGTCGGCGCTCAGCCAGGGTTTCACCACCCTGGGCAAGGGCGAGACGCCCAGGGTCAGGCACTTCGCCCAGATCAACGAGATGGACGGCTTCTTCCTCACCGGGCGCGAGGCCGATCCGGATTTCACCTGGGACAAGCTGGAAGGGGCGGACCTGGTCTGCTTCGGCGGCGGACAGCCGCGCGCCATGTTCATGTACGCCTGCCACAAGGCGGGCATCGATTTTTCCAGGATCAACCTGATCACGCCGGGCGGCGCCGCCGACATCGACAAGGCGTTCCGCGACGGCCTGGGCCAGTACGTGCAGCAGCAGGGCCCGTTCCCGCAGCAACTTCAGAAGGACGGCATCGGCCATATCGTCGCCCAGGTCGGGCCGATGATCGGACCCTGCGGTTTCTCGTCCCTCTGCGCCACGCCGGAATGGCTCGAAACGGACATGGCCAGGGCCTTCATGCGCGCCTATCGCAAGACGCGGCTCTACATGAACGAAACCCCGGCGGCCGAGATCGCCAAGGCGGAAAGCTCCTATTTCCCCAACATCGACGAGGACGTGCTGGCCGAGACCATCGCCACCTACCAGAAGCTCGGCTGCTGGACCCCGCACGTCGAGATCACGAAAGACGCCTACGAGGTGACGCTCGACGTGTTCGAGCACTTCGGCACCTTGAAGGAACGCTATCCCTACGAGGCGGTGTGCTGCCTGCCGCCCGAAGCTTAGTGGAGGAATGGACGGCCGCGAATCCCGGGCGCGGCCGCCGCGCCGGCGAGGCGGACCGGGACTCGATATCCTGAGGAGACCGTTCATGAGCGATCATTCCAAGCCGGATCCGGACGCCGAGGAGCGCATGCGCCGCGACCTTCTCCTTGCCGTCGGCGCGGCGCCGCTGTCGCCGTTCCTGCAGCGGCACCGGACCCAGCATATCGCCCGGCGGGTGCGTTTCCTGTCGGCCGTCCTGGCGCCGTTGTTCCTGGCCTGGATCGCCGTCGACTACGCCGTCTTCGAGTGGCCGCTGTGGGGCGCCGTGGCGGCCATGCGCCTGACGCTGGCGCTGATCCTTCTCTATCTCGCCCGAATCTACGATCCCGAGACGTCGCGGCTCCCGGGGTTTTTCGCGCTGGTCCTGTTCATCGCCGGCCCTGTGGTGCTCTATCTGTTGTCCAACGGCATTATCGTGAAGGCGGCGCCGGACGGCCTCGGCGCCGTGGTCGCCGCCTTCTACCCCCTGCTTCCGGTGATGATGCTGGCGGCCCTGGCGCTGTTTCCGCTGACCCTGTTCGAGACCGCGGCCGTCGGGCTGCCGGTGATCGCCGCCGTCGCCTACGGCAGCGCCGCCGGCGGCGGGATCGAATGGGTCGGTTTCGCCCGCGACCTGTGGATGGTCGGCCTGATCCTGGTGATGTCGGCGGCCGCCTGCGTCATGCAGCTCCGCTACATGACGACCCTGGTCCGTCAGGCCAGCTTCGACCCGCTGACCGGCGCCTACTCGCGCGACAGCGGATCCGAGGTCATGGACGTCCAGTTCCATATCGCCGAGCGCCAGAACGCGCCGTTCTCGATCGCCCTGCTGGACCTCGACAATTTCAAGGCCGTGAACGACACCTACGGCCACCACGAGGGCGACCGCATCCTGCGCCAGATGGTCGACGTGCTGACGGCCAAGAAGCGCGACGCCGACGTCGTCGTCCGCTGGGGCGGCGAGGAGTTCCTGCTCGTCCTGCCCAACACCGACGTCGCCGGCGCGCGCGTCGCCCTGATGCGGCTGATGGACGGCTGGTTCGGCAAGCGGCCCGACGGCACGCCGCTGACGGCGTCGATCGGCGTCGCCGAGCGGGACTCCGACAATGAACACGACTGGCGCGGCCTGATCGAACTTGCCGACCGGCGCATGTACGAGGCCAAGCGCGCGGGACGCTCGCGCGCCGTGCTGCCCGGCGACGAGACCATGGCAACGGACGCGGCCTGAGCGGGGCGCTGCACCCCGCCTGGTCGGCCGCAGGACGCCGCGCCGCTCAGGGCTGCAGGCAGACGTTCTGCCGGCGCATCAAGGGCGGGTTGCATTCCCAGTCGTTGCCGCTGCGGTCGAGGTGTGCGTTTTCCGGCATCCGGATCGCGGCACAGGAGCCGTCCTGCTGGCGAAAGCCGCGCTCGCACTTCCAGCCCTCGCCAAAGGTCGATTCGACAAAGTAGGCATTGTCCGGAACCTTGACCGCGACACAGGCATCCTCCGTCTCGCGGAAGCCGCGCGCGCACTCCCAGCCGGCGCCGTGGCTCGAATCCGTGAGGTGGCCGTTCTTGGGCACCTTGATGGCGACGCAGCCGCCGTCCTTGCGGCGGAAGGTCCGCGCGCACTCCCAGCCGTCGCCATAGGCGCTGAGAAAGGCGTTGGGCGGCACAGTGACGGCGACGCAGGCGCCGTCCCGTTCGACGAAGCCGTACAGGCATTCCCAGCCGCGGCCGTAGGATGCGTTCGTCGCATAGGCATTTCCGGGAACCGTCACGGCCTCGCAGCCGCCGCCGGTCTTGCGGAAGCCCTCGTCGCATTTCCAGCCCCGGCCCAGGCTGTTGCCCTGGGCGTTGGGCGGCACGGCTTCGGCCGCCCTCTGGGCGGACTGGGCGGACTGGGCGGCGGGTCCGCCGGGCAGGGCCAG
>PFFW01000198.1:0-526 GCA_002781745.1 Rhodospirillales bacterium CG15_BIG_FIL_POST_REV_8_21_14_020_66_15
CTCAACATCACCTTCATGCAGAACGGCACGCGGCACCTCGTCGACCGCGTCGGCTGCATGCGCCCCAAGATCGAGCAGCTCGACGAACTCGGCCCCGGCGAGATCGGCTTCATCACCGCGCAGATCAAGGAGGTCGCCGATACCGCGGTCGGCGACACGATCACCACGGTCAGGAACGGCGCGGCGCAAGCGCTCCCCGGCTACAAGGAAGTCCAGCCGGTGGTGTTCTGCGGGCTCTTCCCCGTCGACGCCGCCGATTTCGAGAAACTGCGCGAAAGCATCGGCCGGCTGCGCCTCAACGATGCCAGCTTCAGCTTCGAGATGGAGACCAGCGCGGCGCTCGGCCAGGGTTTCCGCTGCGGCTTTCTCGGGCTGCTCCACCTCGAAATCATCCAGGAGCGGCTGACGCGCGAATACGATCTCGACCTGATCACGACGGCGCCGAGCGTGGTCTACAAGCTCCATATGACCGACGGCCGCGAGATCGCGCTTCACAACCCCGCCGACATGCCCGAACCGACGCAGA
>PFFW01000198.1:763-930 GCA_002781745.1 Rhodospirillales bacterium CG15_BIG_FIL_POST_REV_8_21_14_020_66_15
ACGAAATGGAAGGCTACCGCGAGGGCGACCTGGTCAAGGTGTCGATCCTGGTCAACGCCGAGCCGGTCGACGCCCTGTCGTTCATCGTCCACCGCAGCCACGCCGAAAGCCGCGGCCGGCAGATCTGCGAGAAGCTGAAGGACCTGATCCCGCGCCAGCTGTTCAAG
>PFFW01000198.1:1029-23928 GCA_002781745.1 Rhodospirillales bacterium CG15_BIG_FIL_POST_REV_8_21_14_020_66_15
GGCGATATCACCCGCAAGAAGAAGCTTCTGGAAAAGCAGAAGAAGGGCAAGAAGCGGATGCGCCAGTTCGGCAACGTGGAAATCCCGCAGACGGCCTTCCTCGCCGCCCTGAAGACCGGCGAATAACCAGGCGGAGATCCGTCATGCTGCCCGATCCCAAGGCCCCGGTGCGCTCGTTCCTTAAGGGCTGCCTGTTCCTGGCCGCCCTGGTCACGGGCGCCCTCATGGTCTGGACGCTCAGACAGGAGGAGGGGCGGAAATTCTGCGTCGCGGGCGGCGGCGAGCTGTGGGGCATCTGCCGGCCGACGGCCGATTTCCTGCTGACCGGCCTGGTGTGGTACGCGCTGATCTTCGGCGCCCTGGCCCTGCCGATCGTTTCCGTGGTGGCGATGCGCGCCGCGGCGCGCCGGCGCGGACCGCGGAAATAGGGGCGCCTACCGGCCGTCCGGCCTCGGCGGCGGCAGGCCGTCCATGTCGATGTCGTAATCCTCTTCCGAGTCGGCATGAGTCAGCCCGGCCTCGTCCAGGAAGTGCTGGCTTTCGTGGCTCGGCGCCATGTCGTCGTCGTCGACATGGCCGTCCTCCCGTGCCCGCGCGGCCAGTTCGTCGTACAGGAACATGGACTCCTCGCGCTCGCGCAGGTCCTGCTCCTCGTCGGGGGTGAGGGTGCGCCGGGGACGGCAGAGCCAGGTCAGGAGAACGCCCGGCAGGCCCGTGAGTATCCAGGCGGGAAGGTCGAGGACCGGGCGGACCACGGCGGACCACAGTTCCGGCGACAGGCGCTCGACGCGGATCTGCGTGACCACCAGGTTGCCGGGCCACAGTCTGTACCACAGGTCGTGGGCCGAAACCGGGTGCAGGCCCCGTCCCGGGTCGGCGCGCACCAGCCCCTCGGCGGCCCCGGCGGCGAAGGCCGCGAGCAACAGGGCCCAGCCCAGGTAGAACAGGATGCGGCGAACGCTCGATCCAGCCATCATGGCATCCTTATGGGCCGCGCCCCCGGTCCGGGCAACGATTATCGGCACACAATACCGTCATCGCCCGTGTGCCCGTCGGCCGCTTTAACCGTTGCAAGGCGCCCCGCCGCCCGCTATTTTCCGGCCCCTGTTCCGAGGGGCGCTTTGCCGTCCGAAATCTGGAACTCTTGGTTTGCGCAAATCGACCGTCGCGGACGCTTTCGCGCCCGCTTGGGATTTGCGACGACGGAGGGGTGGCCGAGTGGCTGAAGGCGCACGCTTGGAAAGCGTGTATAGGGGCAACTCTATCGGGGGTTCGAATCCCCCTCCCTCCGCCATTTATCTATCGGCAACGGTCTCTCGGCGAGGCCGTTGCCGACGAAAAACCCAGGCTCCGCGCGCATCCCACGGCCAAGCGGCTGACCGCCCCGACGGCTCTTTTCCCCCACGCCCTCTCTCTCGGCCCATTCCCTCCAACGGATCGCCCCTTTATCGCCCGACCAGCGCGCGGACCGTCTCGATGGGCATCAGCATGACGCGCTCGCCCAGAGGGGAGAGAACGAACCCGTGGCGCTGGTAGAAGTCGACCGCGGCTTCGTCAATGGCATGGGCGATGACGCCGCGCAGGCCTGCGATGTCCGAAACGTTCAGGGCGCGGCCCAAGGCCTCCGTCAGCAGCGCCGTACCAACCCCCTTGCCGCGCCAGGCCGCGTCGACGGCGAGGCGACCGATGAGAAGAAAGGGGACTTCGTCCGGGCTTCCCCGCCGCAGCTTCGCCGTGGGAAGAATTTGTCTTTCCGCCTGCGCCGTCGACAGGGAGAAATATCCCACAACCCGGTCCGGATCGGTTCGCGGGCAGACGACATAGGTTCGGGCGGAAAGCCCCTCGCTGGTGCGCGCCCGTTCGCGCAGCCATTCGTCGAGCGAGGCGTGAACGCCATTGGCGAAGCGGGAGAGGTCATGCCGGGGTACAAGCGGCTCCGGCGCCGACAGCGCAGGGGTCACGCCTCCCATGGAGCTTTGCGACGGAAGCGGGCTACGGCCTCGGGCGAGGGCGGCGGCGGATTGTCGAGAAGATCGATAAGCCGACCAAACGCGTCCTCGTCGAGACGGAAGAGGCGCTGGTCGAGGATGGTTTCCTCGGCCTGGTGACGGGCGCTCTCCAGCATGAATTCCGACAGTTTCTGACCGCGCAAAGCGGCGGCGCGATTGAACAGCGCCTTGGTTTCGGCGGAAGCGCGTATTTGTATGACATCGTTCTTGGGTCGAGCGGTTGCGGGCATTTCAGCCTCCATGCGTCAGTAATACCAATCACCCAAATGTATCGATGTTGTCAATACATTTGGGTGATTGGCTTTTCGTTCGGCCTCTCGGTGGTACGCGCCTTTTCCTGGAGAAGTTTGGAATTCGGATTCCTCCCCTCCGCTATTTTCACATCGGCGACGGTCTTTTGGCGAGGCCGTTACCGACGAAAAACCCAGGCTCCGCGCGCGTCCCACGGCCAAGCGGCTGACCGCCCCGACGGCTCTTTTTCCCCCACGCCCTCCCTCTCGGCCCATTCTCTCCGAAGCTGTTGACTGGGGACTTTCGGTACGGGTTTGCACGAAGTGTGCGTTGCCATAAATTCGTTGTATGACAGATGAAACGAGAATCAAGGCTGGCGTCGAGAGGATTTTCGCCGACCTGAATGCGTGCGTCCAAGCGGTGGAGACGATGAGGCCCATCGTGTTCGAAGACAAGATTCTCGCGAAATTCAACGGGACCTATTCCGCCCATGTGGTGACGAGTCTGCAAGACATCCTTCGAGATCATGCAATCATGACACTTTGTCGAATGTGGGACACGGACGGAGACGCCCACTCCATTCTCTCGGTAATAGAGTCTCTGCCCCAGCAAGATTCAGGCAAAGCGTCGCACCGGAAATACGATCAAGTTGGCCGAATAGTTCGTAAGATGTCCGCGTCGGGCAGATTAATGCGGCTGCGGAATTGGCGGAACAAGTACCTCGGGCATGCGCTTGCAAAAACACGTGCAGAGGAAAACAAGGAGATACACCCACCGACATGGGACGAAATTTTTGTCCTTTATCGGCGAAGCGGTGTGATTGCCGAAGCCATTGCAGTCGTAGCGGCGAGTCTCTCGTTTGATCGCGCCGAAATTCAGGACCTCAGTGCTCGAAATGCAAAGGCTTTTTGGGGGTCGTTTATCGACAAGCCACACTGATGTCTATGACGCAAACCTCACGCCATCTCGTCCACCAGTTCCACCCGTAGCTGCCTCACGCCGCGCTCGACAGCGGCTTGGCCCGTTCGATCCGCGCCATCTCTTTGGGCGAGTGCATCGCCTCCCACAGGTCGGTGCGGCGCTGCGCGTTGAGCCAGAAGTCCGGGCTGTTGCCGAACACGCGGGCGAGGATGAGGGCGGTAGGCGCGGTCACGGCTCGGCGGTCGTTGCACAGCTCGTTGACGTGCTTGCGCGGAACGCCCATGGCTTCGGCCAATGCGCCCTGGGTGAGCCCCAGGGGCCGCATGAACTCCTCCACCAGAATCTCGCCGGCCGTGGCCGGCTTGCGCTTGGTCATCAACATAACGTCACCTCATTTGTAACCATGGTCGTCGAGATAGAGGTCCGACGCCTCGCCCCGGCGGCCGTCCCATCGGAAGATCAGCCGCCATTGCCTGTTGACACGGATCGAATGGAACCCGTCGAGATGGCCGCGCAGCTTCTCGAAGTGATTGCTGGGCGGAACCCGCAAGTCCCGGTCGTCCGTCGCGTCGTCGATCATCTGGAGCTTGCGGAACAGCCGGCTTTCAAGTTCGGGCGGGATATTGCGCGACCGGACGTCGCCCACAAAGAATGCCCGCAGCCAATCATCCCGTTGCCCCATGCTGCGTCAATGTACCACACATTGGGGCATGCCGCGAAACGAATCAGATGGTGTCCCGGGCCGTGGTGTATGAGGCGGCCTGACGCCTGTCTCCAGGGGTTGTCGTCGCAAGGCAATCGCGATATGGTGATATCACGATAACAGTTATGGGGCGACCGATGGCCCAACTCGTGGTTCGCAATCTGGATGACGACGTGAAGGCGAAGCTGCAGCGGCGCGCGCGTCGGCACGGCCGCAGCACCGAAGAGGAAGTGCGGGACATTCTGCGTGGCGCGGTCCGGCATGAAGGTGCGCCCGCCCGGCCGCTCGGGACGCGCCTCAAGGCGCGCTTCGCGGGCGTCGGACTCAAGGAGGACATCCCCGAGCTGCGCGGGCAGCCGGCGCGTCCGGCCGATTTCGCCTCGTGATCGTGCTCGACACCAATGTCCTGTCTGCGTTGATGCGCAGCGAGCCCGATCCGGTCGCCGTCGCCTGGCTCGACGACCAGCCGCCGGAGTCGATCTGGACCACCGCAATCACCGTCTTCGAAATTCGGTTCGGCCTGGAAATCCTGGAAAACGGCCGCCGCCGCCGAAGTTTGGAGGATGCCTTCGCCAAGGCGCTCGAAGAAGACCTCGAAGGCCGTATCCTGTCCTTCGACCAGACAGCGGCCGAGGCCGCCGCCGCGATCGCTGCGGAGCGGCGCCGGGCCGGAGGTCCGGTCGAAATCCGCGACGTCGAGATTGCCGGCATCGCCGTCGCGCGCAAGGCCACGCTCGCCACGCGCAACACCCGCCACTTTGAAGGAGCCGGCATTTCCCTTATCGACCCGTGGGGTGATTGAATTCGGGGCAGCCCCCGTCCGCCAAATTTCCCGCCGCCGGCACTCGCGGCGGAAACCGGCGGTCCCGTGATCCACATCAATCAATTCCCATTAAAAATTTGTATTTTAGATGCGGTCCCGGCGCGGCGCCGAAAGACGCGCGCGGCGGGCGTTTCGGTGAAAGGAATCAGCTCATGCAGAAGTCCATACGGGTGAAACTGGCCGGTCTGGCCGTCGCCGTTCTTCCTTTCGCCGCTGCCGGCATAGTGCCCGGCGCGGCGCAGGCCGACGACAGCATCATGGAAACGGAACTGTTCACCGTCTCCCGCGGCGGGCAGATCTACGACAATTGGATGTCGGCGCTTGAGGCCGACAAACCGAAGAAGACGCATCCGTCCTATCCCGCGGCGGGCAAGCAGAAGGGCGCCGCCACCTGGCGCTGCAAGGAATGCCACGGCTGGGATTACAAGGGCGCGGATGGCGCCTACGCCAAGGGCTCCCACTTCACCGGCATCAAGGGACTGAAGGGCCTGGCGGGCGCCGATCCGGACAAGGTCGTGGCCATTGTGCGCGACAAGACCCATGGCTACACGCCGGCGATGATTTCCGACACGGCGGCCCGCAAATTGGCCCTGTTCGTGACCAAGGGCCAGATCGACATGGACCGATACATCGACCGCGCCACCAAGAAGGCCAAGGGCGACATCCGTCGCGGCGCCGGGTTCTACCAGACGATCTGCTCGATCTGCCACGGCGTCGACGGCCGCACGATCAACTTCAAGGAAGCGCCCAAGGTCGAATACATCGGCACCGTGGCGCGGGACAATCCCTGGGAGACCCTGCACAAGATCCGCAACGGCCAGCCCGGAATCCCGATGGTCGCGATGAGCGCGCTTTCCGTCCAGGACCAGGTCGACATCCTGGCCTATACGCAGACGCTGCCGGTCGAGTAGGCCTGAGGGCAAGACGGGGCCGCGGCCCCGTCACGTCCTTTTCCTTGACGCAGGTCATCGCCGTCCCCGGCCGTCTCGGGCTAATGTGACCGGCGGTTATCGAGCGCAAGGCGGGACGGCGATGAACACTCTGAGCCCCGAGAAGGTCTGTTTCATCCTTATCAGGATGCGCGAGTTCGAGGCGCAGGAGGACGTCGTCGAGCCCGATCCCGGCTCCAACCCGATAGACGACGGTTTCCGCGGCACGCTCGAGGCCTATGCGGACGACCCCACCTTCGAGGAAGTGAAGACCTTCATCGACGGCCTCAACGAGGACGAGCAGGCGGAACTGGTGGCGCTCGCCTGGATCGGCCGCGAGGACTATGCGCCCGAGGACTGGGACCGGGCCGTGCGCGACGCCGCCGAGCGGCACACGAAGGCCACGTCGGCCTACGTGCTCGGCATGCCCATGCTGCCGTCCTATCTGGAGGCCGGGCTCAACCAGTTCGGCCATTCCTGCGACGAATTCGAGGTCTGACGCCGTTCGCGTCCATCTCCCCTTCCGGCGCGCGGCCCGGGTTGTTAGTCTTCAGCACCTTCCGCCTGTTGCCCGCGTCCCGCGCGGCACTCATCTTCCGAGGAGATTCCAATGACCAAGATCGCATTCATCGGTGTCGGCAACATGGGCAATCCCATGGCGCGCAACCTGCTCAAGGCCGGGCACCAGGTGACCGCCTTCGACGTCGTGCCGGACCTTCTCGCCAAGGCCGCCGAGGCGGGGGCGACGGCCGCGTCGTCCGCCGGCGAGGCGGTTGCGGGCGCGGAGGTCGTCGTCACCATGCTGCCCGCCGGCAAACACGTGGACCAGGTCTACCGCGAGGGCATCCTCGGCAAGGCGCCGAAGGGCGCGCTGCTGATCGATTGCTCCACCATCGATGTGGCGACCGCGCGCGCCGTGCACGAAGCGGCCCGGGCGGGCGGCTACGCCATGGTCGACGCGCCCGTGTCCGGCGGCGTCGGCGGGGCCGAGGCGGCGACCCTCACCTTCATGGTCGGCGGATCGGACGACGCGGTGGCGCGCGCCCGACCGGTCCTGGAAAACATGGGCAGGACCATCGTTCACTGCGGCGGGCCGGGAAACGGCCAGGCGGCCAAGATCTGCAACAACATGATGCTGGGCATCCAGATGGCCTCGGTCGCCGAGGCCTTCGTGCTGGCCGAGAAGCTGGGCCTCGACGCGCAGCGCCTGTTCGACGTGTCGTCGACGGCGTCCGGCCAGTGCTGGTCGCTCACCACCTATTGCCCGGTGCCGGGCCCGGTCCCCACGTCGCCCGCCAACCGCGGCTACGCCCCCGGCTTCGCCGCGGCCCTGATGCTGAAGGACATGGGCCTCGCCCTGCAGGCGGCCAAGGCCTCGGGCGCCGACGTCGCCGTCGCCGAAAAGGCGGCCTCCCTCTATCAGGACTATGCCGACGCCGGCGAGGCGGGCAAGGATTTCTCCGGGATCATCAACCTGATCCGCGCGCGGGCATCGGCGGAATAAGGGCGCGTCCCGGGGCGCCGCGACCGCCGGCGCCGCCGGTCAGGTCCGCTCGTAGGTTCCGACCAGGCGGTTCATGCCGACGAGGTCCGGCGCGATCCGTTTCAGAAGCTCCCACAGGGTCAGGCCCGCTTCGAGGTCCGGCTCCGAGGTCAGCCCCAACAGCCAGAAATAGTAGCGGTGAACCCCGTGGCCCGGCGGCGGCATCGGACCCCCGTAACCGGTCCTGCCGAAATCGCTCAGCCCCGCCGTGTACGACGCCACGGCCTCGGGCAGGCTGCGGGCGGAACCGGGGATGTTGTAGAGGACCCAGTGGACGAAGCCGTAGGTTCCCCGCTCGCTGACCAGGGGCGCGTCGGGATCGTGGCAGAGCACGGCGAAAGACCGGATGCCGGCGGGCGCGTCGGTCCACGCCAGAGGCGGGGAGACGTCGTCGCCCTCGCCCGTGTATTTGACGGGGATGGCGCCTCCGTCGCCGAAGGCCGTGCTGCTCACCTTCATGTCGGACAGTGCGAAACCCATGCCGATCTCCTTTCGCCGTGGCCGACCGCGCTTCCCCCCTGTCGGCCGTGTTCCGCAAGGCGCGCGATCAAGTCCCGACTGTAACGTGGACCGGGAGGCGCCGACCTGATGTGGATCAACGGCGGTGCGGAATATCGGTGCGGACAGGCTTCCGCCGAAGGAGGTTTTTGCTAAACTCCCGTCCCCTTCACCAACCATAAACGACGGGAGACACCTCCATGACCATTGCCGCAGGCGACCGCGTGCCCGCCGCCACCGTCTTCAAAATGGGCGACGACGGCGGGCCTGAGCCCGTTTCCACCGAGGACTTTTTCAGGGGCCGCCGCGTCGTCGTGTTCGGCCTGCCGGGGGCCTTCACGCGCACCTGTTCGGCCAGGCACCTGCCGGGCTTCGTCGCCCAGGCCGACGCCATCCTGGCCCGTGGCGTGGACGAGATCGCCTGCGTGTCCGTCAACGACGCCATGGTGATGACCGCCTGGGGCATGGCCCACGACGCGCCCGGCAAGGTCACCATGCTGTCCGACGGCAACTGCGACCTGACCGACGCCATGGGATTGGCGTCGGACATGTCGGCCAAGGGCTACGGGCGGCGGTCAAAGCGCTACGCCATGATCGTCGACGACGGCACGGTCACCCACTTCGCGCCGGAGACGGCGCCGGGGCTCGACGTCTCGTCGGCGGAAAAGGTGCTCGAGGCGCTCGGATGAGCGGCGGCGGCAACACGCGCGAACTGCGGTTCACCCATTTCGGGGCCGCCGGCTGGTCGATCACGGACGGCGAGACGGTGGTCCTGCTCGACCCCTATCTCTCGCGGGTGCGCTTCCAGGGGCGGCGCTACGGCCCGCACGACGCGACCGAAATTCCCGACGACCCGCGCCCGGTAATCAAGATCGACGAGCCCGCCGGCAGCGACGCGGCCACCATAGACCGCCACGTGCCCAAGGCCGACTACATCCTGCTGTCCCACTCCCACTTCAACCACGCCATGGACGTGCCCTATATCGCCAACAAGACGGGCGCGGTGGTGATCGGCACGGAAAGTACCTGCAACATCGCCATCAACGGCGGCGTGCCGGACGCGCAGATCCACGCCGTGCGGGGCGGCGAGGATTACGACTACAAGACTTTCTCGATCCGCGTGATCCCGAGCCTGCATTCCGCCCTGTCCTGCAAGCTGTACAAGGATTTCGGCACGGTGCCGCTGAAGGACGGGGACACGCCGCTCCGCCTCGACGAATACGTGGAGGGTGGCACCCTCGCCTACCTGCTCCGCATGGGCGGGCGCGAGATCCTGCTGTTCGGCTCGATGAACTATATCGAGCGCGAGGTGGAGGGACTGCGGCCGGACGTCGTCTTCGTCGCGTCCGCTCCGCCGCGCCTCGATATCCACGATTACACAGGCCGCCTGATGCGCTGCCTGGGCCGCCCGCCGCTGGTGGTCGCGACGCACTGGGACGACCAGGGTCTGCCCTTCGGCGCCCCCCAGGACAAGGCGCTGGCCCAGACGCCCGCCTTCGTCGCGGAAGTGAAGGCGGCGTCGCCGGAAACCGAGGTCTTCGTGCCGCCGCATTTCCAGACCCTGGTGCTCGACGCCCGGGGCGCCATGCGCGTCGCCGAGTAGCCGCACGCTTTCCCGGCGGCGATGATGTGGTAGTCTCCCGGCAAAATCGAAACCATCTCCGGGAGGACCGCACCATGACCGCCATCAACACCCTGCTGCCGACCTCGCTGGTCGGCTCCTACGCGCAGCCCAACTGGCTCTTGGACCGGGCCAAGCTGGCCGGCCGCTTCCCGCCGCGCACGCGGGCCAAGGAGCTGTGGCGCGTGGCCGACGAATTCCTGGAGGAGGCGCAGAACGACGCCACCATCCTCGCCATCCGCGACCAGGAGCGCGCCGGGCTCGACATCATCACCGACGGCGAGATGCGCCGCGAAAGCTATTCCAACCGATTCGCCACGGCGCTCGACGGCGTCGACATCGACAACCCGGGCGAAGCCCTCGACCGCTCGGGCCACCCCAACCCGGTGCCGCGCGTCGTCGGCAGGATTTCCCGCAAACACGCGGTCGAGGTCGAAGACGTGAAGTTCCTGCGCGCCAACACGGACCGCAAGATCAAGATCACCGTGCCCGGCCCGTTCACCATGTCGCAGCAGGCGCAGAACGACTACTACAAGGACGAGGCCGAGATGGCCCTGGACTACGCCGCCGCCGTCAATGCCGAGGTCAGGGACCTGTTCGCCGCCGGCGCCGACGTGGTGCAGCTCGACGAGCCCTACATGCAGGCCCGCCCGCAAAAGGCCGAACAATACGGCCTCGCCGCCCTCAACCGGGCGCTCGAGGGCGTGGAGGGCGAGACGGCGGTGCATATCTGCTTCGGCTACGCCGCCATCATCCACGAACGGCCCGAAGGCTATTCCTTCCTGCCGCAGCTCGCCGCCTGCACGGCCTGCGACATCTCCATCGAGACGGCGCAGTCGCACCTCGACTGCAAGGTGCTGGAGACCCTGCCGGAAAAGAACATCATCCTCGGCGTGCTCGATCTCTCGACCCATGAGGTGGAGACGCCGGAGACGGTCGCCGAACGCATCCGTCGCGCGCTGCCGCACCATCCGGCGGAAAAGATCATCGTCGCCCCCGACTGCGGCCTCAAGTACCTGCCGCGCGACGTCGCCTTCGGCAAGATGAAGGCCATGGCCGACGGGGCCGCCATCGTGCGGGCGGAATTGTCGTAAGAACGCCGCCATGACTGAGACCAACACCCGCGTTCTGTTCAATTCGACGCCCGACGGCCTGCCCGTGGCGGGCAACTTCCGCATCGACCATGTGCCCGTGCCGGAGCCCGGTGCGGGCCGATTCCTGCTCAGGAACCACTACCTGTCGCTCGACCCCTACCAGCGCATGCTGATGGGCGGCGGCTGGACCTACAGCCCGATCACGCTGAAGCCCGGCGACGTCATGGTCGGCCGCATCCTGGGCGAGGTGGTCAAGACGAACAATCCGGACTTTCCACTCGGCACCTTCGTGGTCGGGCGGCTGGGCTGGCAGACCCATGTGGTCTCCGACGGCACGGACCTGGACTTCACGGTCGACCCGAAGCCGGGCGTGCCGCTGTCGGCCTACCTCGGCGTCTGCGGCTCCACCGGCGTCACGGCCTGGGTCGGGCTCAAGGTCACGGGTCAGCCCAAGGCGGGCGAGACGGTCGTCGTCTCCGCCGCCGCCGGATCGGTCGGCAGCTGCGTCGGCCAGCTGGCCAAGGACATGGGCTGCCGCGCCGTCGGCATCGCGGGCGGGCCGGACAAATGCAGGCTGGTGGTGGACGAATTCGGTTTCGACGCCTGCATCGACTACAAGGCCCCCGACCTGGCGGGCCAACTCCGGGCCGCCGCGCCCGACGGCGTCGACGTCTATTTCGACAACGTGGGCGGCGAGATTCTGGAAACCGTCATGGGCCAGTGCAACCGCCTGGCGCGCATTCCGGTCTGCGGCGTTCTGGCGCGCTACAACGAAACGGGCGAACCCCACGGCAACCGCAACATGCACCTGTTCTTCGACAAGTCGCTGAAGATGGAGGGCTTCGTCCTCAACGCGCACAAGGACAAGTGGCCGCAGGCGCGGGCCGAGCTTGAGGCCATGGTGGCCGACGGCCGCATGAGGCACCGCGAGACCGTCGCGGAAGGGATCGAGGCCGCGCCCGAGGCCTTCATCGGCATGCTGCAGGGAAAAAACGTCGGCAAGCAGCTGGTCAGGCTGACGTGATTCCACGCTTCTTTGTCCCGTGGTTATAGAAGATTTTGAACCACAGAGACGGTGAGGCAGTGAGAAGAAGGAAAGCAAACAGTTGTCATGGCCGGGCTTGACGGCAATTTCTCACCGTCTCACCGTCTCACCGTCTCACCGTCTCACCGTCTCACTGTCTCAGTGGTTTTCCTTCTTCGCGTCCTTGATTAGGCGCAGGTCGCGCCGCGCAGGTGCGCCTTGCCGTCCGTGCCGAAGCTGCCCCGCGCCTTGCCGTCGCCGATCTTGGGATGGGTGAACAGGCCCGTGACCTCCGCGCCCGCGATCTCCTCGCCCGTCACGTAGGCCTGGCCCATGTCCGACATCGGCAGGCGGTCGTCCAGGTCGATGGTGAAGATGAATTTCCGCCCCGCCTCGAAGTTGGCGAAGTGCAGCGTCAACTCCTCCGCCCCGTCGGCGACCAAGGGGGCCCGCATCAGGCCGACCTCGCCGTCCACGATCTCGAACTGCTGCGGCTCCGCCGCGCCGGCGCCGCCGAAATCCGTGTCGAACACCACCCGCCCGGCGGAATGTTCGGCGCGGAATTCCAGGCTCAGAAGGGTCCAGGCTTCCAGACTCCTGTTCTCGATGATGAACAGGTCCGGACTTGAATCGATGAACTGGATAACCACCTCGGGCCCGCAGGCGCGCGCGGCTTGGCCGGTAAACAGGCCGCAGACCATTGCCAGGATGCCGATGAACGCACGCCGCATGACGCCGCCTCCCTGAGCGCCCCAGGATGGCGCAACGCTTACGCGGCGGCAAGCAGGTGGATGGAGAACAGGTCGTCGGCGTCGGTCCAATGCCGCGCCGGGCGCCAGCCGGCGTCCCGGGCCACGCGGGCGAAGTCGTCCACCGCGTATTTGTAGGAGTTCTCCGTATGGATGGTCTCGCCCGCGCGGAAGTCGAAGGCATGGCCGTCCACCCGGACGGTCTGGTCGACGGTGCTTTCCAGGTGCATCTCGACGCGGCCCTCCGCGTCGTCGTAGCGCACGCGGTGGCGGAACCGGTCGCGGTCGAAGCCGCCGTCCAGTTCGCGGTTGATGCGGTCCAGCAGGTTCAGGTTGAAGTCCGCCGTCACCCCCTTGGCGTCGTCATAGGCGGCCAGCAGCACGTCCAGGTCCTTCTTCAGGTCGACGCCGACCACCATGTGCGCCTCCGCGCCCAGCATGCGCCGCGCGCGCTCGAGAAAGCGGGCCGCCTGGGCCGGTTCGAAATTGCCGATGGTGGAGCCGGGGAAGAAGCCGACCGTGGGGGCGTTTTCCAGCATCGGCGGCAGGTCGATCTCGGCCGTGAAGTCGCCGACCACGGGAACGACCTCCAGGTGCGGCAGGCGGTCGGCGAGGGCCCCGGCGGCGGCCTCGAGGTAGTCGGCCGCGACGTCGATGGGCACGTAGCCGCGGGGGGCGTCCAGCGCGTTCAGGAACAGATCCGACTTGCGTGACGAGCCCGAGCCGAACTCGACCACCCAGGCCTCCCTGGGCAGGGCCCCGCCCAGGCCGGGCGCGATATCGGCGAGCAGCGCAAGCTCGGTACGTGTCGGATAATATTCGTCGAGCCGCGTGATCTCCTCGAACAGCTCCGAGCCGCGCAGGTCGTAGAACCACTTGCAGGGCAGCGTCTTGACCGCGCCGGACAGGCCCGCGATCACGTCGCGGGCGAAGGCCTCGCGCGCGGCGTCGTCGAGCCTCGTCTCCGCGATGTCCGCGAAGGCGTCCATGGCCGGCCTCACCCGTCCTCGGCCAAGCGCAGGCCCGTGAACTGCCAGCGCTGGTGGGGATAGAAGAAGTTGCGGTAGGTGGCGCGCACGTGGCCGTCGGGCGTGGCGCAGGATCCGCCCCGCAGCACGTTCTGACCCGACATGAACTTGCCGTTGTATTCGCCGCCGGCGCCGTCCACGGCCTTGAACCCCGGATAGGGGGCATAGGCGCTGGCCGTCCATTCCCAGACGTCGCCGAACATCTGCCGAAGGCCGCCGCCTTGATCCGTGCCTGGCGCCTGCGCCGGGCGCAGGCGGCCCGAACCCGCGAAGTTGCCCGCGACGTCCAGGCTCTCGGCCGCCGCCTCCCACTCGAACTCCGTGGGCAGGCGCTTGCCGGCCCAGCGCGCGAAGGCGTCGGCCTCGAACAGGCTGACATGGGTGACGGGGGCTGCGGGGTCCACGGGCTGCGGGCCCTTGAGGGTCATGGTCCACCATGCGCCGTCGCGCCTTTCCCAGTAGAGGGGGGCGTCCCAGCCTTCGGCCTGGACCGTCGCCCAGCCGTCCGACAGCCACAGCAGCGGGTCGCCGTAGCCGCCGTCGGCGATGAAGTCCATCCATTCGCCGTTGGTGACGCAGCGGGTCGCCAGGCGGAACGGCCGGATCAGGGCGTCGTGGCGCGGCGTCTCGCAGTCGAAGGCGAAGCCCCGGCCGCTGCCGTCCATCGCCGCCTCGGCGAAGGGGACCGCGCCGACGGGCCGGATGCCGCCGTCGAAGGCGGTCCAGCCGCCGTCGGGCGGCTGGGCGGTCGCCAGCGGTTCCGGCGCGCGGTAGGCGGGTTTCAGGGGGTTCTGCGCGAACAGGTGCAGGATGTCGGTCAGCAGCAGTTCCTGATGCTGCTGTTCGTGATGCAGGCCCAGCTCGACGGTCCGCATGAGAGCTTCGTCCGCGCGCCCGCTTTCCAGCAGGTCGACCAGCGCCGCGTCCACATGGCGCCGGTAGGCGACCACGTCCTCAAGCGGCGGGCGCGTCAGAAGGCCCCGCCGCGGGCGCGGCTGGCGCGGGCCGACGCTGTCGTAATAGGAATTGAACAGATAGGCATAGCGCTCGTCATGAACGCCGTATCCCGGGTGGCCAGGGCCAAGAACCAGCGCCTCGAAGAACCAAGTGGTATGCCCGAGGTGCCATTTCGCGGGGCTGGCGTCGGCCATGGACTGGGCCGTGGCGTCGGCGTCCGTAAGCCCGTCGGCCAGCTTCAGGGTTTCCGCCCGCACGGCCGCAAGACGGCGCAGCAACGCTTCCGAGGTCTCGGCCGCTGCGGTCCTGTTCAGTCCGGCGCTCCGTTTCGGGGAAGTCATGGGTACGACTGTCGAACGCTTCCACTTTTCGGCGCCGCGCGGAGGCCGCGCGACCGGTTTCGGCCAAAACCTTAACGGACGGGCCGGGCTCTGTGTGGATTATTTATTCACAGATGTGTGACGAACCGATGGCAGCGGATCACATCTGGTCGTCGCGGAAATACTCGTCGTCGCGGCCTCCGCCCTGCTTCAGGAGTTCGAAGTCGCGCCAGTATTCCTCGACGTCGTCGCCGGGCTTGGGGCCCGTGCCGATGCCGTATCTCTCCCACTTCTCGCGGTCGCTCAGCTTGGCCATGTCGGGCTTCTTGGGCGCCGAGACCTTCAGAAGGACGCCGGCGACGATGGTCGCGACGATCAGCACGATGCCGATCGGCAGCCAGCCCAGATGTTTGATCAGTTCCACCGTGACCTCCTTTGCGCGGCCTCGCAACCTGTTGTCCAGGTCCGCCCCGTGGCCGGACGGTGCGGCGCCGCCGGAATCCCGATTCCCGGAAAACGCCGCCTGGGTGCGAAAAGCTTATACCCGGTATTGCTGACAGACAACTGACGCTTCGACGAAAACACATTGTTTCCAAAGGCTTCCAATACCGCCCCGCGCGCCCTTCCCGGGCTCCTTGCGCCGCCGTGCCGGGCGGGCCTACAAAGACCGGCAAGATGCGGCATTCCGGGCACGTTTTCCGCCGGTGGGCGGCGCGTTGCGCGCCGGTCCTGTTGCTGCCGGCGCTTCTGGCGTCCGCCGTGCAGGCGGCCGAACCCCCGGAGGTGACGGGCGTGCGCCTCGGTCGCCATGCCGGCTTCCTCCGCCTGGTGTTCGATCTGACCGCACCCCCGGACTACGGGGCGCGGGCCACGCAGGCCCGGGTCTTCGAGGTCAGCCTGCCGGGGGCGTCGCTGCCGCCCGAGGGGCATAGAGCCCTCGCCGCCGACCCGCTCGCTCCCGACCTTATCGTGCGCCCGGCGCCCGGCGGCGGGCCGCTGCGCTTCCGGGTCACCAGCCGCCACGACGCCTTCATCCGCCGCGCCTTCGTGCTCGGCCCGCCGGCGGGCGGCGCGGCTGCGGGCGCGCTGCCTTGGCGCCTGATCCTCGACATCGTGCCGCGTCCGGGGCACCGCGCGGCGCCCGGGACGGGTGCCGGGGAGGTGGCCGCGCTGCCGCCGCCCCACGGCATCGAAGGAACCCGCGAGCCGCCTGCGCCTGCGCCCGCGCCGACCGCGGCCGCCCATGTCGAAGTATCCTGGGCACGGGCCAGCCGCATCCTGCGCGAGCTGCGGGAACACCGCGATCCGGCGGCCGACGCCCCGGTGCCGCCGCAGCTGGTGCTTCCTCCCCGGCACCGCCGTCCCGCCGTCCCCCTGCGTTGATCCGCCCCGGGGCGGGTCCGGCGGTCGCCGATTCGCGTGGATACGCACCGTTCTCCGGCGCCCGCGGCTTCACGAATTATTGAATGGATTCAAGGTTCTTGTCAGCTTCGTGTCAGCTATCGGTCAGGGTGGTGTCAGGCCCGTGTGTCATAAGCGTGCCACGTTGAACGCGCCGTTTCCGGGGACGTGGTGCTCTCGACCCCGGGAGCGGTTTTCTTGATGGGAAGGCCTTGGGCCGACATCCGCAGCTACGCAACGGTCACACGGCGGGTCGAACATGCCGGTGGTTGATTGTCGCGGATTTTTTTGAACGACGACTTCATATGCGGAGTAAATCAAGATGAATATCAAGATGAAGAAACTGAGTGTGCTCGGTGCCGTCTTGGCGGGGGGGCTTTTCGTGGGGCAGGCGCAGGCCGCCAATTCCGTGAACGCCGGCGCCAGCGTCGAAATCGCGGCCCCGATCTCGGTCACGCAGGACACGGCCCTGGCGTTCGGTAACATCGGCCCCAGCGCGGCCTCGGGCACGGTTGCGATCTCGCTTGCGGGCGCGCAGAGCGTGACCGGCGGCGTGACGGCCCTGGGCGGCACGGTCGCCGCGGGCGCCTTCAGCGTGACCGGCGCCAACGGCGCCTCCTACAGCGTCTCGGTGCCCGCTTCCGTCACCCTGAGCGGCCCGGGCACGGCGATGACCGCGACCCTGAACCACGACGGCGGCGGCTCGCTGACGGCCGGCACCGATACCTTCAACGTGGGCGGCACGCTCTCGGTCGGCGCCAATCAGACGGCGGGCAGCTATTCGGGCACCTACACGGTCTCCGTCGACTATCAGTAAACTCCGCAGTGCATGGCCGGGCCCCGGCAGCGGCCGGGCCCCGGCCATGTGTGCGGGATTCTGCTGTGCGGCGCACCCGTGCTAGTGTGGTGGCTTTGAAGTTCGTCACATTATCCGGAGCGCTCTCCGAAACGGACTTCAAAACCAATGCCGCACTAGAATCATTATGTTGGCTAGTGTCGGCCTGATTCCGAAGTTCGCCAATCGCCTGCTTCAGATATGATGCGAATTTCGAAATCACGACACTAGGTTGGCGGTCGCCATGATCCGTTTCCGTTTCCCGTTTCCCCGCCATTGCGCGGCCGTCCGGTTGGCGGCCGCGCTCGTCCTGTCGGCGCCCCTGGTCGACGCGCTGGCGGCGGCGGCCGTGCCCGGCTGGGGCGCGGCCCGGGCGCAGACCGTCAACATCACGGAGCAGCGGTCTCTGGAGTTCGGCAAGGTCGCGACCTCCAGCATTCCGGGAACCGTCACCATCTCCGCTTCCGGCGGCAAGTCCGTCACGGGCGGCGTCATCGACCTGGGCAAGAACCACCGCGAAGCCGAATTCCGCATCACGGGTCCCCGCGACGCGCTGGTCATCGTCACCCTGCCGACCATGGCGACCGTGTCCGGCGGCGGCGGCACGGGCACGCTGACCAACTTCACGATGGATCGCAGCAACCCCATCGACCTGGGTCGTCGCGGGCGGAGCGAAATCTCCGTGGGCGCGACCCTGAACCTGGGGACGCATCTGCCCGGCGCCGACTACACGGGCTCCTTCACCGTCTACGTGGACCTGCAATGAGCGGCCCAGGCGCCCGCGGGTTCGTGTTAAGCTTGTCCGGCATGTCCCACCCCGGCTCAAGGCCCGACCGCGTCATGACGGCTGGACAGACCCCCAGATCCCGCTCCCGGAGCCGCGCCGGCGCCTGCGTGGCGGCGGGCTTGGCTCTTGCCCTGGGACCGACGGCGGCCCTTCCGTCCGCCGCGGGATCGAGCGTCACGACCAGCGCGACGGTGGAAATCCTCCGGCCGGCGGGCGTCATCGGCCTGCAGGAACTGTCGAACGCGCAAGGCTTTCTGGCCTCGCCGGACTCCGCCGCCGCCGCCGAGGGAGGCGCGCCGCTGGCGGCGGGGCCGATCGCGCCGCCGCCGTCGGGCGGGGCGCTGGCCGCGGCGATCGCCATCTCCGGCGCGCCGAACCAGACGTTCTCGCTGGTCGTCACGGATACCCTGGTGGTGGTCACCGAAACGGGCGAACTGGTCGTGACCAGCTTCGACCACAACGCCGGCGACAACCCGACCATCGGCGGCGACGGCGCGGCGCGCATCGCCATCGGCGCGACGACGCAAAGCGGATCGCCCGAGACCCTGCAGCAGCTTTCGACCAACGCCGGAGGCGGCGGCGCCGACGGCGCCGCGCAGGCCCCCAGCATCGTCGCCGTGACGGTACAGACGGCCGAGGGACCGCAGACCGTCCGGATTCAGCGCCCCGACGCCTTTGGTCCGACGATCTTCGGCGAAAAGTTTTTCACCGTTTTGGTTTCCTATAACTGAATGTTCGGATAAACGTTGAGTCCAGGCGTCACGGCAAGCAAAACAACGGTTTAGGGAGTTTCGGCATGCGTCCATCCAGATTGATTCCGGGAATTGTCCTGCTGATTCTGCTCGCCGGTGCGACGGGTTTCGCGCGGCCCGCGGCGGCGCAGGGGTTCGGCGACCTGGTCGTGTCGCCGACGCGCATCGAACTGGAAGGCCGGACACGCTCGGCGACCGTCACGCTGACCAACCGGGGCAGCGAATCGGCCCTGTTCCGGATCTCCCTGATCGCCATGGAGATGGACGGCAAAGGCAGCCTGAAGGCGGTCGACAAGCCGCCGGCCGGCATGCTCACGGCCGAGGAACTGGTGCGGTACGCGCCGCGCCAGGTCGACATTCCGCCGGGCGGCACGCAGACGGTGCGCCTGGTCCTGCGCAAGCCGGCCGACCTGGCGGCCGGTGAATACCGCTCGCATATGTTCTTTCGCGCCGTTCCGCCCGAGGACGCCGGGCGCGGCATCGCCGAAAAAGGCGGTCAGGGCGGCGTGTCCGTCAAGCTGACGCCCATCTTCGGGATTACCATCCCGGTCATCGTCCGCCACGGGGATCTGGACCTCAAGGTGGCCATGTCGGACCTGGCCGTGGTTCCCGACAAGGACAAGCAGAAGAAACTGACCTTCAAGCTGACGCGCCAGGGCAACAAGTCCGCCTACGGCGACGTGAAGGTCGAATACATGCCCGCCGGCGGCGGCACGCCGGTGGTCGTGGGCGAGGTCACGCGCCTCGCGGTGTTCACACCGAACACGGAAAGAAGCGTGGAGGTGCCACTGGTGGCGCCTCCGGGAATCACCCTGGGCAAGGGGGCCCTGAAGGTCCTCTATCGTCAAGTGAACGGAGACACGACGCTGGCCTCGGGTGACGTTACGCTGGAATAAAGACGACGACGGGCCCCCGCGGGGGGCTGCGGGCGGCCCCTGGAACGGGGCGCTGCACCATAACGGAAACGCCTCCGGAAAACTCCGGTCCCGCGTTTCCGTTGTGATTCGTGGCCTGTTGCCGATGGGGTTCGTCCTCCTGTTCGTCCTCGCGACGGCCGCGGCCTGGGCGCAAAGCGGCGACAACCGCCATCGTTTGAACCTGCGCGAACCGTTGATCCTGGAACTGCGCCTGGGCGGCCTGCGGCTCAGCGACGCGTTTCCCGCCATGCTGTCGGGCTCGTCCCTGGAACTGCCTCTGGGCGACCTGGCCCGCGCGCTCGAGTTCGCGATCACGGCCGATCCCCAGGCCGGCCTGGCGGGCGGCTGGTTCCTGGCGGAAAACCGGCTGTTCTCCCTGTCGCTCGGGCGCAACGAAGTGATCGTCGAAGGCAGGCCCCAGACCTTCGACCCCTCCCTGGTGCACGTCGCCGACGGCGACATTTACGTCGACGTGCGCCTGCTGTCGCGCTGGTTCCCGATCGACATCGCCTTCGATCTGCCGAACCTGACGGCAAGCCTGACGTCGCGCGAACCGCTGCCCATCGAGCAGCGCCTGGCCCGCGAGCAAGCCCGCGAACGGGCCCTGCGCCAGCGTCGCCCGGTGGGCGAATATCCGAAAGAGCACCAGGCGCCGGGCCTGATCTCGATCCCGCGCGCCGACCTCTATGTCCAGGGCCTGCGCGCCACCCACGGCTCGCAGGACAAGCGCTATACCTACAGCTACAACCTGACCGGCGCGGCCGAGGTCGCCGGCACCAGCGCCAGCGTGTTCGTCGGCGGCCAGAACGACCAGGCCATCTCCGACATCCGCACCACCTTCGAGCGCACGGACGTCGACGGTCGCCTGGGCGAGAGCGTGCTCGGCGACCTGGCGGCCACGCAGATCCGCGGCGGCGACGTCTTCACCCCGCAGTACGCGCTGACCACGCGCACCCAGGTCACCAACGGCGCCACCATCACCAACTTTCCGGTGGGCGGCGCGCCCGACGAGTTCGACCGCATCACCCTGACAGGCGACCTGCCCCTTGGCTGGGAGTTGGAGATCTACCGAAACGAGACCCTGATCGACTTCGCCGAGGCCCGGTCCGACGGCCGTTACGAGTTCCGCGACGTGCCGCTGCTGTTCGGCGTCAACGTGATACGCCTGGTGTTCTACGGGCCGCAAGGCCAGGTGCGCGAGGAAACCCGCCAGATCCGGGTCGGCCTGGACCAGATCAAGCCGGGCGAGGTGAAGTACGAACTGTCCGCCGGCCTGCACGACGACCGCCTGATCGGCAACCAACGGGTGACCGGCACCGACACCCGGCGCGATCAGGCGCGCGTGCTCGCGCGCGTGCAGACGGGGCTGACCAGGAACCTGTCCCTGGGCGGCAGCGTCGTCGCCATCCCGCGCGACGACGGCGGCCGCGACACCTATCTGGGGACGACCCTGGCGACCTCGTTCGGCAACCTGTTCGGCAAGGTGGACCTGGTCGACCAGCAGGACAACGGATGGGCCACGCGGTTCACCGGGCAGACCTCGGTCCTGGGTTTCAGCACGATCCTGCAACACAACATCACGAAGAATTTCATCAGCGAACAGTTCACGGGCACCGGCACGTCCAAGCTCGATTCCTCGTCCAGCCTGCGGGTCGACGGGGCGATTTCCGTGTTCGACCTGCCGCAGATGCCGGTCAGCCTGACCTTCACCCACGACCGCTTCGTGAACGACGACAAGAAGACGACGGTGTCGGCGCGCACGACGGTGCCCATCGGCCGCCTGTCGGTGACCCATACCTTCGACTACTCGCGCAGCAAGACGTCGACGGGCGTCTCGCGGTCCGCGTCGGGGACGTTCCTTCTGGGTGGCCGGGTCGGCGACGTCCGCCTGCGCGGCACCGTCGGCTACAAGTTGCTGCCGGACAGGGACTACGGGGCCGTCACGGTGACGGCGGAGAAGCGCATCTCCAGGGACCTGGAGGTCAGCATCGGACTCGACCGCACCGCGCCGCCGTCGCCGGTCAACACCGTCTCCCTCGGCCTCAACAAGCTGACGGACTGGTCGGCCTGGGGCGTCGACCTGGAATACTCCGACGAAGACGTGTTCCGGGCGCGCGTCAACATGGCCATGTCCTTCGGCGTCAACCCGGCGACGCTGCGTCCGACCGTGACCGCCGACCGCACCGCGACCCAAGGGGCGCTGATGAGCCGCGTCTACCTGGACCACAACGGCAACGGCGAATTCGACGACGGCGACCGCCCGCTCGAGGGCGTGCGCCTGGAGATCGACCGCGGCATCCTGCGCAACAAGTCCGACACCGACGGCTTCATCTACATCCCGTCGGTCACGCCCAACCGCAACCTGGTGGTCAAGGTCGACCCCGACAGCCTGGGGGATCCCTTCCTGGTGCCGTCCAAGAAGGGCGTGACGATCGCCGCCCACCCCGGCGGCACGGCGCGCGTCGACTTCCCCGTGGTCACCACCGGCGAGATCGACGGCACCGTGTTCAAGGTCGAGGCCACCAAGGTGTTCCCCGTGTCCGGGGCCGAGGTGCAGCTTCTCGACGCCGACGGCAACGTGGTGCGCGACCTGCGTTCGGCCTTCGACGGCTTCTTCCTGTTCGAATTCGTGCCGCCCGGGGACTACGCCGTGCGCGTCAACCCGGACCAGCTCGCGCGCCTGAACCTGGTCGCCGACGGCGTGCGCCGCGCCGTCATCGAAGGCGACGGCACGGTCGCGAGCGGCCGGGACATCGTGCTCCGCAAACGGGGGACGCCGCCCGCGCCGGCGGCGCCCGAAGGTCCCGCCGCGTTCCCGGTGCCCGGCGCAAGTCCGGCCGCGCCGGCTCCGGCGGCCCCCGCGGACGGCCCGCCACCGCCCGCGGCCGCGCCCGTCGTTCCCGTGACCCCGGCCCCGCCGCGGTAAGCCGTCCGCGCCAGATTGGGGTTGGCAGGCCCGCGCGTGTCGGTTTAAGTGGCGGGACACGCCGCCCGCCGAAGGGGCGGTTTCGACAAACGATCCAACGGGAGCCCATCCATGGCCATCCAACGCCACGACGTGACCTTCGACCGCCTGTCCGACGACCTGCTCGCCCAATGGCGCGACATCCCGCCCGCCATCGTCTCCGACATGATGAACCGGACCCAGTGCATGGCCGGGCGCATCAAGCCGGTGAAGAAGGGCATGGCGCTGTGCGGCCAGGCGCGCACGGTCACCTGCATGGTCGGCGACAATTCGGCGGCCCATTACGCCATCGGACTTGTGAAGCCGGGCGAGATCCTGGTGATCGACGCCGGCGGTTATGCCGACGTCGCCATCTGGGGCGGCATCATGACCCACGGTGCCATCGCCAAAAGGGCCGGCGGCGTGGTCATCGACGGCGCCATGCGCGACGTCGCGGAAATCGCCGAGATGGGCCTGCCGGCGTTCTGCGCGGCCCACGTGCCCCAGGGCCCGCACAAGGGGTTCGGCGGCGTCATCGACGGCGTCATCTCGTGCGGCGGCGCCACCGTGGCGCCGGGCGACATCGTGATCGGCGACGACGACGGCGTCGCCGTGGTGCCGCTGGCGCGGCAGGCGGAGCTGCTCGCCGCGTCGCTCAAGAAGATCGCCGACGAGGAGGCGACGATCGCCCGCATCAAGGCCGGCGAGACCACGGCCCGGATGATGGGCCTGCCGGAACCGGAACTGCTGCGCTGAACCCAGGGACCTCCCGTTCCATGACCGCCTTTGCTCCGGCAACCCTCGAGACCGTCC
>PFFW01000198.1:23991-24170 GCA_002781745.1 Rhodospirillales bacterium CG15_BIG_FIL_POST_REV_8_21_14_020_66_15
ACCATTTCAAGAATTTCAACGACACCCATGGCCACCAGGTCGGCGATCAGGTGCTGCGGTTCGTCGCGCGCATCTTGAAAAGCTGCGTGCGCGGCGAGGACCTGACCGCGCGCTATGGCGGCGAGGAATTTTCCATCGTGCTGCCCAACACGACGCTGAAGAACGGCGCCAAGGTCGGC
>PFFW01000198.1:24341-24612 GCA_002781745.1 Rhodospirillales bacterium CG15_BIG_FIL_POST_REV_8_21_14_020_66_15
CGCAACCGGGTCGAAATGGGGCTTACCACATCCCCGGGCGGGCGCGGCACGCGCCAGGCCCATCCCTGATTATCCGGTGAATTTCCGATGCCCCGGCCCCAAGACCGGGACCGGCGGCGGCAATCGGGCCCCGGGTGTCGTAAAACCGTTTCTTGACAAATTCCCCCGGGGAAGGTCATCAGGCCCGGGTAGAGCCCGCGGCCCCGATGTGGACAGCCTCCGCACGGACCCAAGACGCGGGAACGGACAACCACGCGGGGCACCGGGCAGA
>PFFW01000001.1 GCA_002781745.1 Rhodospirillales bacterium CG15_BIG_FIL_POST_REV_8_21_14_020_66_15
ATTTTGAGTAGTTTTTTATCGAGCCGGTTCGTCTCCGGAAGTTGCGGAGCGTACCCCAGGTTAATGATCGCCGGGGAGTTGGTCTCGGGCCTGGAGGATGACCAGCTTCTTCTCGCCGCCGCTCCTTACGACGCGGCATGGATCAGACGGCAGTTCGCGGACCAAGGGTCAGACCCAACATTCCCAGCCGGGAGGGCAAGAAATGGCGTTCGTGTTTCTGCGCCGCGCTGTACAGGGATTGCAACCATATTGAGCAGTTCTTCGACAAGATCAAATACTTCAGGCGTATCGCCACGCTGGGACCAAGTTGCCTGACAATGATGAAACTCGTCACCAACAGGATTCGGCAGCGGTTTTATGAGTCTACGGTCTAGTTAGGTGTTCCCGGAATTCTGAGGAAAAGATTCGGCGGCACATTCGCGGCGAAACGGCAAACGGGATATGTAGTTCCCGTTGCGTATTCGAGATCATGTATGTGGAGAATGCTGTGCCTCTTAATCGTATGTTCGACAAAAACGCTCACAACGACGTTTCGCTGGCCGACTGAAAGAACCGCGCTCTCTAGAAACGCCGCGCCCCGCTGCCGGCGGGCCCGATCGAAATAGTCGAAATTTAGTGCCCAGGCTCTGTAGAGTTCCGCGGTAATTTCGCACCGCGCCAAATCGATAATACGATATTCGCCACTTTTCGGAACCCCTGCGTAACTTTCCTGCGATTGCGGTCCCGGCAAATTCCCCTCTGGTGACATATTCCTCATCCGTGCTCCTTCGAAGTAAAGGAGCCACTTGCTATGATCCATACTCCTGACAACGCCGCCAAAGGCGCGAAAACCTCGATCCCCGTAATAAAACCGCGCAGTCTGTCCTTGCTCAATCGGCCCGAAACGATGGGGAATCAACTTCGGGCACTGTTTCCGCCACCGGGCGAAAGGCTCCAGGTTGTATTGATTTGCACGAATTTCCGGTTCATGAACCGAAACGTCACGCCACTCTTTTAATTGACGGAGAAGGGTAGGGCAGAATTTCTCCTGCGATCGATCATCTTGAAGTGACCAATCCGCCCCGGACAACAGGGCTCTTAAAAGCGGCTCTTTCCGCTTCTCTGGAACATAGGTCAGCTCGAGCGGGCCGAGAGCCGAGATATCGACGGTTTGGTAGTCGTGATCCTGGGAGTAATCCCATTTCGCTACCGGGTCAGCTCGGGAAACTCCAAGTCCGATGAAAACCTCAATGAACAACGCGAGACAAAAGAAAGCCGATGACACCGTCCCGTTGGGGAGCGGAAGTTTCACCTGCGCCGGTTTCCTGGGTAATGTTCGGTCGATAACGGCAATCCGCACCTGGCGTTTCCCCCTTGACCCAATTGTCGCCAGGGCGGAAGCATAGCACGGCCGCGCCGGGGCACATAGACGGCCGTGGGTGCTACGCGAACGTCATGAGGGCGAGATAGCCACCGAGCAGCAGCAGCCCGGAAAAGAAGAATTTTCTGAAGGTTTCAGCAGGAAGGCGCTTGCGGATCATCTGGCCGCCGATCATGCCGAGCGCCGCCGGTGCCAGCGACAGCGCCGAGGTCAGTCCCAGGTCGGCGCGGAACAGGCCGTGCCCGCCCAGGGAGATGGCAAGCGCCACGGTCGCCACGGTGAAGGCGATGCCGAGGGCCTGCACCAGTTCGTCGCGGCCGAGCCCCAGGGCCTGGAGATAGAGCGCCCCCGGCACGGTGAAGGAGCCTACGGCCCCGGTGGCGATTCCGGTGACGGCGCCGACGAGGGGGCTCAGCAGCCTTTCCCACCGGCCCGGCGGCGGGATCTGCGGGGTCAGCAGGGAGATCAGGGAATAGACCGCCAGGACTATGCCCAGGGTCCCGGACAGAATGCGCGCGTCGACCGCCGTCAGCGCCCAGCCGCCGGCCCAGGTGAACAGGAAGGCCGGCACCAGCATGGGCCAGAGGCGTCGGACCAGAGCGCGGAACCGGCCGCCGACGGCGCCCTGCCAGAGGTTGGTCATAAGCGACGGCACGATGATCAGCTGCAGCGCCTCGTGCAGACCGATGACGGCGGTCAGCAGGCCGATGGAGACGGTCGGCAGGCCCATGCCGACGACGCCCTTGACGGCGCCCGCAAACAGGAAGATGACGGCGGCGAGGGCCAGGGTCTGGGGATCGGGCATGGCGTCGGGCGGGGTCCTGCGGGGTGGTGTCCGGGGCCGGTGCGAGGCGGGAACGGAGGTCATACCATATCGCCGGACCCGGTGACGAGGCGGACGCTTCGGCCGCGGCCGAAGCGTCGCATGTCCGGGCGACGGTGCGCCGTGCTTCCCCCGGTTGTTTTGCGGGGCCGTGGGGGGCTATTGTCGCCGCTTCTCCGGTTCCCGGAACCGCCAGCTTCACAAGACATGAACGGACGTCCGTGATCAAAAACATCTGGAACTGGTTCGTCGGCCCCGAGGCCGAGGCCCGGCGTCTCAACCGCGACGCGGCCTACATCGTGCACGCCCTGACCGAGGAGCATTACGGACCGATCCGCGCCGACGTCGCCCGCGACCTTCGGAAGGACATCGACTACGTGCACGAGACCTTCGTCCGGAAGGACGAGGCCTACGGCTTCAAGCGCGCCATCGACCACTTGAGCCGCATGCACAACGAGGCCCGCAAGCGGCGCGACCAGCGGGCCCTTACCTCGTTGACGCTCGCCATCATCTACATGCGGGCCGAGAGGGTGGGCGACCCGGCCAAGCCCGCGCGCGACGCCGTCGAGGCCTATCTTGGGGAATGGGCTCCCTTGGCCGAGGAGAACAGCGGGGTCATGCCCCCTTCGCCCGACTGACCTCCGCGGATTGACGGCGCCGGCCCGACAAGGGCGGCCCGGATCGCCGACTGAAAGCAAGGCCTTGCCCGCGTCCGGCGTTGCCTTATGCTTGCCGGCAAATACCAAGCACCATCGACGGAGGAGGATCCCCGATGATCGACCTGTACACCTGGGGCACGCCCAACGGGCGCAAGGCATCCATCATGCTCGAGGAAGTGGGCCTCGAGTACAACGTCATCGAAATCAATATCTCGAAGGGGGAACAGCATTCCCCCGCGTTCCTGGAGATTTCGCCCAACAACCGCATTCCGGCGATCGTCGATCCCGACGGCCCGGACGGCAAGCCGATTTCCGTGTTCGAAACCGGCGCCATCCTGATCTACCTGGCGGAAAAGACGGGCAGCGAACTGCTGCCCCGCTCGGGCCGCGAACGGGTCGCCACCTTCGAATGGCTGATGTGGCAGATGGGCGGCGTCGGGCCGATGTTCGGCCAGGCCCACCACTTCCTGTTCCAGCCCAAGGAGGTCGTGCCCTACGGCCAGAAGCGCTATCACGACGAGACCAAGCGCCTGTACATGGTCATGAACGACCGCCGCCTGCACAAGAACGAGTACCTGGCGGGCGGTTTCTATTCCATCGCCGACATCGCGGTGTATCCCTGGGTGGCGCGTCACGAGCGGCATCAGGTCGACCTCAACGAATTTCCCAATGTTAAGCGCTGGTTTGATACAATCTCGGCGCGCGACGCGGTGAAGAAGGGAATGGCGGTGCCGTTCACCAACTGACGGCGTCCCGGGCAACAGGCGGGAGCGGACGGCGGCCATGGCGTTCAAGACCAAGCAATCGGTACAGCGGGTGATCCAGGCCCTCAAGGCCGCGGGCCTGGGCGACCGGGTCATAGAACTCACGGCGACGGCCAAGACCGCCGAGGACGCGGCCCGCGCGGTCGGCGCCGGGCTGGGCCAGATCGTCAAGTCGCTGACCTTCCTCGTCGGCGACCGCGAGGTGCTGGCGCTCGTCGCCGGCGACCATACCTGCAAGCCCGAGGCCCTGCCGCGCGTCCTCGACCTGGAAGGCAAGGTCAGCAAGCCGCAGGCCCAGCGGGTCAAGGACGTGACCGGATTCACCATCGGCGGCGTGTCGCCCGTGGGCCTGGAGAGCGACATGCCCATCGCCATCGACGCCAGCCTGCGCCGGTTCGACCGGCTCTACGCCGCGGCCGGGCACCCGCACTGCCTGTTCCCGGTCACCTTCGACGAACTGAAGCGCCTGACCGGGGGGATCGTGTCCTACAACATCGCCGAGGCCATCGACCCCGACGCGGTGGAGATGCCGCGCTTCCGGCGCACCCGGACGTTTCTTGAGAAAACCGAACAGGCCGGTTGAAAGCCGGCGAAGCCTTCGTTATGACTGCGTTTCCGCGCGCGGCCGGGGCCCCGGTTCGCGGTCCCGCGCGGGGGTTTGGGGACAGGTGCGCGAGTGGCTGAAGCGGGCTCCCTGCTAAGGAGTTAGGCCCCCATAAGGGCCTCGAGGGTTCGAATCCCTCCCTGTCCGCCATTCGCCGCGATTCCGCGATTGCGTCCGCCATGGACGCCGACCGCCTTACAAATGTCGGCTTGCTGGCGTATTCAATTTTGATTATATTGAAGACGTCTGCGGCGACAAGGAACGCGTCATGTCCCGAACCACAACCATGACGGTTCGTCTCAGCGGTGTGCTGAGCGATTTCGTGAGCGCGAACGTAGGAGAGAACGGCTCCTATGAGAATGTCAGCGAGTACATCCGCGACCTGATCCGCCGCGACAAGGAACGGGCGGAGAAGGAAGCGTTCGACCGGCTGAAGACCGAACTTCACCACGCGTTTGCAGCGCCTGAGTCTTCCTACAAGCCGCTGACTGCTGCCGAGGTCATCGCGCGGAACCGGACCTGACTCGATGGCCGCCGTTCGTATCCAGGAGGCGGCCTCTCACCGTCTCGACGAAATCTATTGCTACACGCGGGATCGCTGGGGAATCGAACAGGCGGATCGCTGCATCACCGGCTTGTTCGAGGCTTTCGGCAGGATCGAAAGCCATGAGGTGATGTCGAGACCCGTCCCGGCCGAATTTGGCGTCGAGGGATATTTTTTCCGGTATGAGCGGCACCTCGTCTACCGGCGAAGGCTGTCGAACGGCGACATCGGGATCGTGACGATCCTGCATGAACGGATGCATCAGATCGATCGCTTCCGCGAGGATTTCGGGTTGTGAGGGGCGCGCTCATACCGCTCCCGCGAAATTGAGCGCCAAGGGTCCAAATCGCTTTCTCGCTAGTGTGGCGGTTTTGAAGTTCGTCACATTATCCGGAGCGCTCTCCGAAACGGACTTCAAAACCAATGCCACACTAGAATCATTATGTTG
>PFFW01000105.1 GCA_002781745.1 Rhodospirillales bacterium CG15_BIG_FIL_POST_REV_8_21_14_020_66_15
ACCCTGCCCATGGGCCTTGCCCGCTGGTGGCTGCCGGTGCAGGCCGTGGCGCCCGTTCTCGTGTGGGTCGTGCTCGGCCTGCAACCGCCCGTCTGGGTATTCCCGGTCGTGTTCGTGGGGCTGCTCGCCGTCTACTGGAACGCGGTGGGCGAGGGCGTGCCGCTCTATCTCACCAACCCCAAGACCTGGCGCGCCGTCGAAAACCTGCTGCCCGAACAGCCTGGCGTCCGCGTGGCGGACCTCGGCAGCGGCCTGGGCGGCACCTTGTGGCACCTGTCCGCCGCGCGGCCGGACGTCCGGTTCGAGGGCTACGAGACGGCCCCCCTGGTCTTTCTGTTCACCCGCCTGCGCCTTCTGGTTCAGCCGCGGGCCAACCTGCGGCTCCGTTTTCTCTCCCTGTGGCGGGCCGACCTGGGCATGTTCGACGTGGTCTATTGCTTCCTGTCGCCGGTTCCCATGGCGCGCCTGTACGCCAAGGCCAGGCGCGAGATGAAGCCGGGCGGCCTGTTCGTCTCCAACAGCTTCGCGGTGCCCGAGGTGGTGCCGGACAATACGATCCAGGTCGACGACGGGCGCCGGACCCGGCTTCTCGTCTACCGGATGTGAACGGCTAATTCATTCGATTGGACAGCACCCGGGTCTGGAACCCGGCGGCGGTAAGCGCGTCGACGATCTTGCGCACATGTTCGGCGTCCACGGTCTCGATCACCACGTCCAGTTCCGTGTCCCGGATCGGCCCCTCGAAGAACAGGCGCTGGTGATAGACCTCCAGGATGTTGCCGCCCAGGCCGCCGATCAGGCCCGAGACCTCGGACAGCATGCCCGGCCGGTCGCTGATGCTGATGCGCAGGCTGACCATGCGCCCGCCGCGCACCAGGCCGCGCAGCAGCACGTTGGACAGCAGGCGGGAATCGATGTTGCCGCCGGAGATCACGATGCCCACCTTCCTGCCGGAATATTTGCCATCGGCGGCGACCAGGGCGGCGACGCCGGCGGCGCCGGCACCTTCGGCAACGATGCGCTGACCCTCGGCAAGCATCAGGACCGCGGCCTCGATCTGGTCCTCGCCGAGGACGGCGATGTCCTTCACGTGCTCGGCGATGATCGGACGGGTGATCTCGCCCGGCGTCTTCACGGCGATGCCCTCGGCGATGGTGGTACCGCCGCCGCCCGGCGGCTCGCCTTTCAGCGCCCGGGCCATGGAGGGGTAGAGCGCGGTCTGCACACCGATCAATTCGAGCCTCGGGTTCATGGCGTGGCCGGCGACGGCGCAGCCGGCCATCAGGCCGCCGCCGCCGATCGGCACGATCAGGACGTCCAGGTCAGGCACGTCCTCCAGCAGCTCCAGCGCCACCGTGCCCTGTCCGGCGATCACGTGGGGATCGTCGAAGGGGGCGATGAACAGCTTGCCGGTGGCCTCGGCGTGGGCCAGGGCGGCCTCGCGCGCGGCGTTGAAGTCCGCCCCTTCCAGAACGACCGTGGCCCCCAGGTCCTCGGTCCGGCCGACCTTGGTGAAGGGCGTGCCCTCGGGCATGTAGATGGTCGCCGCGATACCCAGGCGCCCGGCATGAAAGGCGACCCCCTGGGCGTGGTTGCCGGCCGAGGCGGCGACGACGCCGCGCGCCCGTTCGCCGTCGCTCAGGCTGTTCAGCTTCACTCCGGCACCGCGCACCTTGAACGACCCAGTGACCTGCAGGTTCTCCAGCTTCAGGTAGACCTCGGCCCCCGTCGCGCGCGACAGCCGTCGCACGGGCAGCGCCGGGGTACGGATGATGTCGCCCTCCAGCAGGGCGGCGGCGTCGCGGATGGCGCGGATGGCGTCGATGGTCACGGGCATGATGGCGTTCCGGTTCTGGCGGGTGTGAGCCGCCGTTCTACACGCTTGTTCAATGTTTTGGCAGAATTTTCAGGACGTCGCCGTGATCCGGCCGGAGGGGCCCCAGGGAAACCGTCCCGCCGTCCCGCCACAGTTCGGTGAGGTCACGGTAACGGGGGCTCAGCGGATGTCCCGATTGCCCCGTCGCGATGACGAAACGCGAGGCGTTCAGGTCGCCCAGGTCCATCAGGGCGCGCAGCCCCGCGCCGTGGCGGTGCCGGAAGGGGGCGTCCGCGCGGCCCAGCCACATGGCGCCCCGGTTGAGCGTGTGGTTGCCGCCGTCGGTCGCCACTTCGATGGCCGTCCAGTCGGCGAGGAGCGGCAGGTGGCGGAACACGGGGTGCTCGAAGCGTGCCACGTGGACGTCGCCCCACAGGGCCGCGCGGCCCAGTTCGCGGTCGAGGCCCATGAGGTCGCGCGCGGTCTGGTCGAGGGCGCGGACGACGGCGTCGGCGCAGGTCTCGGCCTTGTCGGCCGTGGTCACGTCGTCGCACCAGCGGCGGTCTTCGGTCAGGGCGCGCACCACGGCGCGGATTCGCAGCCCGTGCCAGCGCCCGAACAGGCCTCCCAGTTCGTCGGCGAAGATCGCGCGCTTCAGGTTCAGCGCCCAGAACATGAAGGCCAGGGGGGCCCGCAGGCGGCGGTCCATGGCGCCGTCCCAGCGTTCCAGCGCGCGCACCAACGACCGTTGGCGGGTCCGCTCGTCAAGCTGGGCGAGGGCGAAGGCCGTCAGTTCCCCGGCCCCGGCGGAGACGATGTCGGTCTGCGGCGCCGCCGGGTCCGGCCGGTCGCCGGCCAGAAGGTCGGCCAGACGCCGGGCGCGGAACGGCGGCGGCCAGTCGGCCGCGATCTCGAGCGGAAAGCCCGGCGGCGTCACCTTGTTGTTGGCGTTCAGCAGCACGCCGCCCGGCGGGTTGGCGTAGCGCGGCATCAGGGACGGGTCCAGGTAGCCGTCGCGGCCGACCGGCCCGTGGATGCGGGCGAGCGGCACCCGCCCGTCGCCGCGCCTGCGCTTGGGCACGCGGCCCGCCGTGATCATGCCGATGTCACCGGACGTGGTGGCGTAGAGGACGTTCTGCACCGGGGCATGGAACAGGCGCAGCGCCGCCGCCACGTCCGTGGCCGATTTTGCGCCGTTGAGGGCCATCAGGGCCTCCGGCGTGCGGTCGTCGACGTCCAGGTAAGGGGCGGTCAGGGTGACCGGGCGGTCGTCCCCGGATTCGGTGATGACCGGGCCCTCGGGCGTTTCCAGGACGTTCAGGGGTTCCGCCTCGCCGCCACGCACCTCGATGACCTCGCGCCGCACGCGGAACGCGGCCGCGCCGTCCGTGGCGTCCGTGCGGTAGGCGCTCGCGTGCCCGGCCGTGGTCTCGACGATCAGGTCCTCGGTATCGGCCCCCGTGGTCGTGAAGCCCCAGGCGACATGGCCGTTGTGCCCGACGACCAGGAAGGGCACGCCCGGCACCGTGGCGCCGGCCAGCGTTCCCGCGGGTGTTTCCAGGCGCGCCAGGTACCACATGATGGGGGCCTGGAACTCCAGGTGCGGGTCGTTGGCGAGGAACGGCGCGCCCGTCGCCGTGCGCGCCCCGGCAAACGCCCAGCCGTTCGACGCCGTCGCCGGCGCGCCGTACGCGCGCGGATCCCAGTCCATGGCCGGAAAGCCCGCGAGACCCGTGCGGCCGGGGACGACGGGGAAGGCCGTGGGCGCATCGCCGGGATAGGGCGGCCACAGGAAATCGACCTGTTCCGGCGTCAGCCCGGCCAGCATGTCGAGGCGCAGGCGCTCGGTCCGCCAGTTGCTGCCGAGCTGCGTCGCCATCAGCTTGCCCCAGACCAGGCTGTCGGCGGGGCGCCAGGGCTCCGGCGCGTGGCGCAGGGCGAGGAATTCCACGGTGCGCGGCCACGAGGTTCCGTCGATCCAGGCGTTGACCCCGGCGGCATAGGACGTGAGCCGCTTCCCGAGTGCGGGCGGGGCGGCCGCCGCCTGGGCTTCGGCCAGCCTGTAGAGACCCAGCCTGCGCATGTAGCGGTCGGTCGCAAGCGCGGCCGGTCCCAGCATTTCCGAGAGGCGTCCGGCGCCGGCGCGGCGCATGAGTTCCATCTGGAAGAAGCGGTCCTGGGCATGCGCATAGCCGAGGGCGAAGAAGGCGTCGTCCCACGTTGCGGCCCGGACGACGGGGATGCCGTGCTCGCCGCGGGTGATCGTCAGCGGCTTGTCGATCCCGGCGAGGTGCAGCGTTCCCGAGGTCTTGGGCCAGGTCGAGGCAAGCAGGATCGCCACGCCGCCCGCCACGAGAAGCGCGCCGGCCAGGGCCCAGAATCTCAGCCGCCGGCGTCGCATCGGCCCCCGATCCGGCCGGAAAATTTCGCCCGCCCGCATTGCGAGGGGTAAATCTTGACGCTATACATCGCGCGAAACCAAGCTTGCGCCGGGCCCCGGGATCCGGGGGCGCCGGACGTTCCCGACCATCGCCTGACGCCCACAATAAGGCGCAACCAACAAAAGGAAACAGTACATGTCCGGACCCTTGAGCGGCCTTCGGGTTTTCGATCTGACCCGCATCCTGGCCGGCCCCTCCTGCACGCAGATCCTGGGTGATCTGGGCGCCGACGTGATCAAGGTGGAAATTCCCGGCAAGGGCGACGACACGCGCGGCTTCGCGCCGCCCTACCTGAAGGACGGCGACGGCAACGACACGGACCAGAGCGCCTATTTCA
>PFFW01000058.1:0-335 GCA_002781745.1 Rhodospirillales bacterium CG15_BIG_FIL_POST_REV_8_21_14_020_66_15
GGCCGTTGCCGAAACCGGAAGCGACGTCGCCGACCTGATGCTGGGCATCGGGCGGGCCGCTCGCGCCGCCGGGCACACGCTCGCCGAAACCTCGACCGATGCGAAGAACAAGGCGCTCATCGTCGCCGCGGCCGCGATCCTCCGGCGCAAATCCGACATTCTCGCGGCGAACGCGAAGGACATGGCGGCGGCCGAACGCAAGGGCCTGACCAAGGCAGTGCTCGATCGTCTGATGCTCGACGAAAAGCGTGTCGAGGCGATGGCCAAGGGAATCGAGGACGTCCGCGCGCTGGCCGACCCCATCGGCACCGTCATCGCCGCCTGGGATCGGCCGA
>PFFW01000058.1:420-5233 GCA_002781745.1 Rhodospirillales bacterium CG15_BIG_FIL_POST_REV_8_21_14_020_66_15
GGCCGGGCTGTGTCTCAAGGCCGGCAACGCGTCGATCCTGCGCGGCGGCTCGGAAAGCTTCCATTCGTCGGCGGCGATCCTGCAAAGCCTGCGGGAAGGCCTGCGCGCGGCGGACCTGCCCGAGGACGCGATCCAGACCGTGCCGACCCGCGACCGCGCCGCCGTCGGCGAGATGCTGCGGATGGCCGGCACCATCGACGTCATCGTGCCACGCGGCGGGAAATCGCTGGTCGAGCGGGTCGTCAGGGAAAGCAAGGTGCCCCTGTTCCAGCACCTGGAAGGGCTGTGCCATTCCTACGTCAACAAGGCCGCCGACCCGGCCATGGCGCGCGATGTGGTGGTCAACGCCAAGATGCGGCGCACGGGCGTCTGCGGGGCGACCGAGAACATCCTGGTCGACCGCGACGCGGCGGACCGGCTGCTGCCCGGCATCCTGGACGGTCTGGTCCAGGCCGGCTGCGAGGTGCGCGGCGACGCGGATGTCCAGAAGATGGACCCCCGCGTGGTGCCCGCGACGGAGGAGGACTGGGATACGGAGTACCTCGACGGCATCGTCGCCGTGAAGCTGGTCGACGGCATCGACGACGCCATTCGCTTCATCGGCACGCACGGCTCCGACCACACGGACGCGATCATCACCGACGATCCGGCGGCGGCCGAGAAGTTCGTCAACGAAGTTGACAGCGCCATCGTCCTGGTCAACGCCTCGACCCAGTTCGCCGACGGCGGCGAGTTCGGCATGGGCGCCGAGATCGGCATTTCCACTGGCAAGCTGCACGCCCGCGGGCCGGTCGGGGTCGAGCAACTGACCAGCTTCAAGTACGTGGTCCGCGGCACCGGCCAGGTGCGGCCGTAGCCGTGGCTCGACGGTCCTCCTTCTCTTCGTGACCCCTGGACGCGCGCCCCTTGAAACGCAACCTTCGACGCATCGGCATCCTGGGCGGGTCCTTCAACCCGGCCCATGAGGGCCACCGGCACATCAGCCTGCAGGCGCTGAAAAAGCTCCGGCTCGACGAGGTATGGTGGCTGGTCTCGCCGCAGAACCCGCTGAAGCCCCAAGCCGGCATGGCCCCCTTCGCGACGCGAATCGAGGGCGCCAAAAAGGTCGCCGACCACCCGCGCATCCGGGTCACGGACATGGAAAAGGGCCTGGGCACGACCTATACGGCGGAGACCCTGGTCCGGCTGGTGCGGCGATTCCCGAACCACCGGTTTGTCTGGCTTATGGGGGCCGACAACCTGGCGCAGATTTCGCGCTGGAACCGCTGGACGCGCATCTTCCACACCGTGCCCGTTGCGGTTTTCGACCGACCTTCCTATTCTTTAGGGGCGCTGTCGGGCAGGGCGGCGCGCCGGTTCAGCCGGGAGCGCATCAAGGAATCCCGGGCTGGCCGGTTGGCCGACATGCGTCCTCCGGCGTGGGTCTTCCTTCATACGCCCCTGAACGCGACCTCGGCCACGGCGCTCCGGGCGCGGGGCATGTTCCGGCGTCCGGGGGGCGATTGAGCCGCCGGCGCGGTTGCCGGCGACGCGTGCAACGGAACGAAAGGAAAAAGGCCATACCAAAAGCGAAACAGATGCCGCTCACCGGCGATGACGTATTGAAGCTGGTGACCGCATCCCTGGATGACGACAAGGCTCTGGACCTGGCCGTCATCGACCTCCACGGCAAGACCGACATCGCGGACCACATGGTCATTGCCAGCGGCACATCCGAGCGCCAGGTCGGCGCCATGGCCGACCATCTTCGGGAAAAACTGAAACGGAACGGGTTGAAGGGCATCAACGTCGAAGGCCTCAATCAGTGCGATTGGGTGCTGATCGACGCCGGTGACGTCATCGTGCACCTGTTCCGCCCCGAAGTGCGGCAGTTCTACGGCCTGGAAAAGCTGTGGTCCGGCACGCCGGCCAGGGAAGCCGCCGCCGCGCCTCATTGACGGCGGACAGACCGGCGCCCGGTCGGGCATAACCGGTTCCCCGGGACGGTTCCGGAGGAGCCCAGGGCAGGACGTATATTCGACGGCAGTCCGCGCGGACTGTTACAAGGGGTTTGTTCGTCCCGCCGCCAATTCACGCTAATCTCCCCAACATGCGCATCACCATCGTCGCCGTGGGCCGTCGCAAAAAGGGCCCGGAACAGGACCTGTTCGACCAGTACAGGGCGCGCCTGCCCTGGCCGCTGGACCTCAGGCTGGTCGAGGAGAAGAAGCCCCTTGCCGGCGACGCGTTGAAGGCGCGCGAGGCCGAACTGCTGCTGGCCGCCGTGCCGGACGGGGCGACCGTCGTCGCGCTGGACGAGCGCGGCACGTCGGACACCAGCCCCCGCTTCGCCGAACGCCTGGGCGCATGGCGCGACGGCGGAGCGCGCGATCTCGTGTTCCTGATCGGCGGCGCCGACGGCCTGGCGGAGGAGGTGCGGACGAAGGCCGCCTTCGTGATGTCCCTGGGATCCCAGACCTGGCCCCATCAACTGGTCCCGGCGCTCCTGGCGGAACAGCTTTACCGCGGCCACGCGATCCTTACCGGCCATCCCTACCACCGCGCGTGAGGGCAGCCGAGGCTATCCTCCCGGCCGATCCTCTGGTAAAAGACGCCCTTGACGCGCGCGTTGACGCGCGCCGCGGGACACCCCATTTCAGCACCCCGAATACCGATTTAAGAAAAGCGCCATGCCCGAAGCGACCAAACACCCCCGGCCCGTTGTGTTGTGCATCCTGGACGGATGGGGCGACCGCGAGCCCGCGCCCGACAACGCCATCGCCCTGGCCAAGACGCCGACCTGGGACCGGCTTGTCGCCGACTGCCCGCGTGCGCGCCTGGACGCCTCGGCCCAGGAAGTGGGCCTGCCCCAGGGCCAGATGGGCAATTCCGAGGTCGGGCACATGAACCTGGGCGCGGGGCGCGTCGTCATGCAGGACCTGCCCCGGATCGACGCGGCGGTGGCCGACGGCTCGCTGGCCAGGAACCCGGCGCTCGCGGCGTTCATCGACACGCTGAAAAACTCGGGCGGCGCCTGCCACCTCCTGGGCCTGCTGAGCCCCGGCGGCGTGCACAGCCATCAGGACCACATGGTGGCCCTGGCCAAGGCCGTGGCCAAGGCCGGCGTACCCGTGGTGGTGCATGCCTTTCTCGACGGCCGCGACACCCCGCCCAAGGGGGCCAAGGGCTACATGGGGCGGTTCCTCTCCGACCTCGCCGGCTGCGGCGGCGTCACGGTGGGGACCGTCACCGGGCGCTATTTCGCCATGGACCGCGACAAGCGCTGGGATCGCGTCAAGAAGGCCTATGACGTCATGGTGCGCGCCGAAGGCACCGATACGGCCGATGCTCCCGTGCGCGCGATCGAGGCATCCTACGCCGCCGGCAGGACCGACGAATTCATGGAGCCTTGCGTGATCGGCGCCTACGCGGGCATGGCCGACGGCGACGGCCTCATGTGCGCCAACTTCCGCGCCGACCGGGCGCGCGAGATCCTGTCGGCCCTGGTCGATCCGGCCTTCGACGGGTTCGAGCGGGCCAAGACCGTGGCGTTCTCGGCGCGCCTGGGCATGGTCGAATATTCCAGCGACCTCAACGCCTTCCTGCCGGCCATGTTCCCCTCTGAAGCCCTTTCGGGCATCCTGGGCGAAGTCGTCTCCAGGGCGAAGAAGACGCAGTTGCGGATCGCCGAGACGGAGAAATACGCCCACGTCACCTTCTTCCTGAACGGCGGGCGCGAGGACGTGTTCGACGGCGAGGACCGTATCCTGGTGCCTTCGCCCAAGGTGGCGACCTACGACCTGCAGCCCGAGATGTCGGCGCCCAGGGTCACGGACGAACTGGTCCGCGTCATCGGCGAGGGCAGGTTCGACCTGATCGTCGTCAATTTCGCCAACGGCGACATGGTCGGCCACACCGGGGTGCTGGCGGCCGCGATCAAGGCTGCGGAAGCCGTCGACGCTTCGCTGGCGCGCCTGGAAAAGGCGGTGATCGACGCCGGCGGCGTCATGCTGGTGACGGCCGACCACGGCAACTGCGAGCAGATGGCCGATCCCAAGAACCGCAGCGCCCATACGCAGCATACCCTGAACCTGGTGCCGGCGGTGCTGGTCAACGCGCCGAAATGGGTCAACGGCCTGCATGACGGGCGGCTGGCCGACGTGGCGCCGACGCTGCTGCAGTTGATGGGCCTGGAACAGCCGGCGGAGATGACCGGCCGGTCGCTGATCGACGGCGCCGCCGCCGCCCGCGCGGCGGCCGAATAGGCGCGGGACTTGGCCCGGCCTTCCCGGTCACTCCCTGGAACATTGCTGGCGGCGGCCCTGGCCGCCCTGGTTGCGGCGGGACCGGCGGCGGCGGACGAACCCGCGGGCACCGACCTGGACAAGGTACAGCGCGAGATCGAGAAGGGCCGCGCAGAAAAGGAGCGCCTGAAGGACCAGGCCCAGGCGCTGGAAGCCGACCTCAAGAACCTGCAGCACAGGCTGGTTTCCGCCGCCCAGGTGGTCCAGGACCAAGAGCTCCGCGTCATCACGCTGGAAGCCAAGATCGCCGACCTGGTGCGCCAGGAGCGGGAGAAGCTGGCCCAGTTGAACGGCAACCGCAGCCAGCTGGCGGGCGTGCTGGTGGCGCTGCAGAAGATGGTCCAGTTCCCGCCCGAGGCCCTGCTGGCCCTGCCGTCGAGCCCCGACGACCTGGTGCGCAGCGCGATCCTGCTGCGCGCCGTGGTGCCGGAGATAGACCGCCGGGCGACGCGCATCCGCCTCGACCTGCAATCCCTTGCCGATACCCGCGAGAGGACCGCCGAGGAGCGTCTCAACCTCAACACGGCGGC
>PFFW01000196.1:0-237 GCA_002781745.1 Rhodospirillales bacterium CG15_BIG_FIL_POST_REV_8_21_14_020_66_15
CCAGGACCTGCGCGCGGCCTTCGACACGGCCCTGTTCCCTGAAGTCTCCTTCCCGCCCCTGGAAAACGAGGTCTGGCAGGCCGTCGACCTGACCTTCGGCCTCGTCCTGGTCGCGGTGTCGGAGGAACTGGTGTTCCGCCGCCTGTGGGCCGATTGGTGGAACGCCCGGGGCGGCGGCGTCACCGGGTTGTATGTCGGATCATCCCTGGTGTTCGGTCTGCTGCACCTGCCCCAGGG
>PFFW01000196.1:447-23217 GCA_002781745.1 Rhodospirillales bacterium CG15_BIG_FIL_POST_REV_8_21_14_020_66_15
CAGGGCCTGGCCGTCAAGCCCCCGGGGCTCGCCCTTCCACTGGCGGGCGACGTAGACCGGCATGAGCAGGTGGAAGTCGTCGTACAGGTGGCTGGCGAAGGTGAGCGGCGCCAGGCAGCTTTCCGTCAGGTCGATGCCCAGTTCCTCGCGCAGTTCGCGGACCAGGGCCGTTTCCGGCAGCTCCCCCGGCTCCAACTTGCCGCCCGGGAACTCCCACAGGCCGGCCATGGCCTTGCCCTCGGGCCGCTGCGTCACGAGTACCCGTCCGTCGACGTCAACCAGCACGGCGGCGACCACGATGACGGTGCGGACGCCGCCCGGGGCCTTGCGGAACGGCGCGTCCCAGCACCCGCCTTCGGGAAGGTTGGACTCTGTGACCATCCTTTAGGACTCACCAACGGCCATTGAGGCCGCGGGCCGGTCAGGCCCGAAAGCCAAGGCCGCGGACGCGGCCGCCCGGCGACTGAGGGCCAACATCAAGACCTGTAATCGGCGTTGATGGAGATGTAGCCGTGCGTCAGATCGCAGGTCCACACCGTGGCGCGGCCGTTGCCGACGCCGACGTCGACGGCGACGTTGATCTCGGGGCTCTGCATGTGAGCGGTCACCGGCGCCTCGTCATAGCCGTCGACCGCCAGGCCGTTGGCGGCGATGGTGATGCCGCCGATGGCGATGTTCAGGCGGTCGCGCTCGGCGCGCTCGCCCGCCTTGCCGACCGCCATGACGATGCGCCCCCAGTTGGCGTCCTCGCCGGCGATGGCCGTCTTGACGAGCGGCGAGTTGGCGATCGAGAGCGCGATGCGCTTGGCGGCCCGGTCGTTTTCCGCCCCCGTCACGGTAATCTCGACGAACTTGGTGGCGCCCTCCCCGTCCTTGACGATCTGATGGGCGAGATCGAGCATCACGGCCTCCAGCTTGGCGCGGAAGTCGGCCAGCGCGGGATCGTCGGGACCGGAGAACGCGGCGGCGTTGCCCGCGGCACCCGTGGCGAACAGCATGCAGGTATCGCTGGTCGAGGTGTCGCTGTCCACGGTGATGGAATTGAACGTACGGTCGCAGACGGGGGCGAGGATGCCCTGGAGCACCGGCGCCGGAATGTTGGCGTCCGTGAACACGTAGGCCAGCATGGTCGCCATGTCCGGCGCGATCATGCCCGACCCCTTGGCGATGCCGGCGACGGTGACCTTTACGCCGTTGACCTGGGCTTCCTTCACGGCCCCCTTGGGGAAGGTGTCCGTGGTCATGATGGCCTTGGCGGCCTCGTGCCACTTGCCGGGCGCCAGGTCGCCGGCGAGCGCCTCCAGGTTGTCGGTGATGGCCTTGAAGTTCAGGGGCTCGCCGATCACGCCCGTGGAAGCGGCGAACACCCGGGACGGCCGGCAGGCCAGCCGGTCGGCCACGGCCTCAACCACCTGTTCCACGGCGTCCTCGCCCAGGCGCCCGGTGAACGCGTTGGCGTTGCCCGAATTGACGATCAGCCCGTTGGCGACGCCCCCCGGCAGCGACTTGCGACACCAGTCCACCGGCGCCGACGCGGTCAGGGACCGGGTGAACACGCCGGCGACCTGGGTGTCGTCGTCGAGCGCCACCAGCAGCACGTCCGTGCGCCCCTTGTAACGCACGCCGCAGGCGCGCGTCGCCGCGCGCACGCCGGCGATGGGCGGGATATCGGGAAACGTCTCGGGCGCCAGGGGCGATACTTGGGTGGTCTTGGCCATGGGTTCGGGCTCGCTGGTCTCATGGGGACGAAAGGGCCCTCCCGACCCCGGGAAAGCCCGCCGCCCCGACAAACAACGGTCCCTTACTTAGCCGGAGTGCCGTCCAAATTGAAGCGTTCGATTTTCGCCTTGTCGCGCAGGCCCTGGGTGACCTCGGCACCGACCTCGCGGGTCAGGCTCTGGCGGATCTGCGGCTCCATCTCCTCAAGGCTCGGCGCCTGCTGCGTGCGCTTGTCCTCGACCTTGATGACGTGCCAGCCGAACTGGGTCTGCACCGGGGCCTTGGTCACCGCCCCCTTGTCCAGGGCGAACGCCGCCTTCTCGAACTCGGGCACCATCTGGCCCTTGCCGAAATAGCCCAGGTCGCCGCCGTTTGGCCCGGACGGCCCCGTCGACTTCTTCTTCGCCAGGTCGGCGAAGTCGGCGCCGCCGGACAGTTCCTTGATCACCGCCTTGGCCTCGTCCTCGGTCTTCAAAAGGATGTGGCGGGCGTGAACCTCGACCTGTTGGCCCATGTCCTTCACCACCTTGGCGTAGCGCTGGGCGACCGCCTCGGCCGTCACCTTGGCGTCGACCAGGCGCTGGATCAGGGTCGAGCCCAGCAGCCGCTCCGTGAAGGCCGCCAGTTCCTGCTTGAAGTCCTCGGTCTCGTGGACATTCTCCTTGCGCGCCTGGGCGGCGGCCAGCTTGGTGTCGATCATGCTGTTCAGCAGCGCCGGATAGATCTGGTCGAGCGGCACCTGCTGGTATTCGGCCGGCAGGCGGCTGTACGCGTCGGTCACCTGGGAGCGGTGAATCTTGGCGCCGTCGACCGTAGCGACCACGGGATCTTCGGCGGCCTGGGCCTGCACGGCCGCGAAGCTCAGGGGCGCCAAGCCCAGCATCAGAGCGACACCGCCTGCCCGAAGGGCGTTTTGAAACGTCATGAACCGATCCTTTTCGCTGAAGCGCGGCCGTCCGCCGGCCGCTGAATTGGGCCCCACCCTACCCAAGCCGTCGGGACAATGAAAATCATTTGAATGTGGGGCCGAATTAGGGCGGGTCCGCGAGGCCGCCCTGCATTGACAGGACCGGGGCACGCCTCTATCTCTTCCCCAGCGATTCCGCCAAGGAACCGCCACATTCGCTTCATACCTCTCACATTCGTTAATTTCTTTCAAGGACGACCCCCGAATGTTCAGCGCCATCGCCAAGAGCCTGTTCGGTTCAGCCAACGACAGGTACTTAAACGGCCTGCAAAAGGACGTCGACGCCATCAACGGCCTGGAGGCGCAACTGCAGGGGTTGTCGGACGACGACCTCAGGGCCCGCACGGAGACTTTCCGCGAACGACTGGCCGCCGGCGAAACGCCCGACAAGATCATGGTCGAGGCCTTCGCGACCGTGCGCGAGGCCGCCAAGCGCACCCTGGGCCAACGCCATTTCGACGTCCAGCTTCTGGGCGGCATCGTCCTGCACCGCGGCCAAATCGCCGAAATGAAGACCGGCGAAGGCAAGACCCTGGTCGCCACCCTGTCCGTCTACCTGAACGCCATCGAGGGCAAGGGCGTGCACGTGGTCACGGTGAACGACTACCTGGCGCAGCGCGACGCCGGCTGGATGGCGCCCGTCTACAACATGCTGGGGCTCAGCGTCGGCGTCATCCACCACGGGCTCGACGACGACGAGCGGCGTGCCGCCTACGCCTGCGACATTACCTACGGCACGAACAACGAACTCGGCTTCGACTACCTGCGCGACAACATGAAGTTCTCGCTCGAAGACATGGTTCAACGGCCCTTCAACTACGCCATCGTCGACGAGGTGGACAGCATCCTGATCGACGAGGCGCGCACGCCGCTCATCATCTCGGGCGCCACCGAGGACAATTCGGAGCTTTACGTCGCCGTCGACAAGGTCGTGAAGAACGTCACCCCCGACGACTATGAAAAGGACGAAAAGGCCCGCGCCGTCACCTTCACCGAAGCCGGCATGGAGAAGCTCGAGGAGGTAATGCGCGAGAAGGGCCTGTTGGAAGAAGGCTCGCTCTACGACATCAACAACATAGCGCTCGTCCACCATGCCAATTCGGCCCTGCGCGCGCATATCCTGTTCCAGCGCGACACGGACTACATCGTCAAGGACGGCAAGGTCGTCATCATCGACGAGTTCACCGGCCGCATGATGGAGGGCAGGCGTTATTCCGAAGGCCTGCATCAGGCGCTTGAGGCCAAGGAAGGCGTCGAGATCCAGAACGAGAACCAGACCCTCGCGTCCATCACCTTCCAGAACTATTTCCGGCTCTATCCCAAGCTTGCGGGCATGACCGGCACGGCCATGACCGAGGCGGGCGAGTTTCACCAGATCTACGGCCTGGAAGTGATCGAGATCCCCACCAACGTGCCCTGCATCCGCAAGGACGAGGACGACGTCGTGTTCCGCACGGGCGCCGAGAAGTTCGAGGCCATCCTCGACCTGATCGAAGAATGCCACAAGCGCCGGCAGCCCGTGCTGGTCGGCACCGTGTCCATCGAGAAGTCCGAGGACCTGTCGGCGCGCCTGAAGAAGCGCAAGATCGAGCATAACGTGCTGAACGCCCGCTATCACGAGCAGGAAGCCAGCATCATCGCCCAGGCCGGCCGCCCGGGCGGCGTGACCATCGCCACCAACATGGCCGGCCGAGGCACGGACATCCAGCTTGGCGGCAACCTGGAGATGCGCGCCGCCCAGGAGATCAAGGCCGAGCGCGGCACGCCGGAATTCGAGGCACAGTACAAGAAAATCGCCGAGGAAATCGCCAAGGACCGCGAGGTCGTCAAGGGGGCCGGCGGCCTTTACGTGATCGCCACCGAACGTCATGAAAGCCGGCGCATCGACAACCAGTTGCGCGGCCGCTCGGGCCGCCAGGGCGACCCCGGCGCCTCGTCGTTCTTCCTGTCGCTGGAGGACGACCTGATGCGCATCTTCGGGTCGGAGCGCATCGACGGCATGCTGCAGAAGCTGGGACTGCAGGACGGCGAGGCGATCGTCCATCCCTGGGTCAACAAGGCGCTGGAGAAGGCGCAGCAGAAGGTGGAAGAGCGGAACTTCGAAATCCGCAAGAACCTGCTGAAATTCGACGACGTCATGAACGACCAGCGCAAGGTCATATACGAACAGCGCAAGGAACTCATGGCCGCCGAGGACGTTTCCGACGACGTCGCCGACATGCGCCACCAGGTGGTCGACGACCTGGTCGCCCTGACCATGCCGCAAAAGGCCTATGCCGAGCAGTGGGAGATGGACTCCCTGCACGAGGAGATCATGCGCATCTTCGGGCTCGACCTGCCGGTGCAGGACTGGGCCAAGGAGGAAGGCATCGCCGAGGCCGAGGTGCGCGAGCGCCTGATCCACGCGGTGGACGCGCAGATCGCCACCAAGGCCGCCAACGCCGGGCCGGAGATCTTCCGCTCGGTGGAGAAGGCCGTCCTCCTGCAGCTCCTGGATCAGCTTTGGAAGGATCACCTTCTGACGCTCGACCACCTGCGCCACGGCATCGGCCTGCGCGCCTACGGCCAGCGTGACCCGCTCAACGAGTACAAGCAGGAAGCCTTCGCCCTGTTCGAGGAGATGCTGGTGTCCTTGCGCGAGCGCACCTCGATGATGCTGGCGCATGTGGAACTGAGCATGGACTTCTCGGAAGAGGAATACCTGGCCGCCCGCGCCGGGGCCGAGGGCGAGGCCCGTCACGACGACCCCGAGTACTTCGCCGACGATGACGACGGCAACACCGGCACGGCGACCATGACGGTGGTCAGCCGCCAGGCCGCCGCCGAGGTCGACCCCGCCGATCCCACGACCTGGGGCAAGGTGCCGCGCAACGCCGCCTGCCCCTGCGGTTCGGGCAAGAAATACAAGCACTGCCACGGGAAGATGGCTTAACTCATTTTCCTCTGCTCACCGCCTCTGTGGTTCAAAAACAAGGATAACCACAGGGGCAATGAGGCAGTGAGAAGGTTGGCGTCGAGCCCGTGACGTCAGCCGAAGAAGCGGACGACGACGAACCCCAGCAGCCCAAGGTTGATGAAGAACCCGGCGGCCATGCCGGGAGCGCGGCCCATGGGGCTGACGCGGTAGCCGATCCAGAACGCGCAGCGCGCCAGCACGAAGGCGACCGGCAGGGCGACCAGCCACGCGGTCTCGTCGGCGCGCACGATCATGGTCGCCGCCAGCAGCAACGGGATGAAGATCACCGTCTGCTCGACCGTATTGGCGAGCACCCGCATGTCGACTTTGCGCCATTCGGGAGGCGCATCGGTCAGCGGATCGACCGCCCCGGTGAGCAGGCGCGCGAGCGCCACCGCATGGACGACGACCAGCAGGAAGCCGGCCGGCAAGACGCAGAGCTTGAGGACCAGGGCGATGCGTTCGCCCGGGTCCGGCAGGGGGCCCGGATAGCCGTCCAGCCAGACCAGCAATCCCCACAGCACGAGCGCCAGCCCGGCGCCGCCGAGTGCACTGAGTCGAAGGGTTTGTTTCTGGTCAGGGGTCATTCCGCAATCCTAACCAAGCCGTCACCCCCGCGGAAAGAGGGGGTCCAGCAGCAGTCATGGATTCCCGATTTCGCCTGCCTGCGCGAAGCCGGCGCTTCGCTTCGGCGAAGGCAGGCGGGAATGACACCAAACGTTAGGCTAGGCCGTTCGCCCCCATCCTCAGGAACTTCTCGCGCCGGGCGGACCTGAGGGCGTCGCCGGAAAGCGGCGCGAGCTGCGCCAGCTGGCGGTCGATCTCCCTGCCGACGTGCTGGATGGCGCGGTCCGGCTCGCGATGGGCGCCACCGAGCGGCTCGGCGATGACCGCGTCGATGACGCCGAGGTCGGATAGGTCCTGGGCCGTCAGCTTGAGCGCCCCCGCCGCCTGTTCCGCCATGTCGCCGTCGCGCCACAGGATCGAGGCGCAGCCTTCGGGCGAGATCACGGAATAGACCGCATGCTCCAGCATCAGCACCACGTTGGCGGCGGCCAGCGCGATAGCGCCGCCGGATCCGCCCTCGCCGATGACGACGGAAACGAAGGGCACCTTGATGCCGAAACAGGTTTCGATGGAGCGGGCGATGGCCTCGGCCTGGCCGCGCGCCTCGGCCTCGACCCCCGGATAGGCGCCCGGCGTGTCGACCAGGGTGATGACCGGCAGGTTGAAGCGGTCGGCCAGCTTCATCAGGCGCTGTGCCTTGCGGTAGCCCTCGGGCTTGGCCATGCCGAAGTTGTGGCGCACGCGGGCCACCGTGTCCGCCCCCTTCTCGTTGCCGATGACGATCACCGACTGGCCGCGGAACCGGCCCATGCCGCCGACCACGGCCGGGTCCTCGGCGAACTGGCGGTCGCCGGCCAGGGGCGTGAAGTCGTCGATCAGCGCGTTGATGTAGTCCATGGCGTGGGGGCGGTCGTGATGGCGCGCCACCTGGGTCTTCTGCCACGGCGTCAGCTTCTCATAGGTCGTGACCAGAAGCCTGTCGACCTTGGCCTGAAGCTTGCCGACCTCGTCGGCGATGTTCATCTGCCCGTCGGAGGAGAGGTGCCGAAGCTCCTCGATCTTGCCCTCCAGTTCGGCGATGGGCTTCTCGAAATCCAGGTAATTGTGCATGTGCGTTTTCTAGCACAGCCATTGGGCCAAGGCGACGCGGAAAATCGCGGAAATGGTTCCTAGAACCGCTCCTCGCCCGTCTTGCGGCCGGGGTCGGGAAAATCCCGGTAGAGGGCGAATTTCACCTTTGAGACCAATCTGTTGACCGCATGGTGCAGGCCCTCCACGGGCTCCGCGCGCGCCGCCGCGCGACCGAATGCGTCGTCAAGCTGCGCCAGGCCGGAAACCTCGACCATGATGTGGAATTCGGGCAGGTCGTCGGGCCCCAGGCCCAGCTTGCGCCGGGTCAGGCGCCAGCCCTCGATATGCCCCTCGTCCTCCAGGTGGCCCAGGTATTCGGAGACGTTGTCGGCGAATTCCATGTCGCCGACGCCGTCCTTCAGCGCACACCAGATGTGATAGATGTCCATGGCCGCGGGCTCAGGACGGCGCGGGTTCCGGCACCGGCGCGGCGGCCGGCGCCGGAGCGGGCGCCGCAGCCGCATGGGTCGAGGTCAGCGGCCCCGTCGCCATGGCGCCCGGCGCCGAAGAGCCCGCCAGCCTGTCGCGGAAACCGTTGAATTCCTCCAGGTCGAACTTGGGCGGGCCGAACAGGAAGCCCTGCACGAAATCGATGCCGCAGTCGTGGCAGAACGTGACGGTTTCCGGCGTGTCGACCATTTCGGCGATGGTCTCGACCCCCAGTTCGCGGCAGAACGAGGCCAGCGCCGTCAGGAAGGCGCGGCCGCGCGGCGTGGCCTCGGCGTTCTTGACCACGGGGCCGTCGATCTTCACCACGTCCACGTCGATGGCGGAAAGGTACTGAAAGCTCGCCGCCCCCGCCCCGAAGTCGTCCAGGCACACGGGATATCCGCGCCCACGCAGGCGCTGGATGAACTCGTTGGCGCCCTCCAGATCCTCCACCCGCGAACTTTCCGTCAGCTCGAAGATCAGCTTGCCGTGCAGCCAGGGATTGGCGTCGAGCCGCTCCTCCAGCCCGGTGACGTAGCGCCGGTCGACGATGGAATTGCCCGAGATGTTGACGGCGACCGAGGCGAACAGGGGATCGCCCTGGTGCTCGCCGATCCAGCCGATGACCTTGTCGACGACCGACAGGTCGAAGGCGCCGATCAGGCCCGTCTCCTCGGCGAAGGTGATGTACTTGAACGGGCTTTCGCCGTGCTTGCCCTGGAACCGCGCCAGCGCCTCGTAATGGTGGATGACGCCGTCGTTGATTCCGATGATGGGATGCATGGCCATGCGGAAGTCGGACTTCTTGACCACCCGGTTGAAGGTTTCCGCCGTCTCCAGGGCGTCCTTCACCAGCTCGTCCATGCTGCCCGACAGCGCCTGCAGCGACACCGCCCCGCCCTGGGCCTTGGAGAATTCGTTGAGGGCGTGGATCACGCCTTTGGTCAGGTTCTCCTCGGTCAGGCCCTCGCCCTCGCCCGTCTCGATGGTGGCGGAGCCGACCTTGATGCCCTCGGCCTCGGGGGCGATGTTGGAGATCAGCGAGGTGATGCGCGCCTTCATGGCGTCCACGTCCAGGCCGCTGCCATGGACCACGCCGTACTTGCCCTCGCCCAGCTTGGCCGCCGCGTCGCCATTGATGGACGACATCTTGAGGACCGAGCCCACCGCGCCCATCAGGTTCTCGCGCTGGGCCTCGTCCATGTCCTTCTGGGCTTCGTCCAGACCTTCGACCTCGACGAGGGTCATCTTGTCGGCACCCTCGACACCCTCGGCCAGCATCTTCGACGCCAGCTTGCCGAAGCTGTCGGCATCGTAGAGGCCTTCCTTGCCGGACTTCTTCAGCGAGCGGTCGGCAGACAGGCCGCCCGCGATGTGGAACGCCAGGAAATAGCGGTTCTCCAGCTCGGGATTGCGGTAGCCGGAGGACACCAGGGGTTGTGAATTGCCGTGCGCCCCCTTGAACCGCAGGTGGATGTTGTCGAACCGCCCGGCGCGGGCGATGGCGTCGAGCATCTGTTCGGCGAGCGGCCGGTCCTCGTCAGCGATGATGTCGAGGATGGGCATGCCGCGCAATTCGCGCGGATCCTTGCCCGTCAGGAGCGGCAGGATGCCGCCCGCGAAGGTGATGGTACGGTCGTCGGCCAGTTCGATGATGGCCTCCGCCCAGCAGAAGGAGAACGCGATGAAACGCTCGCGGTCCGAAAACCGGCGCGCCGCCTGCTCACCCTGCGCGGTTGCATCCGCCATGCCTGCCCCTGCCCTCGCTTTTTGGCCGGGCATTATAGGAACCTTGGGCGGGCGATGAACATCCCTACTTTAGCAATAACCGGTGAATGACCGCCGCGGAGGCGGAAACGGCGGGCTCCGATACCATCGAAGCCCGCCGCTCGCCGGCGTTTCGGTACGGATACGGGTTAGCTGGCGCCCTTGATCTGCGCCGCCTTCTCGACCAGGACCTTGGCCTGACGGATCGAGGCGATGTCGATCAGGCGGCCGTCGAGGGACACCGCGCCCTTACCTTCCTTCTGCGCCTGCTCCATGGCGTCGAGGATGCGCTGGGCCTGGGTCACTTCCTTTTCCGAGGGGCTGAACAACTCATTGGCGAGTTCGATCTGCGACGGATGGATCGCCCACTTGCCTTCGCAGCCGAGGGTCGAGGCGCGCATGGCCTGGGCCCGGTAGCCGTCGGGGTCGGAGAAGTCGCCGAACGGACCGTCGATCGGGCGCAGGCCGTTGGCGCGCGCGACGACGACCATCTTGGCGATGGGATAGTGCCACATGTCGCCCCAGTGGACGTCGCGATTGCCCGCGTCGTCGGGATCGGTCAGCACGGCGTAATCCCGGTTGGGGCCGCCGATCACCGTGGTCCGGGCCTTGGTCGAGGCCGCGTAGTCGGCAACGCCGAAGTGCAGGGATTCGTTACGCTTGGACGCGGCGGCGATTTCCGCCAGGTTCTGCATGCCGAGCGCCGTCTCGATGATCAGCTCGAAGCCGATGCGCTTGGCGGCCTTGGTGGCGTCCTCGATCTGGGTCACCATCATGTCGACGGCATAGACGTCCGACGCGGTACCGACCTTGGGGATCATGATCATGTCCAGCTTGCCGGGTGCGCCTTCCAGGACCTCGACCAGGTCGCGGTACATGTAATGGGTGTCCAGGCCGTTGATGCGCATGGACACGGTCTTGCCCGACCAGTCCAGGTCGTTGAGGGCGGCGACGATGTTCTTGCGGGCGGGCGCCTTGTCGTCCGGGGCGACGGCGTCCTCCAGGTCCAGGAACACCACGTCGGCGTTGCTTTTCGCGGCTTTCTCCAGGAACGTGGGGTTGGAGCCGGGAACGGCCAATTCGCTGCGGTTCAGGCGCGCCGGCGCCTGCTCGACGATATGAAAGCTCATCTGAATCTCCTGCGTCCAAACGGTGCGGCACCCTTGGGGCACCTACGATTATGGCTTGTTATTTCGCAGGCGCAAAATAGCCATCCCCCCCACTAGCCGCAAGGGATAATCGGGCAGGAATGGAAACCTTACCGCAGTACGGAAAATCCCCCTCCCGGCCGGTCGGGAAGCGGCCTATTCGGCGGCGACGCGCGGCACCGCCGCCTCCGCTCCCTTCAATAGACGGGTGAGCGCCCCCTTGTCGGCGATGATCTCGCCAAGCCGCCCGATGGAGGCGTCGACGGCCTCGGCGAAGGCGGCGGCGCCGCCGACCGCTTCCAGCACTTCGGGCGAGATGAATTTCAGCATCAGCGCCGAAGTTCCCGGCGGGATACCCGCGAAATGCACGGTCAGGATGCCGTGGTCGCGCAGTAGCAGCATGGCGAGCGCCGCCGTCGCCTCGTAGGGAACGCATGGATAGGAAGACCGGGGCGCCTCGTTGATGCCCGACCGCGCCATGGCCATCTCCAGGATGTCCTCGGCCTTCAACTGCGCGGTCACCGGCGTCACATGCACGCGGTCGGCGCCCAGGCGTTCGACCACCGCGTCGCGCACGGTCATGGTGCAGTCCACGAGGTCGCGCACCTTGTCGTCGCTGTAGTATTTCAGGGAGCGCACGACCTGCGGATACAGCATGGCGCGGGCCTCGATCCCCATTTCATAGGCGCGCGCCCGCATGCGCGCGACGACGTCCTTGTCGCCGCCGATCAGGCCCAGGCGCGGGCCCAGGGTGCCGTACTTGTCGAGCCCGGTGCAGGCCACGGCGACGGGCAGTTCCAGGGTCCGGGGATGGCCGAAGCAGGCGGGCCCGACGCGCGCGCCCCCGGCGTCGTCGACGATCACCGGGATGCCGCGCCCGTGGGCCAGGTCGACGGCCCGGCGCAGGTCGGCCTCGTCCAGGATCTGATAGCTGACCGCCAGGCGCGTCAGGAACAGGGCCCCCGGCTTGGGATCGGCGGCAAGGGCCGCCTCCAACTCCTCGATATCCGTCAGGTCCGTGAAGGTGGCGCGCGCGTGCTTGACCGCGCGCTGCACCGCCGGATGGCTGTAGGTGGGCGAGAAGCCGATGACGCGGGAGCCCTCGGGCACCACCACGTCGGCGGCGACCAGGAGGCCCGCCGTCAGACGGTTGGTCACCATGACGTCGTGGCGGTCCGCATCGCCGCCGAACATCTTCAGCCCCAGTTCCTTCAATTCGTCGGTCAGCAACGCCGCCGCGAGTTCGTCGTCGAGCAGGCGTTCCTCGCCCGGCTCGACGGACATGCAGCGCTCCAGGCCCGAGGCGTTGACCGTCGCCTCGCCCCTCGCCTCGCGCCCGCGGATAAGGGCCCAGGCGGCGCGCAGCTTGGCCAGGTCATCGGACGTCGAGGACAGGATTTCGCCGCGCGCGTAGGGCACGCCCGGCGCATATTCATTGCCGAAACGGTCTTTGGTCATGGCGGAGGCTCCGATGGAAAAGCGGGCGTCGGCACTCGACACCCTGCGATCCCTTGGTGTACCTCACATCGAAACGGAATTGGAGGAAGAAACGATGGCGGACGCCACATCCGGAAAACCGACCGTGCTGGTCACCCGCCGCCTGCCCGACGCGGTGCACGACCGCCTGATGCGCGATTACGACGCGCGCCTGAACCCGGAAGACCGGCTGTACACCAAGGACGCGCTGATCCGGGCCGCCGAGGGCGCGGACGCCATCCTGCCCTGCCATACGGAGCACTTCACGGAAGAGGTCTTCGCCAGCCTTCCGAAAAGCGTGAGGATCATCGCCAACTTTTCCGTCGGCTATGACCATGTGGACGTGGCGGCGGCCAAAAAGCACGGCGTCGTCGTCACCAACACGCCCGAGGTTCTGTCCGACGCGACGGCGGAAACGACCATCCTGCTCATGCTCGGCGCCGCGCGGCGCGCGGGCGAGGGCGAACGGCTGGTGCGTTCGGGCGGCTGGAAGGACTGGTCGCCGGCCTTCATGGTCGGCCGCGCCGTGACCGGCAAGCGCCTGGGCATTCTGGGCATGGGCCGGGTCGGCCAGGCCGTCGCCGACCTGGCGCGCGCCTTCCGCATGGAGATCCATTATCACAACCGCGCGCGCCTGAGCCCCGACAAGGAGCAGGGTGCCGTCTGGCACGACAGCCTGAACGACATGCTGCCGCATTGCGACTTCTTGTCCCTGCATTGCAACGTGACGGAGGAGACCCGCGGCATCATGAACGCGGCGCGTTTCGCGCTGCTGCCCGACGGGGCGGTGCTGGTCAACGCGGCGCGCGGCGCCGTGGTCGACGACGACGCGCTGGTCGACGCGCTGGAATCGGGCAAGCTGTTCGCCGCAGGGATCGACGCCTACAACAACGAGCCCAACGTGGACAAAAGGCTGATTGCCCTCGACAACACCTTCCTGCTGCCCCACGTCGGCAGCGCCAACCGGGAGACCCGCGATGCCATGGGATTCCGGGCGCTCGACAATCTGGACGCCTTTTTCGCCGGCCGCGAGCCCGGCGACCGGGTCGCCTGAGGCGCCGCTAATGGAGCCCTATTCCGTATCGTGAAAAATCCTGACCGCCGGACATACGCGGCTGCGGCGACCGGAATTCCGTACAAATAGTGAGGTTTCCCGCCGCAAACAGGGCGGAATCCGTAACGGGAACCGGCGGTCGAAACTTCGACAAGTCCGCGTCCGGCCGCTCACAGGATCGCGAACACCGGGAAAAACCCTTGCCTTCGCGCCGCGTATTAGGAAGATTCCCCACAGGATACGATGGTTCCTCGCCGCACGCGGCGTGGAAACCGTCGTAGCCGGGCCCGGGGGACTGCCGAAATTCTATCTTTCAAAACTGGGCCTTTCATGAAACGTGCGATCATCGCGCAATACATACCCTTCGGCGGATGGTGGTTGTCCGTCGACCATTAACAGGGAGGAAACACATGACGACCACGAATGTGAACCGGCGGAAATTCCTTAAAGGTGGTGCCGTCGCGGCTGGAGCCGCGGCTGCCACCCTCGCCATGCCCAACGTCTCCAAAGCGCAGACGACAACCCTGAAAATGCAGTCGTCCTGGGGGGCCTCGGACATCTTCCAGGAAATGGCCGCCCAGTACACCAAGCGCGCCACCGACATGGCCGGCGGCCGCCTGAAGATCGACCTGCTGCCTTCCGGCGCCGTCGTCAAGGCGTTCCAGGTGCAGGACGCCACGCACAAGGGGGCGCTCGACGCCGCCCATACGGTGACCGCCTACTGGTACGGCAAGAACAAGGCCGCGTCCCTGTTCGGCACCGGCCCGGTGTTCGGCTGCAATGCCTCGCAGATCCTGGCCTGGATCCACTTCGGCGGCGGCAAGGAGCTTTATGCGGAACTGGTCGAGAAGGTGCTGAACCTCAACCTCGTCGGGTTCTTCTCCATGCCGATGCCGACGCAGCCGCTGGGCTGGTTCAAGAAGCACGTCAAGAGCGCCGATGAACTCAAGGGCATGAAATACCGCACCGTCGGCCTGGCCACGGACATCATGCAGGGCATGGGCGTCAAGGTGACCCAGCTTCCGGGCGGCGAAATCATGCCGGCCCTGGAAAAGGGCGTCATCGAGGCGTTCGAGTTCAACAACCCGACCTCGGACAGCCAGTTCGGTGCCCAGGACGTTTCGAAGCATTATCACATGGGCAGCTATCACCAGGCCGCCGAGTTCTTCGAAATCATCTTCAACAAGGACAAGTTCAATTCCTTGCCGAAGGAACATCAGGCGATCCTGGAATACTCGGCCGAAGCGGCCAACACGGCCAGCTACGGCATGGCCATGGACCGGTATTCCGCCGACCTGCAGAAGCTGATCCATAAGGACAAGGTGAACGTCTATCGCACCGCGTCCAGCATCCTCAAGGCGGAACTCAACTCCTGGGACAAGGTGCTTGAACGCCTGAACAAGGATCCGTTCTTCAAGAAGGTCGTCGACAGCCAAAAGGCCTGGTCGCAGCGCGTGGCGTTCTACGACCTGCTGAACTCCGCGGACTACCAGTTGGCTTACGAGCACTACTTCCCGGGCGCGCTGCCCAAGTAAGGTAAAAAAGCCAGCCCTTTAAAAGGCTTGCACGTAACTGCGCGGGGGCGGTGCCAACAGCACCGCCCCTACCGCAGTCAATTATCCGTTTTTCGTGTTCCTTAAGGTGAATTCATGGAACGAATTATATTCACGATCGATGCGTTGACCGCCTGGGCCGGCAAGGCCTTCTCCTGGACGATTCTGCTGCTGACCTTCGGCGTCGCCTACGAGGTTTTCGTTCGCTACGTTCTGCGTAATCCCACCTCCTGGGCCTTCGACGTCAGCTACATGATGTACGGCACGCTGTTCATGATGGCCGGCGCCTATGCCCTGTCACGCGAAAGCCATGTGCGCGGCGACGTCATCTACCGCCTGTGGAAACCAAGAACCCAGGCGATCGTGGAGATGACGCTCTACATCCTGTTCTTCTACCCGGGCATCCTGGCCCTGATCTTCGCCGGTGCCGATTACGCGGCCGAAAGCTGGTCCTATAACGGCGGCCGGGGTGAGGTCAGCGTCATGAGCCCCGCCAACATCCCCATCTTCCAGTTCAAGATCATCATTCCGGTGGCGGCGGGCCTGCTGTTCATCCAAGGCATCGCCCAGATACTTCGCTGCATCGTCTGCCTGCGGACCGGCCAGTGGCCGGCCCACCTGGAAGACGTCGAGGAAATGGAAACCATCCTTCTGCAGCAGCATGAAGAACAGGAAAAACGCGGCCAAACCGCGGCCTGAAGGGAAGACCAACAATGACAAACGCTGAAGTCGCTGTTCTGCAACTTGCCGTATTCGTGCTTTCGATCCTGCTGGGCTTTCCCATCTGGATCACGCTCATGGCCATGGGCGTCTTCTTCGGCTACTACGCCTACTGGGATCCCATCCGCATGGGCTGGGAGAAGGCGCAGGGCTTCGAGCAGAGCCTCGAGGCGCTGCTGAACAACAACATCTTCGATCTTCTGGTCAACCAGACCTATTCGGTCATGGCCAACGACGTGCTGACGGCCGTGCCGCTGTTCCTGTTCATGGGCTATGTGGTCGAACGCGCCAATATCGTCGACCGCCTGTTCGTCACCTTGCAGTTGGCCGCGAAGAACCTGCCCGCGTCCATGGCCGTGGCGGCGCTGGCGACCTGCGCGCTGTTCGCGACGGCGACCGGCATCATCGGCGCGGTGGTGACGCTGATGGGCATGCTCGCCTTCCCGGCGATGCTCAAGGCGCGATACGACACCAGCTTCTCGGCGGGCGTGATCTGCGCCGGCGGCTGTCTCGGCATCCTCATTCCGCCATCGATCATGCTGATCGTCTATGCGGCTGCTGCGAACGTCTCGGTCGTGCGCTTGTACGCCGGGGCGATCATCCCCGGTTTCATGCTGGCGGGCCTTTACATGGTCTACGTGGTGTCGCGGGCGGTGATCAATCCGAACCTGGCGCCCAAGCCCAAGGCCGAAGACTTGGAAGGCATCAGCTTCGTCGACATGTGCTGGCGCATGCTGACCTCGTTCTTCCCGCTGGCCTTCCTCATCCTGTCGGTGCTGGGCGCCATCCTGTTCGGCCTGGCGACGCCGTCGGAAGCGGCCTCCATGGGCGCCATGGGCGGCATCGTGCTGGCCATCAGTTATCGCATCGGCGCCATGTACGCAGGCGAGGTCACGCCGCCCTGGATGGGCACCAAGAAAGAGCATCCCAACGAATGGCTGTTCGCGATCGGCTCGGGCGGCATCCTGGCCCTGATCCTGTTCCTGGCCTATTTCCTTGTCCGCACCCTGGCAACCTCTTTCCTGGATGCGCCGGTTCCGCCCGCCCACCTTCCGGGCGTGCCCGGCGTCGGCATCGCGCTGGCGTTGATCCTCGCCGTCGCGGTCAAGCTGACGAACGGCAATCTGCCGGTCCTCGGCATGTTCGTGCCGTCCAGGCCGTTCCTCCGCCCGCTCATGGGCTTCGGCGGCTGGGGAGCCCTGGTCGGTCTGGTCTGCGGCGTCCTCTACACGGTCATCGTCGCCTCGGATCAGGACAAGTCGTTCTTCATTTTCCACGAACTGAACCCCTGGGCCTTCGATGTCGGCTTCTTCGTCGGCCTGGTCGCCTGGATGGCGTGGAACGCCGTCGACAAGGACGGCCTTCAGCAGTCCGTGTACCTGTCCGTCCGCACCTCGGCCATGGTGTGCTGGCTGTTCGTCGGCTCGTGGACGTTCTCGTCCGTGTTCTCGTACCTGGGCGGCCACGACCTGATCGAGCACTGGGTGCTGGGCATGGACCTGTCGCCCCTCGCCTTCCTGATCATGGCGCAGATCATCATCTTCCTGCTGGGCTGGCCCCTGGAATGGTCCGAGATCATCATCATCTTCGTGCCCATCTTCCTGCCCATGCTGCCGCACTTCGGTGTCGATCCCCTGTTCTTCGGCATCCTGGTGGCGCTCAACCTGCAGACCTCGTTCCTCACGCCCCCCATGGCCATGGCGGCCTATTACCTGAAGGGCGTGGCGCCGCCGCATATCCAGCTGATGGACATCTTCCGCGGCGTCATGCCCTATCTGGGCATGATCCTTCTGTCCATGGTGCTGCTGTACAACTTCCCGGGGATCGCCCTGTGGCTGCCGACCCTAGCCTATGATTGATCGGCCCTGCAGGGACGGGAACACGTAACCATGAGCCTGGCAGACCTGAACGCCACCGAAGCGGCCGCCAAGATCGCCTCCGGCGAGATCACGTCCGTCGAACTGATTTCGGCCTGCCTGGAGCGCATCCAGGAACGGGAGCCGGACGTCCAGGCCTGGGCGCATCTGGATCCCGAGTACGCCCTGGAGCAGGCCCGGATGCGCGACGCCGAACGCGCCTCGGGGCGGCCCGTCGGGCCGCTTCACGGCGTACCCGCGGGCGTCAAGGACATCTTCGACACCATCGCCTGGCCGACGGAGAACGGCACCGTGCTGGACGCCGGTCGGCGCCCTGGCCAGGACTCGGCGGCGGTCCAGCTTCTCCGTCACGCGGGGGCCGTCATCATGGGCAAGACCGTGACGACGGAACTGGCGGTCTACGGCCCCGGCAAGACACGCAACCCGCACAATCCGGCGCATACGCCGGGCGGCTCGTCCTCGGGCTCGGCGGCCGCGGTGGCCGCGGGGATGGTGCCGCTCGCCATCGGCTCGCAGACCAACGGCTCGGTCATCCGCCCGGCTTCGTTCTGCGGCGTCTACGGCTTCAAGCCGACGTTCGGGCGGATATCGCGAAGCGGCGTCCTGTTCCTGTCGCAGGCCCTAGACCACGTCGGCGTGTTCGCCCGCTCGATCGAGGATATCGCCCTGATCGGCGACGCCTTGATGCGCTACGACCCCCTGGACCCGGACATGACACCCCAGGGCCAGGCCGGGCTGGCCGAAACCGCGGCTTCGGAACCTCCCCTGAAACCGAACCTGTTTTTCGTCAAGACCGCCGCCTGGGACCTTGCCGACGCCGACTGCAAGGAAGCCTTCGCGGAACTGGCCGACGCCCTTGGCGGACGCTGCCAGGAACAGGCCCTGCCGGGCCCGTTCGACGACGCCGTGAAGGTCCAGAATACGGTCATGAACGTGGACCTGGCGGGCTCGCTGGCGCGCTATTACGAACTGGGCGCGGACAAGCTGAGCCCGACCCTGAAGGGCATGATCGAACAGGGCCGCGAGACGCGCGCCGTGGACTACATGGGGGCCAGGGCCTGGAAGAAAATCTTCAACGCCGCCCTCGACGAGATGTTCGAGGAATGCGACGCCATCATCACCCCGGCGACGACGGGCGAGGCACCCCAGGGCCTGGACACCACGGGCAATCCGGCGTTCTGCTCGCTGTGGTCGTTCTGCGGCGTGCCGGCGATTACCGTGCCGCTGCTGGTCGGGGCCCGGGGCCTGCCCATCGGGGTGCAGCTTATCGGGCCGCGCAACGACGACGCGCGGCTTCTGCGCACGGCGCGCTGGCTGGTCGAAACCGTCGCCGCCATGGACGGCTGACGGGGAAGCGCTTTGATCCGGGCGCCGCCCCGGGTATCATGGACACCATAGGAAAACCAAGGACCCAATATCATGCAGATGCTCGACAGAATCCTCGCCATCGGCTCCCTCGCCGGCGTAATCCTGTTCTGCTACATCCTGATGAAGTTCGTCGCGGAGCCGGACCTGTGGGTGGTCATCATCATGGTGCTTACGATTGCGTCCTACTTCATCATCCGCGAACTGCGCCAGGGCGGCAGCCACTTCGCGCGCAAGGAAAACGGACAGAACGTGGGCGACCGCGGCGCCTGACGCCAGGCCGCCCGCGGCAGCTTCTCTTCTTCCTTCCAAGAACTGTCAGTCCATCCGGGCGGGCCGTGCCGCGTGGCGGCATTCCGGCTGCGGTCTCCCTCCTCCTGATCGGGGCCCAATCGGCATCGACATGAAACCATATTTTTCATATGGTTTTTCAAAACGACCGGGAGGCATCCTGAATGAACGCACCACGCGATGAGTTGGGCGCGCCGCGACCGCGGGGAACGCGCCCGCAGCCACCGCGGCTCAACAAGGTCGGCATCAACGACCTCATCGACGTGCTGGCCATGGGCCTGCGCGATTTCCGGGCGGCGGCGTCCTATGACATCTTCTTTGCCGGCATCTATGCCGTCGGCGGCTGGGTCCTGATTCTGATGCTGGTCGCCTTTGACCTGCCCTATCTCGTCTATCCCTTGGCAGCCGGCTTCGCCCTGATCGCGCCGTTCATCGCCAGCGGCTTCTACGTCGTCAGCCAGCGCCTTGAAAATCCCCCCAAGGACGGCGGCGCGCCGCTTTCGTGGGGCATCGTCCTTGGCACCGTCAAGTCCATGTTCAGCCACGAACTGGGGTGGATGGCGCTGGTCACCGGCTTCTCGCTGTTCTTCTGGATGGATATCGCGGCGCTGATGTCCTTCGGATTCATGGGCTTCCAGTTCTTCGGCTTCAAGGAATTGATCAACGACATCTTCACCACGCCGTCGGGCTGGCTGTTCCTGGTGGTCGGCAACCTGGCGGGGGCCGCCATCGCCTTCGCCGTGTTTTCCTATTCCGTCGTCTCCATCCCCATGCTGTTCCACCGCCAGGTCGACTTCATCACCGCCATGGTCACCAGCGTGCGTTTCGTGGCCCTGAACCCGCGGGTGATGGCGGTGTGGTGCGCGACCATCGCCGCCTTGATCGCCCTGTCCCTGCTGTCGGGGCTGTTCGGGCTGTTCCTGGTCCTGCCGTTGCTGGGTCACGCGACCTGGCACCTCTACCGCCGTGCGGTGGCGCCATGACCGTACCTCCCATTCAGTCGAGGGGCACCTTCGCCAAGGGATGGGCCTGATCGACCAGGGTTTTCAGGCGCTCTTCCAGGACATGGGTGTAGACCTGAGTCGTCGAGATGTCGGCATGGCCCAGCATCTGCTGCAGCGAGCGCAGGTCGGCGCCATGGGCCAGCAGGTGGCTGGCAAAGGAATGACGCAACACATGGGGCGACACGCGCCTGGGCGGAATGCCGGCGGCGACGGCCAGTTCCTTGAGAATCTGCCCGAAGCGGGCCCGTGTCAGATGCCCCTGGCGCGCCCGGGACGGAAACAGCAAGGCCGACCGCGGATCCTTGTCCGTCCCGAGGTAGCCGCTGCGTACGGCAAGGTAATCGGCCAGGGCGTCGCGCGCCGGGCCGCCGATGGGCACCATGCGCTCCTTGCCGCCCTTGCCCCGGACGATCAGCACCCGGCCGTCGCGGGACACGGCGGAAAGCGGCAGGCCGACCAGTTCGGAGACGCGAAGCCCGGTCGCGTATAGGATTTCCATAAGCGCCGTCGCCCTCAGGCCGTCGGCCCCGGGCCGCTCGCGGGCGGCGGCCAGCAGGCGCTCGACCTCATCCTCGCTCAGGTACTTGGGCAAGGCACGCACTTGGCGCGGCGCGGCGACGGCCTGGGTCGGATCGTCGTCGCGGATTCGTTCGGCCTGCAGGAAGCGGAAGAACTGACGCAGCGCCGACAGCCGCCGGGCCTGGGTGCTGGCCGCCATGCCCGCGCCCGACAGGCGCTTCATGTAGGCCGCGATCTCGTCCGCGCCCGCCTGGTCGGCGGCGATCTTGCGCCGGGCGCAGAAGCCCGCGAAATCGTCCAGGTCGCGACCGTAGGATTCGATGGTGTTGCGCGCGGCCCCCCGTTCGGCGGCCAGCATATCAAGGAAAAGACTGACGTAACGGGACAGGAGACGCCTCCCCTTCTGTCGTTCCCGGATCAGAGGCCCGCCGCGAGCGCCGCCTCCAACGCCAAGTCGCGGGCTTCCTGGTCCAGGCCGATGGCGCGCAGGCTCTCGACCGCCTGACGCAGCACGGGTGCCTCGGCACGCGCCGTTCCGCCATCGCCCAACGCAGCCAGAATCATCAGGATGACCTCGCCCCGGTGCGGCGGCAGCGGTGTGTCCTCGGCCTGTGCGGGCGCGGGCGTCACGTCCGACGCGCTAAGCTGCGCATGGCGCTGCGGTTCGCCGCCGGCGGGCACGGCAGCGGGCAGCAGGCTGGCCCGCGGGCCCGCCGATTCGCGGGCCTCGTTTTGCGCCGTCCACCGGTTGACCGCGTCGGTCACCGCCAGCAGGCGGAACCAGAGCGCCGGATGCACCGTCTCGGTCGCAGTGCGGCCGGTGACCGGCCCCATGGCACGCCAGGTGTCGGCCGGAATCTCATCGCCCTGGCCGTCGAGCAGGGCAAACAGCAGCGCCGCGCGGCGGGCTGCGTCCTTTTCCCCCGCGATGGTCCGCCACCAGAGGTTCAGGTCGCGCGGTTCGTTTTCCAGCCCCATGGTGCCGACCAGCCGGACCAGCGGCGTCATGCGGATCAGAAGCGCGCGGCTGTCCTCCTGGAACTGGGCGTTCGCCTGCAACAGCTTGAACCAGGCTTCGGCGCCCTCGGGGTCGTTGGTCGACAGCATCAGACGTACCGCATCGGGCGCGAACCACAACAGGTCCGCCGAGGGCGGGATTTTCGATACCAGCGGGTGGAATACCCGCGCGGCGGCGCCGTAGCGACCCTCGTCGACGGCGATCTTCAACGCCTTGCCGATGATCTCCGCCTGGGCCGTCGGAATGTTCTGCGACAGGGCCAAATGGAAAAGCAGCGCCCGGGCGAGCGGTCCGCCGATCTCCTCGGCCCGGGACAACGGCCGCTTCAGGTCGCCCGGATCGAAACTGACGCTGGAATAGAGCTGGCGCAGCGCTTCCGTGTCCAAGGCGCCCGCCGCTTCGGCGCGCTCGGCCGCCTCCAGCCGGATGTCCGGGCCTACGTTCGGATTGACGGCAATAGCGCGCAGCACCCCCGGCCGGTTCGACCGGGTGGCGTCGGCGGGCAGCGGCGTCTTGGCCGCCCGCGCCATGGCGAGCAGCAGTCCGTCGGCGTCGCTCACCGTGGTCAGCGCGCCGGAAGCGCCGCCCAGAAGCCGGTCGGTCAAGGCATAGAAGGCGGGCTCCTTCGCGCCCAGTTCGTTGAGCATGGAAATGCCCATCTCGGCCTTCTCGGGTTCACCCGCCAGGATCTGGCAGAAGATCATGGCCTTCTGCCAATAGGCGTCGTCACCTGCCTGGATCTGCTGCGCCGTGATGCCGCAGGCGCGGGCGTTGTCGTTGGCGAGGAAACGCGCGTTGGCTTCGACCTGCAGCAGCGCCGGATCGGTGACGCTGCCGGGAATCGCCGCCAACAGGTCGCCCACCCCGGCGACGTCGCCCATGGCCGCCAACTGCTGCACGCGCAGGGAGATCAGGCTCGCCGGCGTCGCCTTGGCCTTGTCGGCATCTCCTCCGCCGTCGCCGTCTGCCGGCTTGTCCGCCTCGGGCGGCTGGGCGGCCGTCAGGAGCAGCCGCCGCATCAGGTCGCGCATGACCGGTGACGGGGCGCGCACGGGCAGCTCCGCCATCAACGCCCTCACGAACGTCCTGTCCGTACCCTGCCACAGGTTGAAACCAAGGCCGCCTTCGTCGGGACCCAGGGTCCCTGCCGTTTCCGGATCGATCTTTTCCAGGGTATCGACCTCGACGCCCGGTTCGCCGCCAACGCCT
>PFFW01000009.1 GCA_002781745.1 Rhodospirillales bacterium CG15_BIG_FIL_POST_REV_8_21_14_020_66_15
AATCGGCCCGCTCGGGATTTGCGGCTGGTTGTTTCCTTATGCGCAAATCGTCGTCGCGGGCCTGAAATCGGCCCGCTCGGGATTTGCGCTACCCCTCGAAATCGTCCGTGGGGTCGGGGATCCAGCCGTGGCGAAGAAGCGGCGCCCCGCGACCGAAAGGCGGACGCGCGCGCTTGACGATCGCCTCCTTCAACTCGGGCGCGCGCCAGCCGGGATGCTTGGCAAGCAGCCGTGCCGCCAGGGCCGTCACCCGGGGCACGGCGAAGGACGATCCCGACGCCTTGCCTGCCGCCCCCCGGTGGTCGGTGACCGGCACCTGTTCGCCCGGCACCATGACGTCGACCCGCGTCGCCCCCCAGTTGGAGCCCCGGGCCAGGCGCCCATCGGCATCCGCCGAGGTGACGCTCAGGATGTTGTCGAGGCCGAGGCCCGCCGGATAGACGGGCTCCCTGTCCAGGTCGCGGCCGTCGTTCCCGGCGGAGACGATGAACAGCATGTGCGGCCGCGCCCTGGCCGCCTCGGCGAAGGCCCGCCAGTCCTCCTGCTTGTTCGACCCCATGGCCATGTTGACGATCACGGCCCCGCCCGCGTCGGCCTGCGCGACCAGGTCCTTGAACCGCGCCATGTCGGGACGCGGATAACGGAACGGCAGGATCACGGCCTTTGGCGCTTCGCGCAGGATGATGGAGGTCACCGCCGTGCCATGGTGCAGGGGGAAGAACGGCGAGCGTGCCGCGTCCACGTCGAACGGCCGCGCATCCATGTCCCAGAAATCGTAGCCGAGCAGCCGTCCCGCCCCGTCGCGGGCCAGGCGGTTCCGCACCACGGGCAAGGTGTAGTTGACGCCCGTATCGACGACGGCGACGCGCACGGCCCCTGCGGGCGTCTCGCTGCCCGCCGGCACGGGCGGATTCAGGGGCTCCGTCAAAACGACGGTCGAGAGGTCGCCGGACAAAATCTCCAGGGTTTCAGCCGTGCCGTCGTCGGCGTAGACGAGGCGCCGTCCCTCGTTGGCCCGGCAGTCGCCCGCCGCGTTGACGGCCACGACCGGGCGCGGCGGCGCGTCCGGCCCGTCGCCGCGGGCTGGCGCGTGCCATTCCAGGCTGATGCGGCGCAAGCGTCCGCCGGGCGCCAACCGGTTGACGACCCATTCGTCGCCTCCGGGCACAAGGACGCGGTGGAGCGTGCGGAACGGTTTGCCCGCGGGCCCGTCCAGGCGCGCCTCCAGCAACCGGCCGCCCTCGAACAGGCGCCGCAAGGCGGTGGAATCGGCAGGGTCGAGGGGACAGACGGCGGCCAACACGGCAAGCGGGTCGGGGCCGGATGACGCAGCCAGTGGGTGTATTATATGTCCCGCCACCCATGGACCGCCAAGAATCAGGGCGGGGACAATGGCCAATCGCGGCAGGACCTTGGTCATCGACCTGCGTGCTCTCCTTGCCCGCTATCCGCGAACTCGATTAAAGCCCGACGATTCATCGGACCGAGATCGATAATCTGTACAAAACGCAAGTGTTGAATGCCATACTTGGCGTCAACTTGCCTAGGATACAATTTCGGCACGTGCCATTCTCCTGCGCGGCCGAAGGGGGTTTGGGGTGTTCGCACGGATGAGGAGCCACCGCGTTGGCCGCCGCTAGGGTCGTTTACACGACGACGTTCGTGCTGTACTGCCGCGAACCCCAGGGCACGTGGGTCCGCCAGGGCGAGTGGCCGGAGACCGATGAATTCGAGGCGCTGTCGGCCGCCCATGCGGCGGACGACCAAGCGAAATGGCAGGCCGTGCGCCTGATGAACCAGCGCACCTATCCCGACGGTCGCGCGCCGCAGGAAACCATCGCCTGGATGACCGGGATTCCGCGGGGCGGACAGACGAAGCCGCGCGGCGGCGGCGCCGATGACGCCGCAGAAGTGCAGGCGATCGCGGGACGCGACGCGCCGGACCGGAAGAAAAAGAAACGCAAGGGCGGCGCCGAAAGCGCAGGCGAGGCCTACAAGAAGATCGCCAAGCAGCAGCTAGAGGCCGCCGGCGCCATCGGCGGCGCCCGTTCCGTGAAGAAGGCCGCGGAGGAAGCCGCGGCCCGCGAGGCCGACGCGGGAAAGCCCCGGAAGGCGCCCATGATCGCCGTGGTCACCCGCCTGATCACGGTATTCATCATAGCTGCGGTGATCACCTTCGCCGCCAAGATCCCGCTCGACATACTGCACCGCAAGCTGGCTGCCTCGGGATTCGACATCCCAGGCTTCATGGTGGCCGGCTATCTTCTGGCCTTCGCCATCGCCGCCCTGATCCTTGCCAAGGCCCTGCTGAAGGAAGGCGATATGGACGTCCTGACCCAGCATTTCCACGACGCCCGCAACGCCGCGAACGAAGAAGACGAGGGGATGGATGCCTACGCCTCCGGCCTTGGCGACTGGCGGGAGAACGCGCTCGGCGAGGACCCCATGAGCGCGCTGGAGGACGAAACCGCGGAAGGCGGCACGTCGGGGACCGGCCCGCCGGCGGCGCCGACGGCGGCGTCGGGGCTTGACTATCCGCCGGAAAACGTCCCGGCCGAGCCGCGCAAGCACATGCTGAAATTCCTGGAACTGGCGCTCGGCGCGATCCGCACGCAGCTTGCCAAGCTGGACAAGCTGGGCAAGTTCGGTCTGAACCTTTACCTGGCCGGCGCGGGCGACCAGCTTGCCAAGCACAACGGCCTGGAAGGGGCGCAGCGCAACGGCATGATTTCCGAGGCCATCGGCACCAAGAAGGCCATGGCCGGCCCCTTCTGCGACAAGTTCCAGGAATACGAAAAGGACACCAAAAGCCGCGCCATGATCGACGCCGGCCGTTCCGCCATGCAGCGCTTCATCGACGGAGACACCAAGGCTTTCGGCGAACTGCCGACCATCCTCGACGGCTTTACCTCGAACAAGGCGGCCAAGGCGTCGGCCCAGGGCGTGGTCGTCGTCATGTTCACGGATCTGGTGGGCTCGACCAAGATGACCCAGGAGTTGGGCGACATCGGCGCCCAGCAGGTCGTGCGCACCCACAACGCCATCGTGCGCAACGCGCTCGCTGCCTATCACGGGCGCGAGGTCAAGCACACGGGCGACGGCATCATGGCCGTGTTCTCCAACGCCGCCAACGCGGTCGCGTCAACCATGGTGGTGCAGCAGGAACTGGCCAAGCACAACGGCGTCCAGGGCAACCTGCCCGTCAAGGTGCGCATCGGCCTGAACGCCGGCGCGGCGGTACAGGAAGAGGACGACTTCTTCGGCACCACGGTGCAGCTTTCGGCCCGCGTGTGCGACAAGGCCGACGCCGAACAGATATTCGTCACCAAGTCCGTGCGCGACCTGGTGACCGGCCACGCGATCCAGTTCCGCGACGCCGGCAACTTCGACATGAAGGGTATCGAGAAGCCGGTACCGGTCTACGAAGTCGTCTGGCGCGCCCAGCTTCAGGCCGCGGGCTGACCCACTTTCCCCGGCGTCACATCCGTCACGCCGCTGCCGCGCGGTGACGTTGGCGCAGCACCGGCTCCGGCCCACGCAGGGCCGGCTGATAGGCGTGATGCAGTTCGCCGAGCGCCGCCCACCAGTCGGCCTCCAACGCCTCGGCCGGGCGGTCGCCCGCGACCTCAAGGGCATCGAACCCGCAGCGATGCATGGCACGAAACTGATCACGCAGCACGTCGCCCACGGCCCTTACCTCGCCGGCGTATCCCAGGCGGGTCTTCAGCACGCGGGCATGGGAATAGGCCCGGCCGTCGGCGAACCTGGGGAATTCCAGGGCGACGACGGCGAAACGGTCGAGATCGTCCTTGATCGTCTCGGGCGACTGGCCGCTTTGCAGCCGGATTCCCAGGCCGTCCTTCCGCGCGGCAAGCGAATTGTGCTCCGCCTGCCAGCGGGCGAGCGTGACGATCACCGGACCCGATTCCGGCACCTCGTCCCGATCGGCGACATGGACCCAGGGGTCCGAGACGATCTTTCCGTCCTTAAGCAGCTTTGTCATAGAGGCTCTCCTTGAAGGGCGCGTCGCCGACGCGGCGATAGGTGTCGATGAAACGTTCGCCCGGCATGCGGATGGCAAGGTAGGTGTTCACCACGGTCTCCACGGCGTCGACGATTTCGGTCGCCGGAAAGGCCGCGCCGACCTTGGCGCCGATCGCGGCGTCCTCGCCAGGCGCGCCGCCCAGGGTGATCTGGTAGTACTCCTGGTCCTTGCGGTCGACGCCCAGGATGCCGATGTGGCCGACATGGTGGTGGCCGCAGGCGTTGATGCAGCCCGAGATCTTCAGGCGCAGTTCGCCGATGTCGTACTGGCGGCTCAGGTCGGCGAACCGCTGGCTGATCCGTTCGGCCACGGGGATCGAGCGCGCATTGGCGAGCGAGCAGTAATCCAGCCCGGGGCAGCAGATGATGTCGCCGATGTGGTCCAGGTTGGCGTCGGCCAGGCCGATCGCCCGCAGCCCCTGCCACAGGTCGTAAAGCCGGTCCTGGCGGACGTCCGGCAGGACCAGGTTCTGTTCGTGGGTGACCCGGATGCCGTCCATGGAGAAACGTTCCGCCAGGTCCGCGACGGCGTCCATCTGGTCCGCCGTCACGTCGCCGGGCGGCAGGCCCACGGGCTTCAGCGAGATGTTGGCGATGGCATAGCCGGGAGCCTTGTGGCGGGCGACGTTGACGCGCACCCAGTCGTTGAACTCCCTGTCCTCGAACCGGCGGGCGGTCAGGGCCGGCGGTTCGTCGGACAGAGCTTCGTAGGCCGGCGGCGCGAAGTAGGCGGCGATGCGCTGGATCTCCTCGGCCGGCAGTTCAAGCTCCCCACCCTGCGTGTCCCCGAATTCCTTCTCGACCAGGCGGGTGAACTCCTCCGTCCCCGTCTCGTGGACCAGTATCTTGATGCGCGCCTTGAACATGTTGTCGCGCCGTCCCAGCAGGTTGTAGACGCGGAGGATGGCCTCCAGATAGGCCAGCAGGTCGGCCTTGGCGACGAAGTCGCGGATCTTCTTGCCGATCATGGGGGTACGGCCCAGGCCGCCGCCGACCCAGACCTCGAACCCGACCTCGCCCGCGTCGTTGCGCACGATGAACAGGCCGATGTCGTGGAACCGCACGGCGGCGCGGTCGGCGCCCACGGCGCCCGACACGGCGATCTT
>PFFW01000124.1:0-74560 GCA_002781745.1 Rhodospirillales bacterium CG15_BIG_FIL_POST_REV_8_21_14_020_66_15
GAGCAGGGCATCGACCTGATGAACCTGACGGCGCCGAAGAAATTGTTCGAGGGTTCGGTGCGCGCCGCCGCCGACAAGTTCCCCGCCAACGTCAACGTGGCGGTGGCCCTGAGCCTGGCGGGCCTGGGCCCCGACGATACGCGCTACGAGGTCTGGGCCGATCCGACGATCACCCGCAACACCCACTGGATCACCGTGGAATCGGACATCGTGCGGGTCGAGATGAACATCGCAGGCGAGCCGACGGCGGAAAACCCGGCCACCGGCAAGATCGTGCCCCTTAGCATGATCGCCACCCTGCGGGGGCTGGTTTGCCCGCTCAAGGTCGGGACCTGAAGAAAGGCGGCCGCGCGCCGGGGGCAAGGGACAGCATGAACACCGACTTCCAGCCGCTTGACGACGCCTTCGCCCAGCGGGTGCGCGACAGCTTCGACAAACAGGGCATCATGGCCCATATCGGCGCCCGCCTGGGCGAGGTACGGCCGGGCTATTGCGAGATCGAACTGCCCTATTCAAACGCCGTGTCGCAGCAGCACGGCTTTTTCCACGGCGGCGTCGTCGGCACCATCGCCGACAGCGCCGGCGGGTTCGCCGCCTATAGCCTGATGGGGCCCGGGGACGGCGTGCTGACCGTGGAATACAAGCTGAACCTGATGGCGCCGGCCGACGGGGACGAACTGATCGCGCGCGGCTACGTGGTCCGTCCGGGCAATACGCTAACCGTCAGCCGCGCCGAGGTCATGGTGGTCAAGGACGGTCATCCCGTGCCCTGCGCCGCCTTGCAGCAGACCCTGATGCGCATCCGCGGCCGCGCCGATGTGATCGGATAGGGAAGAGAGCGATGAGCGATCCTGGTCCGCGGGCGATCAACCAGATCATGCTGCGCTGGTGCATCGACGGCTGGAAGGGCAAGATCCCCCTCGGGCCCATGTTTTGGGGCGGCGGCGCGGTGTGGTTCGTCGGCTACGGGCTCGAGCGCGGCGTGGTCAACCTGTTCCGCGTGCCGCAGTCGCCCTATTTCGCGGGTGAACTCTACATCCTCGACGGCCTGCTGCGGCTGTGCGAGTGGATTTTGCTGGCGTCGTTCGTCTGGTGGTGCGTCGGCGTGTGGCGCGCCGTCGACCACGAACCGCCGGGCGTATGGCCGACCACGGCGCGCGGCATCGTCGCGCTTCTGGTTCTGGCCAACGCCGTCTCGGCGCTTGTCGGTCTGTCCCGATGACCAACGACCGGACCCCCGTCTACATCGACCTGCACGGCGGCGGCCTGCCCGGGAATGAGCCTCCGGAACCGGTGCTCGGGAAATGCTGGAACGGACGCGAGCGGCTGTGGATCGTGTTCTGGGCCTACGGCGTGTTCGGCACCGGCGGGATCCTCGCAAGCTGCCTTGCCATGATCTTCATCGGCCTTCAGATCGGCCTGTTGGTTGCGCCGCAGGACACGGACGGCGGCTACTACGGCGGCATGGCCGGGATGGCGCTTGGCGCCGCCCTTGCGGTACCCTATGTGATCTGGATGACGGTCAGTCTGTGGCGCTGCGCTCCCAACTGCGAAACCAAGATGTGGGGCCGCCTGGTGCGCGGCTGGCTGGTGGCGCAATGGCTCGGGTTCGCCATGCTGATCTATAATTACGCCCCCTTGATCAAGTTGTAAGAGCAGGAACGAAGGCCATGACCGAAGATCCGATCGTCATCACAGGCGCCGCCCGCACGCCCATGGGCGGATTCCAGGGCGACCTTTCAGGCGCCCGCGCGCCGGACCTGGGGGCGGCCGCGATCAAGGCGGCGCTGGCCCGCGCCGGCGTGGCGCCCGATGCCGTGGACGAGGTCTACATGGGCATCGTGCTGCCCGCGGGCCTGGGCCAGGCCCCGGCGCGTCAGGCGTCGCTTGGCGCCGGGGTGCCCGAGGCCGTGCCCTGCACGACCCTCAACAAGATGTGCGGCTCGGGCATGAAGGCGGCGATGCTGGCCCACGACGGCATCCTCGCGGGCGCTGGGGCGGTCATGGTCGCCGGCGGCATGGAGAGCATGACCAACGCGCCCTACCTGCTGGACAAGGCGCGCGGCGGCTACCGGATGGGCCACGGCAGCGTCATGGACCACATGTTCCTGGACGGGCTCGAGGACGCCTATGACAAGGGCCGCCTGATGGGCACCTTCGCCGAGGAGACGGCGACCCACTATCAGTTCACCCGCGAGGCCCAGGACGACTTCGCCATCGCGTCCCTGGACCGCGCCAAGAAGGCCGTCGAGGACGGTTCCTTCGCCGGCGAGGTGGTGCCCGTCGCCGTGAAGACCCGCAAGGGCGAGATCACGGTGGAGCGCGACGAGCAGCCCTTGAAGGCAGATCCCGAGAAGGTCCGCGCCCTGAAGCCCGCGTTCGCCAAGGACGGCACGGTGACGCCCGCCAACTCGTCGTCCATTTCAGACGGGGCGGCGGCGCTGGTCCTGATGCGCCGGTCGGAGGCCGAGAAACGGGGCCTCAGGCCCCTTGCCGTGATCCGCGGCCATGCGACCCATGCGCAGGAACCCCGCTGGTTCACCACGGCCCCCGTGGGCGCCATGAACAAACTGGCCGGCAAGGTGGGCTGGGACCTCAAGGACGTGGACCTGTTCGAGATCAACGAGGCCTTCGCCGTGGTCACCATGGCGGCTATGCGCGACCTCGACCTGCCCCACGACAAGGTCAACGTGCACGGCGGGGCCTGCGCGCTCGGCCATCCCATCGGCGCCTCGGGCGCGCGCATCGTGGTGACGCTGCTGGCGGCGCTCGAGAAATACGGCTTGACCAAGGGCGTCGCATCCTTGTGCATCGGCGGTGGCGAGGCCACGGCCGTCGCCATCGAACGGGTCAGCTAGGCGGAAGCGGGCAGGGAAGGGAGCCATGCCGACAGTCTTCATCACGGGCGCCAACCGGGGGATCGGCCTGGAACTGGCCCGCCAGTATGCCCATGACGGTTGGACCGTCATCGCGACATGCCGCAACACGCTGTCGCCGGGACCCATCGCGACCATTTCCGGAGATATCCGGGTGTATGGCCTGGACGTCACGGACTTCCGCCAAGTCGACCGGCTTGCCGCGGAACTGGCCCAAACCCCGATCGACCTTCTGATCAATAATGCCGGCGTCTACGGCGACCGCAATTACGGGCACGACGGCATCGACTATGCAGACTGGGAACAGTCGTTCCGCGTCAACACCCTGGCGCCCCTGAAGATCGCCTCGACGTTCCTGCCCCATGTCGCCGCCGGCGAGGGCCGCATGATCGCCACCGTGTCGTCGGTGCTGGCCTCCATCGCGGAATCCTCGCCAAATTCGGCGTCCTACGCCTACCGCACGTCCAAGGCGGCGCTGAACATGGCCATGCATGTGTTCGCCGAGGAGGTTCGGCCGCAGGGCGTCACCGTGATCCTGTTGCATCCGGGCTGGGTGCGCACGGACATGGGCGGGGCCGGTGCCGCGATCGACGCGGAGACCAGTGCGGCCGGCATCCGTCGGGTGCTGAACGGCGCGGGGATGGCGGAAAGCGGGCGGTTTTTTGCCTATGACGGCCGGGAAATTCCCTGGTAGGACGGAGAGCGACGGCATGAACACCACGCAACACAACGGTGACATCGAATTCTATTTCGATTTCTCCTCGCCCTACGGCTACCTGGCGGCGCAGAAGATCGACAAGATCGGTGAGCGCTACGGCCGCCGCGTCAACTGGCATCCCATCATGCTGGGCGTGATCTTCAAGGAAACGGGCAATCAGGCCAACGCCGACATCGGATTGAAGGGCGACTACATGCGCATGGACGTGCCGCGCGTGGCCCGGATGATGGGCGCGCCCTTCACCTGGCCGGAGCCGTTCCCCGTGGCGACCCTGGCGGCGGCGCGCGCCTACTACTGGCTGCAGGGCCACGATCCGGCCAAGGCCGTGCCCTTCGCCAAAGCGGTGTACAATCATTATTTCGGCAAGGGGGCGGATATTTCCGACGTGCAGGAGATCGTCCTGATCGCCGAGGAAATGGGTATCGACGGAGCGGCGCTCGCCGAGGCCGTGACCCGCGACGACGTCAAGCAGCGGGTCAAGGACAAGACGGCGGAAGCCTTGGACCTGGGCGTGTTCGGCTCGCCCTATTTTCTGATCGACGGCGAGCCGTTCTTCGGCTCGGACCGCCTGTGGCAGATCGAACGTTTCCTGGGCAAGGGCGCGGACACGTCCGGCCCGGACGGCGACTGAGGACGCAAAGGACGCAAGCCATGAAACTGAGAAAAGGCGTGAAGGAACTGGTCGCGGAGGCCAACGCGGAGATTGAAACCGTGCCCGTGTCCGGCGCTGCGGGGCTGCTGGACGATCCGGACGTGCAGTTCGTCGATATCCGCGATGTCCGCGAACTGGAGCGCGAGGGCATGGTGCCCGGCGCGTTTCACGCGCCGCGCGGGATGCTGGAGTTCTGGGTCGATCCGGACAGCCCCTACCACAAGGACGTATTCGCCTCGGGCAAGAAGTTCGTGTTTTACTGTCAGTCGGCCTGGCGCTCGGCGCTCGCGACAAAGGCCCTGCAGGACATGGGACTTGAGCCCGTGGCGCACCTGGAAGGCGGGTTCCGCGCCTGGAAAGACGCGGGGCATCCGGTCGGCGAAAGGCCGCCACACAAGGCGTAGTCGTTTGGCTAGGTTGTCGTCCGCCCCCCGGAAAAGTTAAGTTTCTCCTGGGTGGATGCTCGGGGTCGGCGGTATATTGGTTCCGAGCCTGGAGACGCGAATGAACACGAGTGCACCGTTCATCACCGAGATCGCGGGAGGGATCGCGACGGTCACGCTCCGTCGGCCGGAAATCCATAACGCCTTCGACGACGATCTGGTGATGCGTCTTACCCGCGAGTTGCAGGGGCTCGGCCGCGATACCGTGGTGCGGGTCGTGATCCTCGCCTCGACCGGCAAGAGCTTTTCCGCGGGTGCCGACGTCAACTGGATGAAGCGCATGGCGGAGTTCGGCCAGGAAGAGAACCTGGAGGACGCCAAGGCCCTGGCGGGACTGATGTTCACCCTGCACAACCTGCGCAAGCCTACCATCGCCGCCGTGCAGGGATCCGCCTTCGGTGGCGGCGTCGGCCTGGTCGCCGCCTGCGACATCGCGGTCGCCGCGCGGGAGGCCCAGTTCGCACTGACCGAGGTCAAGCTGGGCATTCTGCCCGCGGCGGTCGGGCCCTATGTGATCTCCGCCATGGGCGCGCGCCAGGCGACCCGCTACATGCTGACGGGTGAACGGTTCGATGCCGCCCGCGCGGTCGAAATCGGCTTGGTTACCGAGGTTACGGACCAGGACAATGTCCTGCCGCGGGCCCGGGAATTCGCGGAAATGCTGCTGGACAACGGTCCGCGCGCCATGGCAGAGGTCAAAAACCTGGTACGCTACGTGGTCGGTCACGAACGGGACGAAGCCTTGATGGCGCAGACAGCGGGGCATATCGCCCGCGTCCGCGCATCCGACGAGGGGCGGGAGGGCCTTGCGGCCTTCCTGGAAAGAAGAAAACCGAATTGGGTAAGGAAGTAGCCGGCAGCGATTAGTGGAAAAGGGGAGTGGTTTGCGATGGCTGAATACGATCTGTCACAAATCAAGGTCCTGGTCGCCGAAGACTATGCGCCGATGCGCAAACTGCTCGGCCAGATCCTGTTCGAACTGAACGTCGCCGACTTCCAGATGGTCACGAGCGGCAAGGAAGCCATCGATTTTCTCGAGGAATACCATGCCGACCTGATCCTGGTCGACAACATCATGGAGCCCATCGACGGTACCGAGTTGACGCGCCTTGTCCGCGCCGGAAAAACCCCCGCCGACCGCAACATCCCCATCATCATGGTCTCGGGTGAGACGTCGAAGGACCTGATTATCAATGCCCGCGATGCCGGGGTGAACGAGTTCCTGGCCAAGCCGATCTCTACCCGCATGGTGTACCAGCGCTTCTTGAACATCATCGAGAATCCGCGCTCCTTCGTGCAGACCGACGAGTTCTACGGCCCCGACCGGCGGCGCCGGCAGATGCGTTTTCCGGGCCTCGACCGTCGCCGCCAGGGCTATGCCTACCCGGGGCCGGCGGCTTCGGCGGCCGGCGCGAGCACCTGAAACGGGACCGGGCCTGTGGGTAACCCGGCGGGGCCGGGGCCTTTCCCGCAGCCCATTTCCTGGTAAGGTGGCGGCATTCACCCGCCCACGACCCGCCTGTAATTCGACCATGCCCCTGCACCTGATCAAGCTTTGCGTCGGCGTCGAGAGCATCGAACACTTGGCGCAGATCCAGCGCGCGCGGCTGAAGGGGCGGCGCGAGGCGGGCGAGGATGCGCGCCTCTATCACGTCACCCGCATGTGGCCGAGGCGCCAGGCGGAGCTTCTCGACGGCGGATCGATCTACTGGGTGATCAAGCGGGTCCTGCGCTGTCGCCAGCGTCTTCTGGGTTTCGATGAGACCGTCAACGGCCGCGGCCAGCCCGCCTGCGGCTTGGTCCTGGATCCGGAAATCGTGCCCGTGCGCCCGCGGGCGTCGCGCGCCTTCCAGGGCTGGCGCTACCTGACCGAGGCGGACGCGCCGGCGGATATGGACGGAACCGCCGGACAGCTCACGGACCTGCCGCCCGAACTGGCGGACGAGCTGCGCGGCCTGGGGTTGATTTAGGACCTCCGTCTCAGGGGCGCGGCAACGCCATCCTTGCCCTTGACCGTCCGGGCCATGTAGGCTTCCGGGGCAGCTGGGAAATTCCGCAGAAACCTGCGGACTAAGAGGTCCTTCGAGGACGTGATGGCGAAACCGCAGATCATCAATCCGCCGAACAGGCTGAAGTCCAAGGTCTCCATGGGCGGCCCCGGCGCGGTGGATCCGGAGCGCATCGCCCGCGCCGAAGCGGCCGTCGAAAAGATGACCGCGAACTATCTGGACTGGGTCGAGACCGACCTCAAGAAGCTGGAGACGGAACTGGCGGCCCTCAAGCCCGGAGCGGCCGACACGGCGGACCGGACCCAGGCCATCTATCGCATTTCCCACGACATCAAGGGCCAGGGCGGCAGCTTCGGCTATCAGTTGATGACCGAGGTCGGCGCCCTCATGTGCCGCTATATCGAGAACATGGACGGCGACCCGACCCAGGAAGACATCAATCTGATGGCGCTGTGCTACAAGTCCATGCGCGCGGTGATCTCGGGCCGCCTGGCCGGTGACGGCGGCGAGGCCGGCCGCATGGTGCTGGACGGGCTCGGCAGGGTGGCCGAGAAGGTCAAGGCCGTCGACGGCCTTTGAGGGGTATCAGGCGCCTTCGGACTCCAGCTTGTCGGCCATGTCCGTGAGCCAGCGGATGCGCTGTTCCAGGGCGTCGATGTCGTAATCCAACCACACTCCCAACAGGCCCGGGGCGGTCGCGTGGTGGTCGCGCAGGCTTTGCAGGCGGGCGACCTCGCCCTCGGCCGCCTCCAGCAACAGGTCGATCTGGTCCAACTGGTCGTCCTTGGCCAGCAGGTGCAGAAAACGGAACTTCAACGCCGTGATCAGCTTGTTCATGTCGTTAGACTGGGCGCGGATGCGCGCCGTCAGAAGCGTCGTCAACTCCTCGCGTCCGGCTTCGGAAATGGTCAGAAGGGCGTTGTCCTCGAGGCCCTTGCCTTCCGTCGCGGAGACCAGGCCCTCGTATTTCAAAAGCTCCAAGGACGTTCCCATGACGTCGAGCGACGGGCCCAGGATGTGGCTGGTGAAATGACGTATCTCCGCAGCCAGGTCGCTGTAGCGCAACGGACCCGACGCCAGCGTGCCGAGCGCGCACAGGCGCACGGCTTCGCGGGGGGTAAGGGTGTTGTCGGCGTACACGATGCGGCGCTTTCACCTGTTGCGGGCGGGGCGCAAGTCTATGGATTCGGCGGGGTTATGTCCAGCGGCCGGCGGGGTCGGAAGGCTGCTGGGTTCACCCGTTCTGCCGTTCCGCCCAGGCTTCCGTCTTTTTCAATGCGGTATCGAAACGGCTCAGGATTTCATTGACATCGCCCGCCGTGGCGATCAGCGGAGGACAGAACGCGATCGAATCGCCGACGGCCCGCAGCACCAGCCCCTCTTCGTAGCAGAACTCCTGGCATTTGGCGCCGATCGCCGTTTCCTTCGGCCAAGGGGCCTTGGCGTCCTTGTCCCGCACCAGTTCGATGGCGCCGATCAGGCCGATGCCGCGGACCTCGCCGACCAGCGGGCGGTCCTTGAATGCGCGCAGGCCCTGCTGCAGGACCGGCGACACGCTCTGCACGTGGCCGACCATGTCGCGTTCCGCATAGATCGCAAGGGTCTCCAGCGCCACCGCCGCCGCCACCGGATGCCCGGCGTAGGTGGAGCCGTGGCCGAACACGCCGAAGGCCTCGCTCTGCCTGACCAGGTCGCGGTAGATTTCCTCGCTGATCATCAGGGCGGACATGGGGATGTAGCCCGACGTCAGCGCCTTGGCCATGGTCACCATGTCCGACTTCATGCCGAAGGTGGTGGAGCCCCACATGTTGCCCGTACGCCCGAAGCCGCAGATCACTTCGTCGGCGATCAGCATGACGTCGTGGCGTTTCAGGACGGCCTGAATCTTCTCGAAATAACCCTTGGGTGGTACGATCACGCCGCCGGCGCCCATCACCGGTTCGGCATAGAACGCGGCGACCGTTTCCGGCCCTTCGGCCAGGATCAGTTTCTCCAAATTGTCGGCGCAGCGCGTGGCGAAGGCCTGCTCGTCCTCGCCGTCCTCGGCGAAGCGGTAGTGGTGCGGGCAATCCGTGTGCAGTACGCGAGCGATGGGCAGGTCGAAATCTCCGTGCAGGTGGGGCAGGCCGGTCAGGCTGGCGCCCGCCACGGTGACGCCGTGATAGCCCTTCTGGCGCGCGATCAGCTTTTTCTTCTCGGGTTTTCCGCGGGCGTTGTTCACGTACCACACCAGCTTGATGGACAAGTCGATGGCTTCCGAGCCCGAATTGGCGAACAGAACCTTGGACATGGGCACCGGGGCCAGTTCGAGGATTTTTTCCGCCAGATCGATGGTCACGTCCGGCGTCTTGTGGGCGAAGCCGTGATAATTGGGCAGGCGCGACAGCTCGCGCGTCGCGGCGTCGATCAGGCGCCGTTCGCTGAAGCCGAGCGACACCGCCCACAGGCCCGCCAGGCCCTCGATGTATTCCTTGCCCGCGTCGTCGTAGATGTGAATGCCGTTGCCGCGACTGACGATCTGCGGCCCCACCTTTTCGTGTTTCGCCAGGTTGGTGTAGCCGTGCACGTGGTAGGCGATGTCGCGGCTGGCGGGGGAATTGCCGGGGGCGGGGCGGGGTGCGGTCATGGCGGATGGCTCTCGTTTCAAATGGCCGTTCTCGGCGGCGTCGGGGGCCCGGACGCGGGCGCCGGGCAGTTTGGTCCAGGGGCGGGGCAAAGGGCAATGGCGTTGACGAAATTCTTTTGCGGCGCTTGACGCAAGTCATGTTCGGGACACGGTCGCCACGCTTTGATGGCGGCATGCCATTGCACGAAGGGAGGAGCGCTATGCCCCTGAAAGATATCTTGGTTCATGTGGAGTTGAACGCGGAATCGGACCGCCGCTTGAAGGCGGCGATGTCGCTGGCGCAAGCCCATGGTGCCCATATGGTCGGGCTTTACGTCGTTCCGCGTCCCTACATTCCGGCTTATGCCGAGGTGCAGATCAGCGCCGACGTCATGGAGGCCCAGCGCGAGGCGGCGAAGGAAGGAGCCGAGCGCGCCGAAACAGCGTTCAAGGCCGCGGCCGGCGGTTCCGGCCTGTCCGTGGAATGGCGCGCCCAGGAAGGGGACATGGGCCGGGTTCTCGCCTTCCATAGCCGCTACGCCGACCTGACCGTGGTCAGCCAGCCCAATCCCGATCACAGCCTGTTTCCCGGCGACCGCGACCTCCCGGACCGCCTGATCCTGACGGCGGGACGGCCGGTGCTGGTGCTGCCCTTTGAATACTCGGGCGATTTGGCGGGCAAGCGCATCCTGGTCGCCTGGGACGAGAGTCCCCTGGCGTCCCGCGCCGTCCACGATGCCCTGCCGCTCTTGCAATCGGCGGATAAGGTCGTCGTCATGGTCGCCAATCCGGCCCAGGTTCCCGATGAGAAACGCGTCCCGGGGGCCGACATCGCCGCCCACTTGGCCCGCCACGGGGTGACGGTGGAGGCCGACCACGTGACCTCGGACGAGGTCGATGTCGGCAACCTTCTCTTGTCCCGCGCCGCCGACATGTCGGCGGACATGATGGTGATGGGGGGCTACGGTCACGCGCGCTGGTCCGAACTGATCCTGGGCGGCGTCACCAACGCGGTGCTGTCGAACCAGACCGTGCCGGTGGTGTTGTCCCACTGAGGCGGGAAACCGGGCGGCTGCAGGCTATGCAGCCCCCGCCGCCCGTGCTATGCGGGCCGGATGAACGTTTCACGCCCCTCGCTCTGCGATTTGGTGCCGGTCAAGGCGGTGATCGACGTTGTCGACATCGGCGCCAATCCCATCGACGAAGAGCCGCCTTACAAGGTGCTGTTGGACGGCGGCCGGGCGCAGGTCACCGGATTCGAGCCCAATCCCGAGGCGCTTGCCCGCCTGAACGCCATGAAAGGCGGGAACGAGACCTACCTGGCGGACGCGGTCTACGACGGCAGCGAGCAGGAATTGCGGGTTTGCGTTTCGCCGGGCATGACCTCGCTTCTTGAACCCAATCGGGCAACGCTGTCCCTGTTTCACGGATTCCCCGTGTGGGGCGAGGTCGAGGCCCGGCGTCCCGTTCGGACCCGGCGGCTGGACGACATCGCCGAGATCACCAACATGGACTACCTGAAGATCGACATCCAGGGCGCGGAGCTTCAGGTGTTCCGCCACGGTGTCGCGCGATTGAAGGACTGCCTCGTCGTCCATACGGAAGTTGAATTCCTGCCCCTGTACGAGGGACAGCCCCTGTTCTCGGACGTCGAAATTTTCCTGCGTGAACAAGGGTTCATGCTGCATACCATGAGCAACGTGAACAGGCGGGCAGTGCAGCCGATGATGATCGGCGGCGATCCGCGCCGGGGGTTGAACCAGCTTGTCTGGGCCGATGCCGTGTTCGTGCGCGATCTGACCAGGCTGGACGCGCTGTCACCGCGGCAATTGAAGAAACTGGCGCTGATCCTGCACGACGTTTACGCGTCTTATGACCTGGCCCTGTATGTCCTAATGGCGCATGACGCCCGGCAGAAATCCAGGTTGGCGCTGCAATATGCGGAAAGAGTCGCGCGGATGTAAGGTCGATGGCGGGGCTCAGCCTTCGCCCGCGATGAAGGCCTGCATGGCGTCCGCCACGTCCTCGGCATAGAGATCAAGGAAGAAGTGGTCGGCGCCGTCGATCACCTTGAACCGGACCCGCTCGCCGTCGGCCTTGCCGGCCATCTTCTCGGGCAGGTCGGCGACGACCGCGTCGTTCGATCCGGCCATGACCAGGGCGGGAACCTTGACCTCGCCCAGGATCGACGGCGTGTCGAAACGCGGGTCGGCGCGGTAGTAGCTTTCGAAGCTGGCAGCCGACACCTTGGCCGACGGGCAGTAGAGGAGGCCCGGCTTGGCGAGAAGGGCCGCGCCCTTGCCCGCCTTGACCAGGGCCGCCGCGGTCCGGAAATCCGGGGCCAGGGGACGGCCGTGCGCCTTCTCGAAGCCCTTGGCCGCCTTCGCGGCGTCCCAGGTCGCCGGAGCCAGCAGGACCAGTTTCTCGATCAGCGCGTGACCTCGCTCGGCCGCGAAGCGCGCCGACTGATTGCCGCCCCGCGAATGGCCGAACAGTATGACCGGTCCGGCGCTCTGGCCCTTCAGCCATTCCAGCCAGGCGCCGATCTCGTCCAGTGCGTCCGTATGCTTGTGGATATGCGGCGTCTTGCAGTCGTACATGCCGTGGCGGTCGTCGACGCCGAGCGACAGGTTGACGGCCAGCGTATTGAGCCCGCGGTCGTTGAGCACGCTGCGCAGCGTCTTCAGAGTCTCCATGTCGTTATGCGCCAGGGTACCGTGCACCATCAGCACCACGCCGTCCTTCAGGGTCTTGCCCGGCGCCAGGTCCAGATGCGCGTTGAGGGTCAGCGATCTCGGCTTGATACGCACCTCCCCGGCGACGGCGGGCAGGGCCGCGGCCAGGCAGGCGACCAGACATAGGGCGGAAAGGCGGAACAGGCGCATGGCGGACGTCTCCCGGAATTGGCAGTTTCCGGAGACTACGCCGCAGGGCACACATATTCAAAGATTATATATCGTTTTCGAAGGCCACCTGGGCGTCGCGCGCGATCATGCCTATGATCGGCCGGACGGAAAGGTGACGATGGACGACCGCGCATTCCAGGCAAACCTGGCTGAAATCCGGGACGACCGCGCGTCGGGCGCGGGGGCGCTTGCCCGACGCTGCCTGGCGATCCTGGCGGCGAGCGCCGAGGCGGCGCCTGCGCGGAATGCCGAGTATCTTGGGGCCGTGTTGCGGGATCGCGCGGCGGCGCTGGCGGCAGCCCGGCCGTCCATGGCGCCCGTGCCCAATTTGATCAGGCGGTGGCGGGCGGCCCTGCCGCCGGCTGCGTCCGACCTGGAGGGCCTGCGCACCGCCGCTGCGGAGACGGCCCGGCGGGTCTCGCGTGACAGCGAGGCGGCGACCGCGCAGGCCGCCCGCCTGGCGGCAGGTCACTTGTACAAATCTCTGGCGGGCCATTCCGCGCCGGTGATCCTGACCCTGTCGTGGAGCGCGGTGGTCGCGCAGGCGCTTGCCGCCCTGGCGGTCAGCGATGCCGAGGTCCGGGTCGCTGAATCGCGGCCGCTCAACGAAGGCGCCAGGCTGGCCGAATTCCTGGCGGGAGAAGGGCTCGCCGTGACGCTGATCACCGACGCGCAGATGGCCCAGGCGGCCGCGCGGGCGGCGCTCGGCATCTGCGGCGCCGATACGCTGCTGGCCGATGGCACGGTGGTCAACAAGACGGGCACCGCGCCGATGGCCCTGGCCCTCAAGGACGCCGGACGGCCGCTGATCGCCGCGTGCGAAAGCTTCAAGCTGACGCCCGCGAGCGTGCCGCTGACTTTCGAGGAAATGGACGGAGCCGAACTGGGCTACGGCGAGGGGCGTCCCTTCGCCGTGCGAAACGTCTATTTCGAAGCCGTGCCGCCGCGCCTGATCGATGCCTGGGTGACGGAGAACGGCGTTGCCCGTGCGCCGGACGATCTTACGCGCCTGAATCCGTTGCCGGCGCCAGTGCCGGATTAGGGCCGGGACAAATACATTCAATAAATGCAAAATGTTTATGCCGATCCCGCTCCGCCGTTGATCGATGTCATGGCGGGTAAAGGCCTGGGCGCCGACATTGTCAGGCCTCCACCCTCGTGAAGTCAGCCCCCGACGACGGAGCGCATTCCATGACCAACTGGCTTGCCAGCGACCTGATGACCGATGACCAGAAACTCGCCCTGGGCGGGTTCGTGGTCGGCCTGTTGTTCGGGTTTTGCGCCCAGAAAAGCCGGTTCTGCCTGCGCTCCGCCTGCCTGGAGTTCTGGCGGGGGGCGTTGGGCGAGAAGTTCGCGGTCTGGCTGCTGGTGTTCGGCGCGGCGCTTGCGGCCGTACAGGGCCTCATGCTGGCGGGGCTGCTGCCGGTCCAGGGCATCCGACAGCTGGAGACCCCGGGCACGCTCTCCGGTGCCGTCATCGGCGGCCTGATGTTCGGTGTCGGCATGATCCTGGCGCGCGGTTGCGCCAGCCGCGTCCTGGTGCTGTCGGGTACCGGCAACGTGCGCGCCCTGGTGACGGGGCTGGTCGTCACCGTGGCCGCGCAGTCGAGCCTGTCCGGCATCCTGTCGCCGCTTCGGGCCAAGCTGTCGGCATTCTGGGTCGTCGCCCCCTTTGACCGCAACTTGATGCTGCACGTGCCCGACGGCACGGGCCTAGTCCTCGGCCTCGCCTTCGTGGCGGCCGCCCTGTGGTTCGCCCGGAAGAAGGGGGTCGGCGTGCTGGCCGGCCTGACGGGGGCGGGGGTCGGGCTTTGCGTGGCGCTCGGCTGGGCCTTCACCTCGGCCCTGTCTCGGGTCTCGTTCGACATCGTGCCTGTGGGCAGCGTCACCTTCACCGGCCCGTCGGCGGATACCCTGATGGTGCTGATCGCCAGGCCGGTGCTGGAACTGAGCTTCGGCGTCGGATTGGTGCCGGGGGTGTTCCTCGGCTCCATGGCCTCGGCCGTGCTGTTCCGCGAATTCGAGGTGCAGACGTTCAACGGCGAGACGGGCACCGTGCGCTATCTGGCCGGCGCCGTGATGATGGGCTTCGGCGGCATGCTGGCGGGCGGCTGCGCCGTGGGCGCGGGCATCACCGGCGGCGCCGTACTGTCGCTCACCGCCTGGGTCGCCCTGTTCTGCATGTGGGTCGGCGCGGGCGCGGCCGCCCTGGTAGCGGAGCCGGGCTCCGTGACCTCCCTCGGCCGGGCGCGGTCCAACGGGTGAGTGGTCAGCGCCGCCCGCGTTCCTGCGAGCGGGGGTCGAGAGCGTCCTGCAGGCCGTCGCCGACGAAGTTGAAGGCGATCACCGTGACGAAGATGGCGAGTCCGGGATAGACGGCCAGGGCCGGCGCGTCCCAGATCAGTTCCTGGGCGTTGGTCAGAAGGTTGCCCCAACTGGGCAGCGGCGGCTGGATGCCGAGCCCGAGGAAGCTGAGCACCGATTCCAGAAGGATCACGTTGCCCACGGACAGGGTCGTCGCGACGATGACGGGCGACGCCAGGTTGGGCAGGATGTGCACGGTCATGATGCGCAACGCCGAGGCCCCCTGCGCGCGGGCGGCCAGCACGAAGGGGCGTTCACGAAGGCTGAGGGTCGTCGCCCGCACCAGGCGCGCCACGGTGGTCCAGCCGACCAGCGCCACGATGACGACGATGCGATACAGGCTGACGCCCTCCGATTGCGCTGTCTCGGCGGAAAATCCCAGCTTCTGCAGGTCGAGCGCCGCCAGCACGATCAGCAGCGGCAGCAGGGGCAGGGCGATCACCCCGTCGGTGACGCGCATGAAGACGGCATCCAGGCGTCCGCCGAAATAACCGGACGCAAGGCCGACCGCCGTGCCCAGAACCGCCGCCGTCAGGGCCGCGGCGATGCCGACGAACATCGACACCCGCCCGCCGTAGAGAAGGCGCACCAGAACGTCGCGCCCGGCCTCGTCCGTGCCCAAGGGATGGTTCGGCCCCGGCGGCTGTAGCCGGTTGAACAGGTCGGCCGCGTTGGCGTCGACGCCCAGCCAGCCCTCGACGGTGGGCGCCAGAAGGCTCGCCGCCGCCAGGACCGCCAGCACCCCGGTGCTGACCAGGGCCAGGCGGTGGCGCAGGAACCGCCGCGTCACCAGGGCGAGGGGTGTCGAGGGGGCGGGCAAGGGACCGGCGCCGGTCATTGGATCTTGCCCTCGAAACCGATGCGGGGGTCGAGCCAGGCATAGGCCAGGTCGGCCAGGATGTTGCCCGCCAGGGTCACCAGGGTGGCCAGCAGCAGGCACACCAGGGCGAGGTTGAAGTCGTTGCCCATGACGGCGTCGAAGGTCAGCTTGCCCATGCCTGGATAGGCGAAGATGGTTTCCGTGATCAAGGCGCCCGAGAACAGGGTGCCGAAATCGAGGGCGATGATGGTCGTCACCGGGATCAGGGCGTTGCGCAACGCGTGGCCCAGCACGACCCGCCGTTCGGTAAGGCCCTTGGCGCGCGCGGTGCGGATGTAGTCCTGGCGCAGGGTTTCCAGCATGCTGGCCCGCATGTAGCGGGTATGGCCGCCGACGCTGGCCAGCGTCAGGCTCGTCGCCGGCAGGACCAGGTAAATCAGCTTGTCGGTCCAGGCGTCCCTGCCCGGTGTGCCGAGGCCGCCCGCCGGCAGCCAGCCCAGGATCACGGCGAACAGGATGATCAGCAGCAGGCCGAGCCAGAAGGACGGCACCGATATGCCCGCGAAGGCGAACAGGTTGACCGCGTAGTCGCGCGCCGAATAGGGCTTCACCGCGGCCCAGATGCCGAGCGGCAGGCCGACGCAGAGCGCCAACGTCAGGCTGATGCCGAGCAGCGCCAGGGTGTTGCCGAGGGCCGGCCCCAGGATGTCGAACACGGGCTTGGCAAACAGGCGCGAGAAGCCGAAATCACCCTGCAAGGCGGCGAGCAGCCAGTTGCCGTAGCGCTCCGCCAGCGGGCGGTCGAGGCCATGGATCTCGCGCAGCTTGGCGATGTCGGCCGACGTCAGGTCCGGATCGGCCGAGATCATCATATCCACCGGGTCGCCCGGCATCAGGCCGATCAGCGCGAAGACGACGAAGGACATGACCGCCAGGACGACGGCCGACTGGATCAGGCGTTCACCGAGGAAGCGCAGCATGCGGGGAGCCTAATCCGGCAGGTGCCGGAGACGCCAGAGAAAGTGGCCCCCCCCTCACCCCGGCCCTCTCCCCCGCTTGCGCGGGGGAGAGGGAGGCCCCTCTCGAAGTCCGCGATCTCTCACCATTGCAGCGCGCGTTGAAATGCGAAAAACCGTCCCCTCTCCCCCTTGGGGGAGAGGGCAGGGTGAGGGGGCCTTCCATGACGACATTGCCGCGCCGATTGCGAAAGTCCATGACGGATGCGGAACGCCGGCTGTGGCAGGCGCTCCGCAATCGGCAGCTGGCAGGCCATAAGTTCCGCCGCCAGCATCCCGTCTCGCCTTATGTCGCTGATTTCGCCTGTGTGGAGCGCGGATTGATCGTCGAGGTCGATGGCGGCCAGCATAGCGGACGGGAAGACGCAGATGCGGTGCGTACCCAGGCGATGCGGGCCCAAGGGTTCCGCATCCTTCGGGGCTGGAACAATGAGGTGATGGAAAACCTGGAGGGTGTTTTGGCGGTCATCCTCCAGGCATTGGAGGAATAAACCGTCCGTGCCTATTTGACGCCCCAGTTCTCGACCCACAGGCTGGTCGGGTACTGGTGCCCGGTGGGTGTCACGCCGGTCAGCCACCTGGGCATGATGTAGGCCTCGGCGCGGAAGTAGAGGGGGATGACGGGCAGCTCGGTGACGTAGATTTCCTGTAGCCGCTTCCACAGCTTCATGCGCGTCGGCTTGTCCAGTTCGACTTCGATACGTTCGATCAACTCGTCCATTTCGGCATTGCGGAAGCCCGGATAGTTCTGTCCGGCCCAGCCGTTGGCCTCCGTCGGGATATGGGCTGAATGAAGAGTGCCGCGCGGCACCGCCTCGGGCGCCGACAGCCAGGCGTACATGGCGAGGCCCGTGAACCTGCGCTGCGTCACCGTCTGGCCGAAGAATACGCGGGCCGGCTCGTTCTTGATGCGCACGTCGACGCCGACGGCCTTCCACTGGCTCTGCAGGACTTGCTGGACCAGTTCACGAACCTTGGAGCCGGCCGTGGTCATGAATTCGAAGCGCAGGGGCTCTCCTGAGTCCTTGTGATGGCGCACGCCCTGAACCAGCTTTGTAAATCCAGCCTTTACAATAAGTTCCAGAGCTTTTTTCGGGTCATATGTGTATTTCGGGACGTCGTCGGCGAAGACCCAGTCAAGCGGGTTGACGGACGAGTGGGCGACCGGCTGGCGCCCGCCGAACAGCTGCTTGGAGATCGCCTCGCGGTCGATGGCGTGGATCAGGGCGTGGCGGATGTCGCGGTTCTTCAAGAGCGGGTTGTCCTGGTTGAGGTCGATGTGCTCATAGATCAGGCCCGGTTTGTAAAGGATGCGGAACTTCTTCCCGTGGCGCTGCTCGAAGCGCAGCGCCTGATCCACGGTGAAACCCAGTTCGCCCGAGATCATGTCGATGTTGCCGGACAGAAGATTGGCCTCGAGCGCCGCCGTGTTGGGGATGATCTTGACGACGATGCGCTTGAACGGCCCCGGCTTGCCCCACCAATGCGGGTTGCGTTCCAGCACCACGTAGCTGCCGCGCTGGGTCTCGGTGATCAGGTATGGCCCGAAATAAAGCGCCTCGTTGGTGGTCTGCGTGTCGAAGGCGGTCTTGTTCTTGTAGTTCACCGGATCGGCGTCGAAGTTCACGGCGTCGACGTGGGCGGGCACCAGGTCGAAGGAGTTGATGGCGTTGTAGTCGAAGGTCAGCTTGTCGAAATGGATGGTGAAGGTGCGGTCGTCCCTGGCCTCCACCTCGTAGGCGGAGCGGTAGAACTCGATCGGCAGGATGCCCGTCTTGCCGTGCCGGCCCATGCGCCAGGTGAACAGCACGTCCTTCGTGGTGACCGGCGTGCCGTCTCCCCACTTGGCGTCGGGCCGGATGGTGTAGGTGACGGCGATGCCCTTCCTGCCGTTGGGGGCCGTTTCCGGCACCGCGAGGCCGTTCTCGATGGTCGGCAGCTTGGTGCACAGCATGCAGACCAGTTGCCAGTTCTGGTCGAATACGGTGAACGGGCGGCGCGTGAATCCCAGGATGTAGGACTTCGCGACCATGCTGTCGATGTTCGGATGGAACGTCGACGGGTACTGGGTGACGCCGATGGTAAGCTGCTCGCGGTCGGCCGCCTGAACGGGGAGCGCGGCGCAAAACAGCAACAGGGCGGCGGCGAGGAGCGTTCTGGTAACGGGTCCGGCCGGTCGCATAGTCGATCCTTCGGGTCAGTGGGGGCTAGCTGTCGTAGCCGCGCCCGCCGTGGGCCAGGGACCATTTCTCCGGGTCGTCGAGGAACGCGCGAACCCCCGCGATGGCCTCCGCGTCGAAGTATCCGCCATCCTCGGCCACCTGCAACACGTCTTTCCAGGTTGCCAGATAGCGCAGCGTCACGCCCTCCTTTTCCAGGCTTTCCAGGGCGCCTCGGAACACGCCGTAGAAGAACACCACGAAGGCGTCGGTGACCTCGGCCCCCGCGTTGCGCAGCGCATTGACGAAATTCAGCTTGGACGCCCCGTCCGACGCCAGATCCTCGACCAGCAGGACCTTCGATCCCTCGACCAGATTGCCCTCGATCTGGGCGTCGCGGCCGAAGCCCTTGGGCTGTTTGCGCACGTAGAGCATGGGCTTGGAGGCGGCCTCGGAGATCCAGGCGGCGTAGGGGATGCCGGCGGTCTCGCCGCCGGCGACCATATCGACGTCGTCCAGGCCGGCGTCGCGGCGCAGCATTTCGACCCCCAGTTCGATGATTCGGCGGCGAGCCTCCAGGAACGAGATCACCCACCGGCAGTCGATATAGACCGGGCTCGCCCAGCCCGAGGTGAACATGTAGGGCTCCCGCGGGCGGAAGTTCACGGCCTTGATGTCGAGCAGAAGTTTCGCGGTTTCCTGGGCGGGGGTCATGGGAGCCTCGTTCTGTGCGGGACCGCCGGGGGGAAGGGCGATCCGGGGCGTTCGGAAGGACTGCGGCGGCGTTGCGTTCCGTTTAACCGGTTCGCCGGGGGGCCGCAAGCGCGCGAACCTGGGGAAAACCGGGGCCGCCTTTCGCAACGCCGTGGACGGCGGTGGTTTCCGCGTTACGTCGATTTCTTCTTGTCGCTGGATGGTGTGTGGTATACCATATGCCAATTACTTGAACGTCGCCGTGTCCGACGCCCTCCCAGGAGACCTGTGCTGGCAGTTCCGGTCTCCTCCCCGCTTGGCACGGCGACCTGTGATCACTATTCTCCCTCCCAATCCTGGGGGCTCGGTCGACCACCGGCCGGGCCCCCGTTTCTTTTCATCCGCGTCGGACGACCTCCGTCCGGGGAGGGGCCCCAATCGTGAACCGCCAGGAACGGCGACGCCAGAAGAAGCTCGCGGTCGCGGCCGACCGGCCGACAGCGCAGACCCGCGCGCGCCTGGCGGCGGGCGTGCGGGCGTTCCGCGAGGGCCGCTATGCCGAGGCCGAGGAGGCCTTCGCCAAGGTTCTGGCCGAACGCCCGCGCGAGGCCGAGGCCCTCCACCTTCTGGGCCTGATCGAATACCGCACGGGAAGGCTCGGCCAGGCGGCGGACCATCTCGTCGCGGCCTCCATGGTCGACGGCGACGACCCGGCAATCCACGCCAACCTGGCGGCCGTCCTCAATCTGTGCGGCCGCGGCGCCGAGGCCGAGGCCGCGGCGCGCCATGTGCTGGAACTGCGGCCCGACAACGCGGAGGCCTACAACAATCTGGCCGTCGCCCTGGAGTTGCAGGACCGCCTCGACGAGGCCGAGGCCTGCGGCAAGCGAGCGGTCGAACTCGACCCCGCGCACCTGGAAGCGCATATCAACCTGGGAAATCTCTATTTCCGCAAGGGCGCCTTGGCCGAAGCGGCCGACCTTTACCGCCGCGCCGCCGAGATCGACCCGGCCAATCCCATGGCGCCCGGCAATCTGGGCGTCGTCCTGCGCCGCCTGGGCGATTTGGCCGCGGCCGAGGACTCTTGCCGCCGCGCGATCGCGCTGAAGTCCGATTATCCCGAGGGCTACAACGCGCTCGGCAACGTGCTGATGGCGCGCGGCGACATCGTGGGCGCGCTCGACTCCTTCCGCGCGGCGCTGGTCCACCGCGAGGGCTATCTGGAGGCGCGCGCCAACCTGGCCGGCGCCTTGTTCAAGTCGGGCGACCTGGAAAAGGCCGAGGAGGCCTATCGCGACACCGTCACCCGCTTCGACCGCTTCGCCGGCGCCTGGTCGGGGCTGGGCACGGTGCTGCTGGCCAAGGGCGACACGGCGGGCGCGGAACAGGCGTTCCTCATGGCCGTCGAGGCACACCAGGGCCTGGGCGACGCCTGGGTCAACCTGGCCGCCGCCGGGGCGCTGACCGAGGAGCACGAGGGGCAGCTTGCCGAGCTTCTCGAAACCGCGCCGGAAAATGACCAGACCGCGCAACTGCTGTTCGCCCTGGGCGCCGCGAAGGACCGGCGCGGCGACCATGCCGGCGCGTTCGACGCCTTCGCCAAGGGCAACGTCCTGCGCCGCCGCCTTCTGGAGGGAGCCGGGCAGGGTTTCGACGCCGACCGCCTGGACACCTGGGTCGACGCCATCGTCGGCACCGTCGACGCGGCGATGCTTGAGAAATCCGAGGGCTGGGGCGATCCGTCGCACGTGCCGGTGTTCGTCGTCGGCATGCCGCGATCGGGTACCACGCTGGTTGAGCAGATCATCTCCAGCCACCGCGAGGGCGCCGGGGCCGGCGAGCTGGACGCCCTGTCGCACCTGCTGCCGGACTATCCCGACGGCGTGGCCGACCTCGGCGCTGGGCGCGCGGCCGCCTTGGCCGGCAACTATCTGAACCGCCTGACCGCCGGGCGGGACGCCGCGCACATCGTCGACAAGACGCCCTTCAACATATTCCTTCTGGGCCTGGCGCAGATGCTGTTGCCGGGGGTCCGGATCGTCCATTGCCTGCGCGACGCCAAGGACACGGCGCTGTCCTGCTTCTTCACCAATTTCGCCCAGGGCCTGGCCTGGTCCACGGACTTAAGCGACATCGCCCGCATGCAGGCCGCCCAGGACCGCGTCATGGCCCATTGGCGCGGGGTTCTCGACCTGCCCATCCACGAGGTCCGCTACGAGGACCTGATCGCCGACCAGGAGGGACAGAGCCGTGCCCTGATCGATTTCCTAGGGCTGGATTGGGACCCGGACTGCCTGGATTTTCACAAATCCGGTCAAGCGGTGCTCACGGCCTCCAACTGGCAGGTCCGCAAACCGCTGTACAAGAACGCCGTCGGGCGGGCCAAGGCCTACGCCGCCTTCATGGGCTGAGCGTCCGGCGCATCCTCAGAACAGCGGCGGATCGAACTGCGGCGTCTTCTTCGTCTCGCGCAGACGCTCGACCACGACGACAAGCTTGTCGACGTCGCCGTCGGGGACGGTCAGCGGCAGGATCAGGCGCTCATGTGTTCCCGACGCGTCATGGGCGTCGAAGTTGCGCTGCATCAGGATCGGCAGGCCCGATTCCGCGCATCGGTCGTAGGCTCCCTTGACCTCGCTGAAATCGTACTGGTGGCGGGCCTCGTAGAACGTCAGGCCGGTGTGGTCGGGCACCGGCAGCTTCCACCGGTACTGTACGATCATGGTGCCGACGAAACGGTAACGGTAGTCGACGAGTCCGGGACGCCGGAGCACGTCGAGGACGAGGCAGATGGGCGCGTCCCGGTAGACGTCCATCAGGTTGAAGGCGCCCCAACCGGGGGCGCGGCCGTCTTGGTGCCCGTCGCGCCAGTAGTCCCAGACCCGGCGTGTGCGGCGGCCCGTCAGCCGGCCGTTGATGTCGTCGATTGTCGAAGGCATATCCATGATCAACGCCCTCATAAGGGATCGGCGGGCCGCGGGTAAGCTGGACGTAAGTGCTAGGCGAATCCGCACGAATGGAGTCTGGCATGGCCCGCCAATGATCCATTGCCGGTTGGGGGGGGGCATGCCATAAGCGGGCCATGTCCGAAACGGTGCGCAGCAACGACCTCCCCCGTGTCTGGGTCCTGGCCGACGACCGGCCCGGCAACCGCAGCCAGTGCCTGGGCGTGGCGCGGGTGCTGGGCCTGCCGTTCGAGTGCAAGGAGATCGCCTACGGCCCCCTGGTCCGCCTGCACAACGCCTTTCTGGGCGCGTCTTTCGCGGCGATCACGGACGAGAGCCTCAGGGCCCTGACGCCGCCCTGGCCGGACCTTGTGATCGGCGCGGGACGGCGCTCTGCCTCGGTCGCGCGAAAGATCAAACGTCTGTCGGGCGGGCGCACCAGGCTCGTCCACATCATGCATCCGGGGGCGGGGGCGGCGGATTTCGACCTGATCGCCCAGCCCGCCCACGACGCGCGGCCTCCTGCCCCGAACATCCTGAGCATTCCCGCTGCGCCCCATGGGGTCACGACCGAGATTTTGGGCGAGGCGGCGGAGGAATGGAAGGATGCCTTCGCCCACTTGCCGCGGCCGCTGATCGCCCTGATGGTCGGCGGCAGCACGCGGCGGCGCGAGTTCGGGCCCGCCATGGCGGCCGAGGTTGCGTCGCTGGCGGCCGCAATGGCCAAGGCGCGGGGCGGATCGCTGTTGGTCTCGACCAGCCGCCGCGTCGAGGAGTCGGAGGACCCGGCGACCATGCCGGCGCTCTTGGACGCTTTCGCCGACCTGCCCAATTACCTGTATCGCTGGGGCGATCCCGCGGGGAACCCCTACATGGGCTATCTGGCGCACGCGGACACGGTGGTGGTGACCGGCGATTCCGTCTCCATGTCGACCGAGGCCTGCGCCCGGCCCGGCCCGGTCTACCTGTACGCGCCTGCGCCCCTGATCACGCCCAAGCACAAGCGGTTCCACGACTTCCTGTTCCAGGGGGGCTATGCCCGGCCGCTGACCTCCGAAACCGTGTGGGAGGACTGGACGCATCCGCCCCTGAACCCGGCCGAGGACGTGGCGCGGGCGATCCGGGAGATGATGAGGCTTTAGGCCGTTATTCCGGCCAGGCCTTGACCTCGGTCTTCTGCTCGCCCAAGCCTTCGATGCCGACGCGCATGACGTCGCCCGGCTTCAGGAACCGCGGCGGCTTCATGCCGAACCCGACGCCCGGCGGCGTGCCGGTCGCGATGATGTCGCCCGGCATCAGCGTCATGTAGCGGCTGACCACGGAAACCAGGTTGAAGACGTTGAACACCATGGTCCTGGTGTTGCCGTCCTGCATCATCCGGCCCGAGACTTCGCACCAGATGCGCAGGTTCTGCGGGTCCGGCACCTCGTCCGGCGTCACCAGCCAAGGCCCGAAGGGAGCGAAGGTATCGAAGCTCTTGCCCTTGACCCACTGGCCCGTGGTTTCAAGCTGGAAGGCCCGTTCGGACACGTCGTTCATGACGGCGTAGCCGGCGATATGGGCGGCGGCGTCCGCTTCCTCCACATATTGGGCACGCTTGCCGATGACGACGGCCAGTTCGGCCTCCCAGTCACCCTTCTCGGAGCCCCTGGGCAGCACCACCGGGTCGGTCGGGCCGGACAGCGACGTGATCGCCTTGGTGAAGATGATGGGCTCCTCGGGCAGGGCCATCCCGGCCTCGGCCGCATGGTCGGCATAGTTGAGGCCGATGGCGACGATCTTGCCGACCCCGGCGACAGGGCATCCCAGGCGCGGCGACGTGCTGACGAGGGGAAATTCTTCCGGATCCATGCCGCTCAAACGGGCCAGGCGGTCGCTCATCAGCGTTTCCGGCGTGATGTCGGGAAGGCGGTCGGACAGGTCGCGGATGCGGCCGGCGGCGTCCAGCAGGCCAGGGCGTTCCTCGCCCTTGGGGCCGTAGCGCAACAGTTTCATGGGTGGCACTCCCGGGTGGATTGTCTTTTGGTGGATGGCCGGCGGGCGGCCGTTGGGCGCATTAGGCTTTGCGGTGCCTACCAGGTCAAGTCCGTTACCTGAAAATTTATAAAATCCTTATAGAATATTGAAAATATTAAATTTTTCATTGATTCGAGATGCCGTGCGTAAACTTCCCTGAAATCGGAATTCCCGTCATGACCGCATGCCGCTTCAGTTTTCGGCCGTTCGGCGCCGGTGGAGAACCGGAGGGGGAGTCGCTGGTCGATATCGCCGCCGGCCACGATCGGGTGTTCGGCACGCGCCCGGCAAAGCGGCCGAGGGAATTACGGTGTCTGCCATTAAGGCTCCGATCGGACACGCCGCCCGCCTCCAGTGCCGTTCGCGGTAAACACAGTAGGCCCGAGGGCGAAACGGGGACAAGGGCGCAGATGGAAAGCGGTTCGAGGTCGGTCGCTGGCCGCGGCTGCCAGCTAAGGCTTTAAGGAAGCGACGCTATTCCGCCGCCGCGCGGTCGGGCGCGGCGCCGCCGGTCGCGATCAGGATGGCGCGCGTCGGAAACAGGCGGTCCAGGTAGATGTAGATCACCGGCGTCAGGTAAAGGGTGATGATCTGCGACAGCAGCAGGCCGCCCACCACCGTGAGGCCGAGCGGGGCCCGCGCCTCGCCGCCCTGGCCGAAGCCGATGGCGATGGGCAGGCTGCCCATGAGGGCCGCCATGGTCGTCATCATGATGGGGCGAAAGCGGATCAGGCAGGCCTGGTAGATGGCCTCCTCGGGCTTCAGGTTCTCCTCGCGCTGGGCCGACAGCGCGAAGTCGATCATCATGATCGCGTTCTTCTTGACGATGCCGACCAGCATGATGATCCCGACGAAGCCGTAGAGCGTGAGCGGCATGTCGAACGCCATGAGCGCCAACAGGGCGCCGACGCCCGCCGCCGGCAGGCCCGACAGGATGGTGAGCGGGTGGATGAAGCTTTCGTAGAGGATGCCCAGCACGATGTAGACGACGACGATGGCGAGAGCCAGCAGCATGCCCATGCCGGCCAGCGATTCCTGGAACACCTTGGCCGTGCCCTGGAAGCTGGTGGTCAGCGTCGCCGGGATCTGGATTTCCCGTTCCAGCGCGTGCACGCGGTCGATGGCCGTGCCCAGCGAAACTTCCGGCGCGAGGTTGAACGAGATGGTGACGGCGGGGATCTGGCCCTGGTGGCTGATGGTCAGCGGCGATACGCCGCGGCTTAAGGAGGCGACGGCGGCGAGCGGCACCAGGCGGTCGCCGGGCGCGCGGATGTAGAGCTTCTTCAAGGCCTCCGGGTTCTTCTGGAACTCGGGCGCAACCTCGAGGATCACCGCGTACTGGTTGGCGGCGGTATAGATGGTTGAGACCTTGCGTCCGCCGTAGGCGCTCGCGAGCACGGCCTCTATTTCCTCGGCCTTGATGCCCATGATCCCGGCGCGGTCGCGGTCGATGTCGACGACCAGCGAGGGGCTGTGGATCTTGAGGTCCGTGGTGACGTCCTGGAAGCCGGGCAGCTTCGCCAGTTCCAGGGCCATGATCTCGGCCCACTTGTAAAGGGATTCCAGGTCCAAATCCTGCAGGGTGTATTGGTACTGGGCGTTCGACAAGCGCCCGCCGACGCGGATCGCCGGCGGGTTGCGCACGAAGGACTTGATGCCCGCGACCTTGTTCAGCTTGCGCCGCAGCTTCTGCACCACGACGTTGATGTCGGCGTCGGGCCGCGCGTTGCGCGGTTTCAGACGCAGGAACAGAAGGCCCGAATTGCTGGTGATGCGGCTGCCGGCCGCGCCCACGCGCGACATGGAAGCGGCCACGTTGGGATCCTTGGCGACGATCTCATCGACCTCTTTCTGGTAGCGCGCCATGGCGTCGAACGACACGTCCTGTCCGCCTTCCGTGTAGATGATCAGGCGGCCCGTGTCCTCGGCGGGCAGGAAGTCCTTCTGGATCACGGCGTAGAGGACCCAGGTCCCGGCGAGCGTGCCCAGGAACACGGCCAGGACAAATGGCTTGCGCTTCAGGCACCAGACCAGGGAGGCGTCATAGGCGTGCAGCAGGCCGTCGAAGGCGCGTTCGCTTGCCGCCATGAAGCGGCCTTGCGGTTTGTCCGCGCCATGCGCGGCGTCGGGGATCCAGCGGCTGCACATCATCGGCGTCAGCATCAGCGACACGATCCCCGAGACGATGATGGTGGCGCTGATGGTCAGGGCGAATTCGTGCAACAGGCGCCCGACCATGCCGCCCATGAACATGACGGGAATGAACACGGCAACCAGCGACAGGGTCATGGACAGGATGGTGAAGCCGATCTCCCGCGATCCCTTCAGCGCCGCCTGCATGGCCGACAGGCCCTTCTCCTTGTGGCGGACAATGTTCTCCAGCATGACGATGGCGTCGTCGACGACGAAGCCGACGGACAACGTCAGGGCAAGGAGGCTCAGGTTGTTGAGCGAGAACCCCATCACGTACATCACCGAGAAGGTACCGATCACCGAGATCGGCAGGGCGACGCTGGCGATCACCGTTGCCGCCAGGTTGCGCAGGAACAGGAAGATGACCAGCACGACCAGGGCCGAGGCCAGCATCAGCGTGAACTGCACGTCGTGGATGGATTCCTCGATCGACCGGGCACGGTCGTACATGACCTCCAGGTTCACGGACTCCGGCAGCTGCTGGCGGAACACGGGCAGGATGTCGTTGACCTGCCTGACGATCTGCACCGTGTTGGAGCCGGGCTGGCGGTAGATCGCCAGCATGATGCCCTGGCGGTTGCCGAAGTAGGTGGCGACGCGGGTGGCTTCGACGCTGTCGATGGCCGTGCCCACTTCCGAAAGGCGCACGGGCGCCCCGTTGCGGTAGGCGACGATCAGCCGGTTGTAGGCGGCGGCGTCGCTCATCTGGCCCGTGGTTTTCACGGCGATGGCGCGGTCGGGGCCGTGCAGGCTGCCCGTCGGCTGATAGCTGTTGCCGCCGCGGATCGCCTGTTCGACCTCGCCGATGGCGATGCCGCGGGTGGCCAGCGCGTCCGGGTCGACCTGGGCGCGCACGGCGAACTTCTGCTGGCCCCAGATCTGCACCTGGGCGACGCCGTTTATCGTCGACAGGCGTTGCGCCAGCATGGTCTCGGCGAACTCATTGACCATGGAGATCGGCAGGGTGTCGGACGACAGGCCGATGTAGAAGATGGCGAAGTCGGCGGGGTTGATCTTGCGGAACGACGGCGGGTCGGTCATGTCGTCGGGGAGGGCCCGCAGGGCCGTCGAAATGGCCGACTGCACGTCCAACGCCGCCGCGTCGATGTCGCGGTCGAGTTCGAATTCCAGGGCGATGCGCGAGGTGCCGGAGGCGCTGATCGAGGTCATGTTGCGCACCCCGGCGATGCGCGAGAACTGGCCTTCCAGCGTCGTCGCCACGGCGGCGGCCATGGTTTCGGGGTTGGCACCGGGCAGGGAGGCGGTGACCTCGATGGTCGGATAGTCGACGTTGGGCAGTTCCGAAACCGGCAGTCCGCGATAGGCGAACACCCCGAACAGGACGAGCCCCAGCATGACGAGGGACGTCATGACCGGCCTGCGGATGCACAACTCGGACAACGTCATCATTCGATCCGCGGCCTCATCGGTCCGCTCCTTCCCTCGGTGCGGCGGGGCCTCATGGCCCCGGTCAGCCACCCGCCTTGCCCGAGCCGGCGCCGCCCTTGGCGCCGTCGCCCGATTTTTTGCCGTTCCCGCCACCGTTCTTGAAGGACACCTTCGCCCCCTTGAACAGGCGCATTTGGCCGTCGGTGACAACCACGTCGCCCGGATTCAGCGAGTCGCCGACCATGATGAAATCGTCGACCGACGGTCCCGGCGCCACCGCGCGCGGCTGCACCGTCATGTCGGCCGGATTGACGACGAATACGTAGCTGCCCTTCTGGCCGGTCTGCACGGCCCGTTCGGGCACCACGCGGGCGTTCTCGATGGCGTCCATCTCGATGACGACGCGCACGAACTGACCCGGCGTCAGGAACCCGTCGGCATTCCGGAACTCGGCCTTCAGGAGGATCGTCCCGGTCTGGGTGTCGACGGCGTTGTTGATGAAAACGACGCGGCCGCGGATGGGTGGGCCCTTGCTGTCGGGTACCGTGGCGACGACCGCCAAGGTGCCCTCCGCAAGGCGCCGCTTGATTTCGGCCAGGTGGATCTCGGGCACCGAGAAGACCGCCAGGATGGGATCGATCTCGTTGATGACCACGAGGGGGTGCGAATCGTCGGCCTTCACCAGATTGCCCGCCTGGATCAGCACACTGCCCGTGCGCCCATTTATGGGGGCGCGGACCGTGGCGAACTCCAGGTTCAGCTTGGCGATGTCGACCGCCGCCTGGCCGGCGCGGATGGTCGCGCTCAGGCCGTTCACGGCGGCCCGCGCCTCCTCGAACTTCTGCTGTGACGAGAAGCCCTTGCCGCTGAGCGACTGGTAGCGTTGGAAATCGCCCTGGGCCTTTTCCAGGGCGGCGCGGTCGCGGGCCAGGTTGGCCTCGGCCTCGCGCAGGCGGGCCTGGAAGGGGCGCGGGTCGATGTGGAACAGGGGGTCGCCCTTGGCCACGGTCTGGCCCTCGGCAAAGGCCGTTTCCATGATCTGACCGTCGACGCGCGACCGCACCGAAACGGTGTTGAGGGCCTGGATCGTGCCGATGGCGCGGATGGTCACCGGCACCGTGCGGGTCGTCACCTTGGCGACCAGCACAGGCGTGGGAGGCTTGCCGCCGCCTTTGACCACCGGTTTTTCATTAAACGGACTGCCGGACCAGGCGTAATAGGCGCCTGCGCCCACCGCAACCAGGAGCACGCCAAGCGCCAAGCGCCGCGACGAGAGCGTATTCATTTAATTTCGGTGATCCCATCACATGATGTGAGCAATGGATTTGCGCGGATAATACGTCAACGCAAGACCTTGCGCGAGAAAATCATTCGACGCATGCGCAGCGGCTGCGCGCCCCTTGCGGGCCGGTGACCGCTTGGCGGCTATCTGCAGAAGAAGTCCAGGACGCGTTCCGTTTTCTTGCTGATCTTGAAGGAGTCGATGCACACGGGCCCGTTCATGATTTTCGACTTCGGATATTGAAGAACATAAGCGTCCACGCCGGTCGGCCCGGGAATGTCAAGTTCCTTCAGCGGCGCTCCGAGAATTCGGATCAGCTGGTATTTTTGCATTCCGACCCAGCGGGTACGCTGCAGGCGTTCGTGATCCAAAACATGATCGGCGAGAAGCGAGACCGGCATCACCCAGAGGACCAGGACGGCCAGCGCTAAACCCGGCTTATTCATTATCGTTCCTGCCTGCGCCCAGGCTTGTCGCATCTTTGCGGCCAATGCGTCGATATTGCCCGGCCTAGCCGGCGGTTGCATTGATGGAAATCACGCGGAAATGAGCCCCAGTTGGCGACGGCAGTTCGTCCATTTCGACTGTCTGAGTTCCGTCAGGCGGTTGGCGGCCTCGCGGATTACGGTCTGCGGTTCCGCTGTTCTTGGGCATCGCCCGGAAAATTGGCGTCGAAGAAATCAGATGTTTTTCAAGGACATGTGTCATGTCGGGGCGGCCTGATCGCGACACATTAATGTCTATATGAAAATGATGAAATTATTTTAAATTATTGAGAGTATGAAATAATAAAAAATTCCATAAAATTTTATATAAATGTATTCATAAAATATTGATTTTTTCGAAGCAAATAAAAATTTTGACTTATAACTTTAGTCATAAATAATTGGCCATCGAGGTTCACAAAGGACCCCGAAACGTTTTTCAGGAGAAACAGCAATGAAGACCAGCATCATCAAAAAACTGCAGAAGGACGAGTCCGGTGCCACGGCCATCGAATACGGCCTGATCGCCGCCCTGGTTTCGGTTGCCGCGATCGGCGCCCTGACCGCCATGGGCACGTCCCTCGACACCATGTTCACGACCGTCTCCGGCGAACTCGACAAGGCCGTCGGCGGCTGATCCCAGACAGGCCAGAGCAGTAACCAAGACTGCCCTACGATCTCCATGTCCCTCCCCAGAACCCTTTGGCGGGTTCGTTCTTCGGGTCCTCAGCTCCCCAAGAAACCGGTGCTCCGGTTTCGAGGCCCGAAGGGGGAGGGGACGGAGCCCGGCCCCGAATTTCACCGATCAGCGCCGAATTCATTTTTTAGTCAATTTATCTGACGAAGTGAGAAGAGAGCAGAGCGAAACGTGACCCCCGGCGGGTGACCGCACCCCAGTCACCCGCCGACCCGGCAAAGGCCCCTGACCATGACGATCACGTCCGCAGTCCATGCATTCCCCCTGGCCCTGTTCACCGGCCTGCTCGGCCTGGCCGCGCTGACCGATCTTCAGGAATACCGCATCCCCAATTCCGTGAATCTGGCCATCGCGGCGCTGTTTCCCGTCTACGCCATGCTGCCCGGAGCCGGCGTCGATATCGTGGGATCGGTCGTCCTGGCCACGGTCGTGCTGGCGGGCGGAACGGGGCTGTTCGCGCTCGGCGTGCTCGGCGGTGGCGACGTCAAGCTGATCACCGCCGTCAGTCTGTGGATCGGCCCGGCGGCGTTCCTTGATTTCCTTCTCGTCATGGCGGTGTGCGGCGGTGCCGTCGCCCTGATCCAGTCGTCGCAGTGGCGCCTGGGCGTCGCTCAGTTCCTCGCCGACCGCGGCGAGACCGGGTTCGCCCGCACCCTGATCGGCCGAGACGTGCCCTATGCCGTCGCCATCGCCGCCGCCGCCGTCGCCGTCATGCCCGTGCCGCCCATTCTGGGCGCGGCCGGGACCATCGCGGGTTAGGAGGTCCCCATGCCCATCATGTCCATACGCGGAATTCTGCTGATCGTCGTCGCTCTGACGGCCGCCGCCGGAACGGCGCTGTTCGCTCGCAACTGGCTGGCCCAGCAGCAGGCGGCGTTCAAGGCGCGCCCGGTCCAGGCCGTGCAGGCCACCGACACCGCCCGGGTCCTGGTCGCCAAGGAGACCATGGAGGCGGGCCGCTTCGTGCGCGCCGAGGATCTGCGCTGGGCCGCTTGGCCCAAGGCCGGCGTGAGCGAAGGCTACGTGGTCGAGGGAGTCGCGCCCAAGGGCGTGAAGCCTGTGCACGGCGACGACGAGGGCGGCAACGCGAAGAAACCCGGCAAGGCCGTGTTCGACGGCGCGGTGGTGCGCTCGCGCATCACGGCGGGCGAACCGGTGACGGCGCTCAAGCTGGTTCAGCCCGGCGAACGGGGCTTCCTTTCCGCCGTGCTGGAGCCCGGTAAACGAGCCGTTTCCGTGCCGGTCGATGCGACCACGGGCATCGCCGGGTTCATCTTTCCGGGCGACTGGGTCGACGTGATCTTCATCGGCCAGATGCGTTTCGAATCCCAGCGCGGCGGTGCCGACGGCAACAAGATGAAGAAGGTCGACTTCTCCGAAACACTGCTGTCCGAAGTCCGCGTCATCGCCATCGACCAGAAAGTGGAAAACGGCGACGGCCAGGCCAAGGTGGCGAAGACCGCGACGCTGCAGGTCACGCCCAAGCAGGCGGAAAAGATCGCGCTCGCCCTGAAGATGGGCGGGGTCAGTCTGAGTCTGCATTCGCTCGCCCGCCACGAGGAAACGGGCGGCGACCGCTTCACCGAGGTCGCGCGCGCCGTCGGCGCCATGGCGCCGGATACGGCCGGATCGCGCGACCTGACCGGAAGCTACACCCTGGAGTTCGACATCATGAGCATGCTTGGCGACAAGCGCTTCCGGCGCGGCCACGGAGGTGGCGGAGTCCACGTGCTTCGCGCCGACAAGGCCGAACAGGCAACCTTCTGAAAGGTAGAACGCCATGCATCCCCCGGCATTGGACATCTTCGACGAACGGCCCCGGCGCCGCGACATCAAGCGGCGGAACCGCCTGATCCTGGCGGCGGGCGTGATGCTGGCGCTGGTCATGGCACTGTTGTTCGCGCCGTCGCTGGCCGCCGTGGCGCTGGCCCAGGGGCGCGGTGAGGGCAACGTCGAGGTCATCAGCCCCGCCGGTGCCAACATCCGGATGGAGGTCAACAAGGGCCGCCTGGTGCGCCTGACGCGGCCGGCGTCCACCGTGTTCATCGCCGACCCGCGCATCGCCGACGTTCAGGTCAAGTCTCCGTCCCTGGTCTACCTGTTCGCCAAGGCGCCCGGCGAGACGACGCTTTACGCCGTCGACCAGGGCGAACGGGTGCTGGCCAACGTGGACATCACGGTCGACCACAACCTGTCGCGCCTGCGCGACGCCATCGCCAAGCTGGCGCCGGATCACGACGTCAGGGTCGACAGCGTCGACGGCGCCCTGGTCGTCGACGGCGTCGTCGCCTCGGCGTCCAAGGCCGAAGACATCCGCCGCCTCGCCGCGTCCTTCGCCGGGACGCCGGAGAACGTCATCAACCGCCTGGGCGTGGACGCGCCGAACCAGGTGAACCTGCGCGTCCGCGTGGCCGAAGTGGCGCGCGACGTGGACAAGCAGCTGGGCTTCAACTGGAGCGCCATCGGATCCATCGGCGCCTTCGCCTTCGGGATCGCCACGGCCAATCCGTTCGCGGCCAACGTCATAACGCAAACCCTGACCGTCGATCCGGGGCGTTTCTCCGCGGGCGGCGGCAGGTTCACCTTCGACGTCAACGGCGTTATCGACGCGCTTGAGGAAGAGGGGCTGGTGACCGTGCTGGCCGAGCCCAATCTGACCGCCATGTCCGGTGAGACGGCCAGTTTCCTCGCCGGCGGGGAATTTCCCATCCTGGTGCCCGAGGGCGACAACCGCGTGGTCATCGAGTTCAAGGAGTTCGGCGTGTCGCTCGCCTTCACGCCGACGATCTCAGGCGACAGCCGCATCAACCTGCACGTCCGCCCCGAGGTCAGCCAGCTTTCCAATACCAACGCGGTGACCCTCAACAACTTCCAGGTACCGTCCCTGACCACGCGGCGGGCGGAGACCACGGTGGAACTCGGTTCGGGCCAGAGCTTCGCCATCGCGGGCCTGCTGCAGAACAACGTGACCCACAGCATTTCCGAATTCCCCGGCCTCGGCGACGTGCCGGTGCTGGGCACCCTGTTCAAGTCCGACCGCTTCCAGCGCGAGGAATCGGAACTGGTCATTATCGTCACCCCCTACATCGTCAAGCCGACGCCGACCCGCCGCCTGGCGGCGCCTACGGATGGCTACCAGGCGCCGCACGACATCGAACGCATCATTGGCGGCTCGACCGGTCGGCATGCCGATGCCCCGGCCAAGCCCAAGACGGTCACCAGGGACGGGCGGGCCCTGATCGGACCCGTCGGCTTCACCTTCGAGGATTGAGAACCGTCAATCGCTTCACACCCCAGGAGCATTGCCATGAAGACCCCGCACCGGATCTATTCGAAACCCAAAGCACCCAAGGCGAACCTCGCCTGTGCCGTCCAGATCAAGGACCGCAAGCCGACCGTGTGGGACCGCGGGATCGGCGGCGGCCGGAGCGGCCGCGGCCTGTCGCCAACCTGGTCGGCGGGCGCCTTCGCCGGCAGTTCCTGGGCGGGCCTGTTGTGCCTGCTTTTGCTGGGCGCCTGCGAACATATCCCCGATTTCAAAGCCTACGCGTCCTACGATCCGCCGGCCGCGCGCGAACCCCGGGTACAGCCCGTGGCGATCGCCCACAAGATCGCCTTCACCCAGGGCGCGATAACCTTGGACGCCCAGGCGGGGCGCGACATCGACGCGTTCCTGGCGCGCCAGAAGGTGGATAGAACGGACGCCCTTGAGATCGCCATACCGGCGGGCGGCGGCGACATCGCCCGTGGTCGTGCCGACCGGGTCGCCGCCTACCTGAAGCTGAAGCGCCTGGCCGCCGGGCTGGTTACCGACGACGACCCGAAAACGCCGGAGGACGCGGTGCGCCTGGTTGTTCACCGCTATCAGGTCACTCTGCCGGGATGTCCCGATTGGACCGGTAAGGGCGGCATCACCCATTCCAACCAGCCGTCCACCAACTGGGGGTGCGCCACGGCGGTGAACCTGGGCCTGATGGTCGCCGATCCCGGCGACCTGGTGCGCGGGCGAGACGGCGGACCCGGCGACGGCGCCGCCCAGGTGCTGGGCATCCAGCGCTATCGTAAGGGCGAAACCAAGCCGTTGCTGGGGGCTTCGAGCAGAGAATCCCCGGAAGCGGGGATGGGCGCCCCCGGTCTGGGCGGCGGCGGAGGCGGAGGAGGCAGCAAATGATCCCGAGCTTCGAACGCAAGGCGTCCCCGGCCGCCGCCAAGCCCTTCATGGCCTTCGTCGCCGACGACGTCACGCGCAGTCAGCTTGAACGGGCGGCCCAGGATGCCGGCTTCGAGGGCGAAGTCTACGTGGGCGGCACCGACGACGCCCTCGCCACCCTGGCCGAGGTCGTCCCTGCCCGGTACCTGGTCCTCGACCTGACGGACCGCGCCGACCTGATAGAGGCCGTCAACGCCTTCGCCGACGTGTGCAAGCCGCATACGCGGGTCCTCGTCCTTGGCGTGGTCAACGACGTCGAGGTCTATCGCGCTCTGATCGAGTTGGGCGTTTCCGACTACCTGGTGAAGCCGGTGGCCGGCCCGCAGTTGACCGCGGCCCTGGTGCGCCTGGGAGAGGCCGCCGGGTCCGACAAGGTCGCCGCCGTCGCTACCCAACCGGGCCCGCGCGGCTCGGTCACCGGCGTCGTATCGGCGCGCGGCGGCGCCGGGGCCAGCACGGTCGCCGTTAATCTCGCCTGGGCGCTGTCCGCCGGGGGGCGCGGCAAATGCGCCCTGGTCGACCTCGACCTGCGCTTCGGAACCACGGCCATGATGCTGGACCTTGAGCCGGGCCGGGGCTTCAAGGAAGCGCTCGACAATCCCGGCCGCATCGACAGCCTGTTCATGGAACGCGCCATGGTACGCGCCACGGACAACCTGTCGCTGCTCGCCGGCGAGGAGGACGTGGCGTCGGAACCGGCGGTCGCCGAGGGCGCGCTCGACGTCCTGTTCGACATGCTGACGGGGGCTTTCGACCACGTGGTGGTCGACGTGCCGCGCTGGCGCCTGGTCGACCACGCGGCGCGTTTCGACCGCCTGTTCCTGGTGACCGAGCCGACGCTCGCCGGCCTGCGCGACGCGCTGCGCCTGAAGGATGCGGTGCGCGCGCTGGCGGGATCGGAACTGCCGATCCTGATCGTCCTCAACAAGGGCGGAGCCGCGAAGAGGGGCGAGCTTGCCGTCGCCGATGCGGTCAACGGCGGCCTGCCCAAGCCCGCCTATGTCCTGCCCGACGAGGTCAAGGCGCAGGCCCAGGCGCAGGCCCAGGGCAAGCCCATGGTGCAGATCGCCCCACGGGCCAAGGCCTCCAAGGTGTTCTTCGAAATGGCCCGCGATCTCGCGGTCGACGGGACCGAGGAAGCGCCGGCCAAGTCCCTGTTCGGCCTGATCCTGGGCGGACCAAGTAGGGAGCGGGTGCCATGAGCTTCGGACGCCGCGATACCTCCAAGGTCGTCACTCTTTCGGCCCGCCGGCCGCCGCCCGTGAAAGCCGCCCCGGCGCCGCCCGCGGGACCGGACCTCGAAGGAGGCGACGCCTACCGCGCGGACGCGGTCGCGCGCGCGGCGGACCGGGCCTGGCCCAACGTGAAAAGCGGTGCCAAGGACCTGCTGAATCCCGACTATAGCCGGGGCGACCGCGCGGCTTGTATCAGGGTGATCCTGGATGCGGAACTGGCCATGTCCGGCGAGACGCTGTGCGAGGCCGAACACCGCGACGTCGTGACCCAGTTGCTCAACCGGCTGATGGCCCTGCCGGCGGCGGCCCGGGACGGCGGCGGCAAGATCGCGGTCCGGGATCCCGCAGCGCTTGCCAAGGAGCGGGTGCAGCCGCTTTTGATGGAGCACATGGACGCCTCCAAGGCGGCCGAGCTTCCGCGTGCCGAACTGGCGAGCCAGGTAACCGACCTGGTTGCCGAGATCCTGGCCGAAGAGAAACTGCACCTGAACCTGATCGAGCAGCGCGACCTGGTGACGATGCTGCTCAACGACATGCTGGGGCTGGGACCGCTCGAACCCTTGCTGGCCGACGAGAGGGTGACCGACATCATGGTTAACGGTCCCGACCAGGTATACGTGGAGCGCGGCGGGCGCCTGGAACTGGCCGAGGTGCGGTTCCGCGACAACGCCCATGTGCTGAACGTGGCGCAGCGCATCGTCTCGGCGATCGGCCGCCGGGTCGACGAGACATCGCCGCTCTGCGACGCGCGCCTGGCCGACGGCTCGCGCGTCAACGTCATCATCCCGCCCCTGGCGATCGACGGGCCGTCGATCTCGATCCGCAAATTCGCCAAGCAGAAGATCACCATGGAGAAGATGGAGCAGCAGAACAACCTGTCGCCGGCCATGGCGACGGTGCTGCGCATCGCCGGGCGCTCGCGCCTGAACATCATCATCTCGGGCGGCACGGGTTCGGGCAAGACGACGTTGCTGAATGCGCTGTCCCGCATGATCGACCCGGGCGAGCGCATCGTGACCATCGAGGACGCCGCGGAACTGCAACTCCAGCAACCCCATGTGGTGCGCCTGGAAACCCGGCCCGCCAACCTGGAGGGCGAGGGCGAGATCACCCAACGCGACCTGGTGAAGAACTGCCTGCGCATGCGTCCCGACCGCATCATCCTGGGCGAAATCCGCGCCGGCGAGGCGCTCGACATGCTGCAGGCCATGAACACGGGCCATGACGGATCGTTGTGCACCATCCACGCCAACCGGCCGCGCGAGGCCCTGACGCGCCTTGAGAACATGGTCGCCATGGCCGGCGTGAAGCTGCCCAACGAGGCCGTGCGCGCGCAGATCGCGGGCGCCGTCAACATGATCGTGCAGATCGCCCGCATGCGCGACGGCGTGCGCCGCATCACCCACATCACCGAGGTCGTCGGCATGGAGGGCGAGGTCGTCACCACCCAGGACCTGTTCACCTTCGAATTCGAAGGCGAGAACGCCGACGGCAGGCTGTACGGCAGCTTCAAGAGTACGGGCCTGCGCCCGGCCTTCGCCGCCAACGCCAAGTACTTCGGCCTGGAGAAGGCGCTGCTGGACGCCATGTCCCAGCCCGACCATTCGTCTCGCGGGGCAGGCTAGGAACGGCGGCCGTGGAGATCATCCTGATATCAGCGGGCGTGTTCGTCACCATCCTGGCGGGGTGGATGGGATTCGGCGCCGGACGCGCCAAGCGGGCGCGTAACCTGGCGCGCCGCCTAAAGGCCGTGGGCCGCGCCCAGAAAAAGGCGGGTTCTGCGGGTCCGGCGGTAACCCTGCGCCGCGCCGATGCGGGCGGGGACGGGCTGGAGAAGACGTTCGGCCGCTTTCTGCCGAGCATCGCCGCCCTGCGCCGGCGCCTGGCGCGCACGGGGCGGCGCATCTCCGTGACGGGCTATGTCGCGGTCTCCGCGGGCTTGGCGTTTGCCGTGTTCGCGGCGATGTACTTCGTGCTTCACCTGCATCCCGCGTTGGCGGCCCTGGCGGGGACCGCCGTCGGGCTGTTGCTGCCGCACCTTGCGGTTTCCGCGATGGCGAAAAGGCGACTGGCGAAGTTCAACAACCTGTTTCCCGACGCGATCGATCTCATGGTCCGGGGCCTGCGTTCGGGCCTGCCGGTGACGGAATGCCTCAAGGCCGTGGGCCGCGAGATGCCCGATCCCGTGGGCGTCGAGTTCCGCCGCGTGACCGACGAGGTGAAGTTCGGCGCCAAGGTCAACGAAGCCCTGTGGGCCACCGCCCACCGTCTGGACATGGCCGAATTCAAGTTCTTCGTGGTCAGCCTGTCCGTACAGCAGGAAACGGGCGGCAACCTGGCGGAAACGCTCGCCAACCTGTCGGACATTCTGCGCCGGCGCAAGCAGATGCGCCTGAAGATCAAGGCCATGTCGTCCGAGGCCAAGGCCAGCGCCATGATCCTGGGATCCCTGCCGTTCATCATGTTCTGCATCATCTATCTGATGAACCCGGACTACGAGTCCATGCTGTTCACCGACCCGCGCGGGCGCATCATGCTGGCCGTCGGACTGGGCGCCATGGGATCTGGAATTCTGGTCATGGCCCGCATGGTGAGGTTCGAGATATGAGCGCGCTGGACTTCATCCCCGGCTTGGGCGGCGCCGATCTCATCACCCTGATGGCTGGGGCGGCGGCGGGCTTCGCCGTCTACGCGGTGTGGAGCGCGCTTTTGGTCCGCGATCCCATGGCCCGGCGCATCAAGGGCGTCGGCCTGCACCGGGACGAACTGCGCCAGGCCATGCTGGCGACCCAGGGCAACCGGGCGCGCCGGCGCGAGACCACGGTCGACTTCATGCGCCGGGTGGCCGAGCGCCTGAAACTCCTCAAAACCCGGCAGGCCGACGCCATCACCTTGCGCCTGGCCCAGGCGGGCTACCGGTCCAAGGACGCCCTGATCGTCTATCTGTTCGCCAAGCTGGCGTTGCCGTTCGCGCTCGGCGGGATCGCGGTGGTCCTGGTCTATTTCTCGGGCCTCTGGGCGATGACGGCGATGATGAAGCTGTTCATCGCCATCGCCGCCGTGATCGCCGGCGCCTACGCGCCCGAGGTTTTCGTCGCCAATTCGCGCCAGAAGCGCCAGAAGGCTATGCAGATGGGCCTGCCGGACGCACTCGACCTCCTGGTCATCTGCACCGAGGCGGGCCTCGCCCTCGACGCGGCGCTGACCCGCGTGGCGCGGGAGACGGGCCCGGCCTGTCCGGAACTGGCCGAGGAACTGGGCATCTGTTCGGTCGAATTGGGATTTCTGCCGGATCGCCGGCAGGCGCTCGACAACCTGGCGCGGCGCACGGACCTGCCGTCCATCCGGGGGGTGGTCAATACGCTGCAGCAGACCGAGAAATACGGCACGCCGCTGTCGCTCTCGCTGCGCGTCCTGTCCACGGAATTCCGCAACGACCGCATGATGAAGGCGGAAGAGAAGGCCGCGCGCCTGCCGGCGACCCTGACCGTGCCGCTGATCATCTTCATCCTGCCGTCGCTGTTCGTTGTTCTTCTGGGACCCGCGGTGCTGAGCGCCATCGACGGCCTCAGCGGCCTGAAATGAGGGGGCAGCCGTGCGCGCCGGAGACTTGAGCGATGAATTGGGTGAGCCGCCTTCGCATAGGGGTCAGGCGGTACACCCGGCCGGGGGACGGAGGGGTGCCGTCCCCCGGCCGCATTAACCCGTCAGCCGTCGGGCTCCTGGCCCGTATGCACGGCGCGCGCCCGGGCCTTGTCGGAGAGCTTTCGCAACGCCTCGTACCGTTTGAGATTGCTCTGCACCTGGCGTTCGGTCAGGTCGAGGCGGCCGATCCTGGCCGCGCGATCCATGTCGCCGGACAGGCCGTAGACCAGCGCCAGATTCTGGCGCGCCCGCGGACCCGCCGCGGGGGACTTGGCGGCCTCGCCCAGGACGCGGATCGCGTCGTCGAACTTTCCGGACAGCGCCAGGGACAGGCCCAGGTTGTTCTTCAGGGACGGGCTGTCCGGCTGAAGCACGAGTCCCTGTCGGTAGAAATCCTGCGCCCCGGCATGGTCGCCCGTCAGATCGCGTGCGATGCCGAGGCCATTGAGGGCCCGATGGTCCTTGGGATCGGCCGCCCGCGCCGCCTTGAAGGCCGCTTGCGCGTCGTCCGGCCGGTCGAGAGCGATCAGCGCCCGCCCCAGCCCAAGTTGCACCGCCGCGTCACCGGGCGCCAGGGCGCTCAGGCGGGTATAGGCCTCGGCGGCCTCGGCCGCCATGCCGAGCACCAGGGCCGTCTCGCCGATGCGCCGGTAGGGCTCGTCCCATTCCGGCCACTTGGTCCGGGCCCGCTGATAGAAGGCGAGGGCGGAGGCGGCGTCGCCGCCGGCGCGGGACGCGTCGCCCACGCGGACAAGCTGCCGCGCGCGGCTTTCCGCGTTTTCCTGCTTGATCTCCTCGGCCGTCGGCAACTCGCCTGTGGCGCAGGCGCCGGCCGCCAGGACCACCGAGAGCGCGGCCGCCAGGACGGCGCCGCGCGTGCTGTCACGTCGTGCGTTCATGGGGGGAGCCTACACCGCCGTCGCGTCCCCGGCCATAGGGCCCAGGGGCGGTCTGACTTGGTTGTTGCGAAAAGGAACAGAAACTATAACAGTTGGTTGGTGAGAGGAGACCGGACGTGAGCCGAACCTATTCCGAACTGACGCGCCTGATCGAACGCCTGCACCGGAGGTTCATCGATGTCATCCGGGCCGAGTTGAATCGTTTGGGGGTGCGCGACCTGAACGGGGTGCAGGCCCTTCTGCTGGCCAATATCGGGGACGAGGCCATGGCCATCCGCGATCTGGTCGAGCGGGGGTACTACCAGGGCTCCAACGTGTCCTACAATATCAAGAAGCTGACGGACATGGGATACCTGACCCAGGAGCGCTCGCAGCATGACAAGCGCTCGGTCACGGTGCAGCTTACGGACAAGGCGCGCGCCGTCGTCAAGCAGGTCAAGGCGCTGGAGGAATACAATGCGAATGCCTTCAGCGAGTACATCGACGAGCCCAAGGTCGAAGACCTGTGCCAAGCGTTGCAGCGGCTCGAGCGGACCTGGGCCGACTACATCCGTTACGGCGGCGAATAGGGCGGAAGCCCCTCCGCTTCGTCAAGCCTGAGCCCACAGGGGCGCCAGGACCTCCGTCAATTTGTCGGGGTCGTCGCAGGCGCGCACCCGGAACGACGCGTCGGCCAGGGCCGCCGCCTTGGTCCGCGCGGCCTCGAAATCCTTATGGGCGGAGCGCATGTGAACGGCGCCCGCCAGCCCGGCCGCCTTGGCCGCCTGGACGTCGACCTCGCGGTCGCCGACGATCCACGAGCGTGCCGCGTCGATGGGCAGGATGTCCAGGGCGCGCAGGATCATGCCCGGATTGGGCTTGCGGTCCGGATGGTTCGTGGCGCGCAGCAGGCCGCGGCCTTCGGGGTGGTGCGGGCAGGCGAGGATCGCGTTGACGAAGGCGTCGGCCTCGGCCAGCCGCTCCCATATCCAGTCGTGCAAGCGCGCGAATTCGGGCCAGTCGTAATGGCCGAGGGCGATCCCGCCCTGGTTGGTGACGACCACCACGGGGACGGCCCGCGCGTTGGCGGCGCGGATGGCGGCCACGGTGCCGGGCACCATGCGTGCATCCTCGATGCGATGCAGGTAGGGATGTTCCTCGACCATGACGCCGTCGCGGTCGAGGAACAGGGCGCCCCGCCGCACCGGCCCCGGTGTGCGGTTGACGACCTGACACCACACGTCGTCGTCGCCGGCGAACAAGACCGGCGTGTCGTCGGAAGGGTTGGACACCGGGGTCGTCCCGCCCGGACTAGGCGGTGAATGCCTGGATGCCCGTCTGCGCCCGGCCCAGGATCAGGGCGTGGATGTCGTGGGTCCCCTCGTATGTATTAACCGTTTCAAGGTTAAGAAGGTGGCGGATGATGTGGAATTCGTCGGCGATGCCGTTGCCGCCGTGCATGTCGCGGGCCATGCGCGCCACGTCGAGCGCCTTGCCGGTCGAGTTGCGCTTGACCATGGAGATGTTCTCGGGCGGGCAGGTGCCTTCGTCGAGCATACGGCCGACGCGCAGACAGGCCTGCAGGCCGATGGTGATCTCGGTCATCATGTCGGCCAGCTTCTTCTGGATCAGCTGGTTGGCGGCCAGCGGACGGCCGAATTGCTTGCGGTCGAGCGTGTACTGCCGAGCTGCGTGCCAGCAGAATTCGGCCGCGCCCAGCGCTCCCCAGGAGATGCCGTAGCGCGCCTTGTTCAGGCAGCCGAAGGGGCCCGCGAGGCCCGAGGCATTGGGCAGGAGGTTCTCTTCGGGCACGAACACGTTGTCCATGACGACCTCGCCGGTCAGCGAGGTGCGCAGCGAGAACTTGCCCTCGATCTTGGGCGCGGACAGACCCTTCATGCCCTTTTCCAGGAGGAAACCCCGGATCTTGCCGTCCAGCTTGGCCCATACCACGAATACGTCGGCGATGGGGCTGTTGGAAATCCACATCTTGTTGCCCGTGAGGACATAGCCGCCATCGGCCTTTGCGGCGCGCGTTTTCATGCCGCCGGGATCCGAGCCGTGGTCCGGCTCCGTCAGTCCGAACGCGCCGACCATCTCGCCCTTGGCCAGACGCGGCAGGTATTTGCTGCGTTGTTCCTCGGTGCCGTAGGCATAGATCGGATACATGACCAGCGACGATTGCACGCTTAAGCTTGAACGGTAGCCGGAATCGACGCGCTCCACCTCGCGGGCGATCAGGCCGTAGCACACGTGGTTGACGCCCGCCCCGCCGTACTGTTCCGGGATGGTCGGGCCGAGGAAGCCCAACGCGCCCATTTCCTCGAAAATCTCGCGGTCGAAGGTCTCGTTGCGGAAGGATTCCAGGACCCGCGGCATGAGCTTGTCCTGGGCATAGGCACGGGCCGTCTCGGCGACCATGCGCTCGTCCTCGGTCAACTGATCGGCCAGGGCGAAGGGGTCTTCCCAGTTGAATTCTGGCTTCGCCTGCGGAGACTTCGGGGCAAGCTGCGTGGCGTCGGCTGCATCCGGCATCGGGTGCTCCTTTCTTGACCGCTTATCGTTGGCGCCAAATGACGAAATGAGGGGGTAAGCTGGCACGGTTCGCCGGCATGGGCAAGGGCCGCGAGGGCCGAAAACCGGCGCGTTTCGCAGGCTGAAACGAAAGGCGGGAAGAGCGGCCTCAGCGGCTCCGTGCCGCCGCGACCCGGTAGGACGCCCAGCGGCGGCCCTCCGTGCGGTCGTCGGCGGCGTCGACGCGGAGCGTGATCTCGGGCCGGCCGTGCAGCCGGTCGTTGATAACGCGCAGCTGGGCGCTGACCCGCACGCCGTTGACGGGCCACCACTGGTAGCGGCAGTCCGAGCCGTTGCCGTAGCTGAGGCGCGTGCAGTCGGACGTCGTCGGCTTGCCCCACAGGTTGCCGAGGTGTTCGGTGATCTCGCGTTCCGTATGATGGCGGAAATTTTGCGTGTAGCTGAGGCGGAAGGCGGCGGCGTCCTTGCGCGCCGATGGGAAATGGGCCGTGAACACGCCCTTGTCCGTGCGCAGCACGCCGATCACGCCGGCTTGGGCCGCCTTCAGGGACTCCGGAGTCGGCACAATGGCCAGGAAGCGTTCATAGGTCATTCCGATCTCGATCGGCCCCATGAAGAAGTTGGGCGGTTCCAGGCTTTGCTTCATGCGCGCGGCATATAGGCGAAGGGCCTTGGCGCCGATGTGTTCGGCCTCCTGCTTTTTCTTCTTTTCCATGTCGGGAAGAAGGCGGCCGATCCCGGTATCGGCGACCTCCGTGTCACCATGTTCCGGCGCCGGCCCGGCGAACTGGGCCAGCAGGCCGAATGCCAAGCCCAGCACGCCGAAAACCAGGGCAAGGGCCCGGAACGGGCGGAACTTGCCTCGTCTTGCCGCCGTCATTGCATGCCCTGAGCGTGCCATCGATCCAACTCCTGTCCATGTCCCGTCAAAAGCCGGTCGGAGATCGTTTCGTGACCGGACCTATGACTTTGGATATAGTGTATGGGATCGAAAAACCGCTTCCGAATTAATTATTTGCCGGTAGTTTTCGATAAAATTGTATGGAACTCCCGGGCACCGGCCACAGGCGAAGGGAGTTTGCCGGGCCGCCGAAAAGGGGTTATAGCGGGATCATGGCCGTTTCGTTCCGACGTGTCGATGTGGGCCGCCTCCGGCTGCCCGTGAGCGTGCCCGCCCTGATGATGGCGGCGGGCGTGCTGGGCGCCTGCGCCGAAGCACAGCCCCATGTCCACAATCCCGCCGCCTATGACCGCGAACACGTCGATTTCGCCAAGCCCCCCAAGGCCATGAGCGGGGTCACCGTCTGCTATTCGAAGTACGGCGCCAAGCAGGCTGACGTCGTGCGCCTTGCGGCTGAGGCCTGCGGCCGATACGGCGCGGGAATCCGGTTCGCGGGAAATACCTACGGCGTTTGTCCCTTGGTTACGCCGGTGGGCGCGCAGTTCACCTGTATCGGCGCCAAGGGCGCGGTCACCGGGGCCGATGTGAACTATCCCCCGACGTCCGGGCCCGTCGGCACGGATACGCCGGGCCAGCCCGGCGCGCCGATGGCGGGATTCCAGGAAGGGGCCCGGCCCATGGGGGTGCTGTTCGGACGCAGCCAGCCGGTGCCCGCCGAACCCGACGGGACACGATGACCCGGCCGGTTCGGCCCGCCGATCTCGATGGTGGGGGTCCGGTCCGATGCTGATGGTGGGCCAGGTCATCGCCGCCGCCGCCGCAGTCTACGGGCTTCTTGTCGGTCTGCTGTTCTTCGGCCAGCGCAGCCTGATGTATCAACCCGGCGATGCCGCCGGAACACCCGCCGCCGCGGGTCTGATCCATGCGCGGGCCGTCCGCGTCCGCACGGAGGACGGCCTCGATCTTCTGTCCTGGTACCTGGCGCCGGGCGCCGGGCGGGCGGTCGTCCTTTATTTTCACGGCAACGCGGGAACGATCGCCGACCGCGCCTACAAGGCGAGGATCCTCGCGGAGCAGGGGCTTGGGGTCATGCTCGCGGAATACCGGGGTTACGGCGGAAACCCCGGACGGCCGACGGAGGCAGGGCTCTATGCCGACGCGCGGGCCAATCTGGCCTGGCTCGCCGCGCAGGGACACGGACCGGAAGGCCTTGTGATCTATGGCGAATCTCTGGGCACCGGCGTCGCGGTGCAGGCGGCGTTCGAATTGGCGCGCGCCGGCACGCCCGTCCGCGGCCTGGTGCTCGAATCGCCCTTTACATCCATGGCCGATGCCGCCGGGCACCATTATCCCTGGGTCCCGGCCGGGCGGCTGACCCGCGACCGCTACGACTCCAAGGCCAAGATCGCGGCCGTCAGGGCGCCCGTCCTGGTCGTCCACGGGGCCGAGGACCGGACCGTGCCGATGAGCCAGGGACGGGCGCTTTTCGACCTCGCGGCGGAGCCCAAGACGGGGGTTTGGCTGCCCGGCGCGGGCCACGCGGATGTCTTTGACCATGGCGCGGGTGAGGCCGTTCTGGGGTTTATCGGCGGTTTGGGCGGCGGCGCGTGAGAGGCGGCCCGCGCCCCTAGAAAAGGCGCGGATTTCCTGGGTTTCAGGGGTTGTCCTGGCGTTAAGACTCCTATAATCTGCGTGGTGTAATGGTGTATCTGCGCCTCAATGGGGCAGTGCGCCCGGCCTTTGCGCGTGGCGCGAAGGTTGGGGGCGAACGAACGGACCGATAACGAACGGGATCATGGCGAAGATTACTCCCACCGCCGCACCGGCCATAGCCAACGTGTCGACCGCCCGCATGACGGGCACGTCGCCGGTGTCCGGCCACGGCCGGGTCGAGGAGTTGAGCGGCAGCAACGCGCTGTCCTTCGAGGCGGCCCAGTTCGGATTCCAGAACGCGCCGGACAACCAGTTGGACGACCGGCGCACCCTGTCCGACGACCGTCGGCGCAATCCCAACCTGGGGCGCGGCCGCTTCACGGCACCCAACGAAACCTTCGCCCAGATCATCCAGAGCGAGATCTCGGCGCCCAAGACGTCCGGCGACGAAGGACGGCCGAGGAACTTCGCGGGCCTGGTAAGCAAGGCGATCGCCACTTATGAACTAAACGCCCAGGTCATTCACGGCACGCTGCCCCGCAAGGGCACGACGCTCAGCATGCGGCTGTAGGCTCGCACCCGCCGCCCGTTCGCCGCCGGCCTCGTGCCGGTTTTTTCATGCCCGGCCCCGTCCATCCTCCGTTCCCCGGGGGCGGCGGCGCGGGGACATTTAGGGTGGACCGCCCACCGCCGCCCCGTGTTAATCTTTCCTTGGTCAATGGCGGGCGATACTCGGGGCGCCCGCGCGATTTCGCGGCGCGGAGAACGGACAACCGGACCGGGACGATACTGGAGACAAGGCAAGTTCATGCGTGCCGATGTTAAAAGCGGCTTCGACGTGGCCTTCTGGTTCGCGGATACGGCGCTGGAGCAGAACGAATACCTGCAGCCGCAGAAGCTGCAGCGCCTGCTGTTCCTGGCCCAGGGGTATTACGCCGTCCTGCAGAACGGCCGCAAGCTGATGCCGGCGGTGTTCGTCGCCGACGAGCTGGGGCCGCTAGAGCCCAATATCTATGCCGGATTCTCCCGCGGCCGCCCCAACATCGACGTCGAACTGTTCATCCCCCACGAGATCGACACCTATCTCGCCAGCCTGTGGCGCCGATTCGGCCACGCCTCCGTGGAGCGCCTGAACCAGGTCACCAAGGGAACCAGCGCTTACAAGCAGGCGCGGGCGAAGGGCGTCCGGACGGAAATCACCCTGGACGCCATGCGCCTGTCGTTCGTCAGAGCCGAGAACACGCCCGGTCTCCAGCAGGTCGTGAAGCCCAAGGTCTTCGTTACCCAGACCGGCAAGCCGGTCGAGGTGAAAGCCTGGAATCCCGGGTTCAAGAACTCCTAACCCGTAAAATTTCATGAGATTTCAGAATTTTCCGGGAGTTTCCCCGGCTTGCGCTTGCGCCATACGGTCACTCGGCTAATATCAGGGCCGAGCGGTCTTCCGGCTGCCCGGCGGCTGCGCCGGCGTATTGGGGATTTCCGGGGGATTGGCAAAATCAACCGAGACGTGGCAACCAAGCGTCAAACGTATATGTCTGGGAGGACACACATGAACACCAAGCGACTCCTTACTGCCGTATCGGCAAGCCTTGCCGTTGCGGGCCTGGCCCTGGCCGGCCCGGCGCAGGCCAAGGTCGAGGGCGACACCATCATCCTCGGCTCGGCGATTTCGTTTACCGGCAAGTATTCGACCAACGGCATCCACGCCAAGAACGGATACGACCTGGGCGTCAAGCGGATCAACGAAATGGGCGGCGTCAAGGTCGGCGGCAAGAGCTACAAGCTGAAAGTCCAGTATTACGACGACGAATCGACCCCGCTGCGCACGGCGCAGCTGCTGGAGCGTCTGGTCAACCAGGACGGCGTGAAGTACTTCCTGGGGCCGTACTCGTCGGCCACCACCAAGGCCGCGGCGCCGATCATGGAAAAATACAAGGTGCCCATGGTCGAGGCCGAGGGCGCTTCGCGTTCGCTGTTCAACAAGGGCTATAAGTACCTGTTCGCGGTGCTTTCGACCTCCGAGCAGTACCTGGCGAGCACCATCTCGCTGGCCGCCGAGGTCGCCGAAAAGAACGGCAAGAAGCCCTCGGACGTGAAGATCGCCATGGCCTTCGAGAACGACCCGTTCTCGCTCGACGTCCGTGCCGGCGTGCTTGAGGACGCCAAGAAGTTCAACATGAAGGTCGTCATTGACGACAAGATGCCGCGCGACCTGAACGACATCTCCTCGACGCTGACCAAGGTCAAGGCCCTGAAGCCGGACGTGCTGCTGCTGTCCGGCCACTCCAAGGGTGCCGCGACCGCCGCGCGCCAGATCAAGGAAATGAAGATCGACACGCCGATGATCGCCGTCACCCACTGCGAAGCGGCCAAGATCGTGGCCAAGTTCGGCGCTTCCACCAACGGCTACCTGTGCCCGACCCAGTGGGCGGAAACGCTGAGCTACAAGGGCAAGTACTTCGGTTCGGCCGCCGACTACGACAAGACATTCAAGAAGACCTACGACGGCTACAAGAACGTGCCCTATCAGGCGGCCCAGGCCTCGGCCTCGGTTCTGGTCTGGAAGGAGGCCTTCGAAAAGGCCAATTCCTTTGACACGGACAAGGTGCGTGACGCCATCGCGTCGATCGAGTTCGAGACCTTCTACGGTCCGATCAAGTTCGCGCCGGAAGGCAACAACCTCGGCAAGCCGATGGTTCTGCGCCAGATCCAGAAGGGCGCATTCAACGTGGTGGCGCCGTCCAAGTATGCGTCGCACCCGCTGGCTTGGCCGCGCAAGCCGGAAGAATAAGGCAGGCTATTAGCCTTGCGGGCAACCGCAAGCGATGAATGAACTCCGCCCTCGGCCCCCATGGCCGGGGGCGGCCGGTTCTTGCATACGCCGACAAACAATCCGGTCTTCTTTGCCGGCCGAATGCCTCCACTTGACTAGGGATGGATCAGAAACATGTGGGACAACATTTCAATTCTGACCGCGGCGCCGGTCTTCAACATTCAACTGATCCTGGACGGACTGTTCATCGGCGCCACCTTCGCTCTGGCGGCCTATGGCCTGGCCCTGGTGTGGGGCGTCATGAACGTGAAGAACCTGGCCCAGGGCGATTTCGTGATCACCGGGGGCTACATCGCCTGGTGGCTGGGCAAGCAGGGTATCCATCCGCTGTGGGGCATGCCGATCTCGATCGTCGTGATGTTCGGCTTCGGCTGGCTGGTCTACATCACCATCATCCGCCGCGTCATCGACAAGGACCTGTTCACCTCGCTGCTGGCGACCTTCGGGCTGGCCATCGTAATGGCCCAGGCGCTGAACCTGATGTTCGGGCCCGAGGTGCAGACGGCGGAAAGCGACTACGCCGTTCGCAGTTACTTCAACAACAGCGTCACCGTCGCCGACATCAAGCTGATCGCCTTCGCGTTGTGCGGCGTGCTGGCCGTCGTCGTGGTGCTGTTCATGAAGAACTCACGCATGGGGCAGGCGATCCGCGCCACGGCTCAGGATCCGCGCGCCGCCCGCGTCATGGGCATCGACACGGACAAGGTCTATGCCTTCACCTACGCATTGAACGCCGCGATCTGCGGCGCCGCCGGGGCGCTGATCTCGATGATCTGGGTGATCCAGCCGTTCTACGGTATCGGCCACGCCATCCGGGCGTTCGTGATCGTCACGGCGGCCGGCTTCGGCAACCTGCCGGGCGTGATCCTGGCCGGCCTCGGCCTCGGCGTCATGGAACAGTACGGCGGTTTCGTGCTCGGCGCCGAGTTCCAGCAGGCGACCGTGGTCGGCCTGCTGGTCGCGGTGCTGATCTGGCGCCAGATCGAAATGCGCCGCCACCGCCAGGTCGTGCAATAGGCACGGTCCCACGCGGGCCAACAAGAATAACGGGAGCAAAAAACCTTGGAATCATTCAGTCCGAAACTGCACCTGCCGATCCTGATCTTCGGCGTCGCGGCGCCTTTCGTGATCCCCGGCGTGACCATCCAGATCGCCGTGTTGTGGGTCATGGTCCTGTTCGCCCTGACCTGGGATATCCTGGGCGGCCAGATGGGCTACAACTCGCTGGGCAACATCCTGTTCTTCGGATCGGGCATGTACATCTCGGCGGTCGTCCAGGTCAGCATGTTCGCCGACGTCGCCGAATATACGGCATCCTCCGGCGCCGTCGATTTCAAGTATACCGACGCCCAGTATTTCTGGGGCCTGGGGCTCGGCGTCATCGCCGCGGGCATCGGCTCGGCGGTCCTGGCGGCGGCCATCGGCTGGACCATGTTCGGCCTGCGCGGGCCCTATTTCGCCATCGGCACCCTGGGCATCGCCCTCACGGCCGGCGAGCTGATGGGCACCTGGTCCTGGGTCGGAGCCGGCGGCGGCCTGGCCATGCCCGTGTTTCCGGGCAGCGCCGACGGCAAGTCGATGATGTTCTATTTCCTGTGCTTCTTCGCGGCGATCGCCACCTACCTGTTCTGCAGCTGGCTCTACTCGACCCGCTTCGGGCTCGCCATCAACGCCATTCGCGACGACGAGCAGAAGGCCGAGGCCATGGGCATCCACACGCTCCGCTACAAGACCATCGCGTGGTCCGCGGCGGCGTTCTTCCTCGGCATCTCGGGGGCCCTGTTCGGCAACATTACGGGCTTCGTCGAGCCCCTGGAGGTGGCCTTCCCGGTCGCCACCTTCGGCATCTTCATGGTCGCCATGTCGCTTCTCGGCGGCAAGGGCACCCTGTGGGGTCCGATCCTGGGCGCCATCCTGTTCCACTTCCTGAAGGAGTTCACCTGGACCTACTTCCTGGGCTGGCAGTGGGTCGCGCTCGGCGTGCTGATCATCGTCAACGTGGTGTTCTTCCAGCAGGGGATCATGGGCTGGCTCATGGACAAGTTCCCGGAACGTTTCGGCATCGTCGTCGACAAGAAGGAGGCGGCGGAATGACCGACACGCCCGTTATCGAACTGAACGGCGTCTCCAAGTCCTTCGGGGGCGTGGTCGCCAACCACAGCATCTCTCTCAAGGTGCCGGGCGGGGGCATCACCGGCCTGATCGGGCCCAACGGCTCGGGCAAGACGACCCTGTTCAACTCCATCGTCGGCTATCACCCCATCGACGAAGGCTCGATCAGGTTCAAGGGCCAGGAGATATCGGATTACCGGGTGCCGCAGATCGCCCGCCTGGGCCTGCTGCGCACGTTCCAGCAGACGCGCATCTATTCGAACATGAACTGCATCGACAACATGCTGATCTCGATCCCCCACCGCAAGCTGGGGTTCCGGGACATGTTCAAGAACCGCGGCGACAAGGCGACCATGGAAGAGGTCGACCGTCTGCTCGATTTCGTCGGGCTATACGAGAAGCGCCGGCTCATTTCGGGCGACCTCAGCTTCGGGCAGCAGAAGCTGCTGGAGTTCGCCATGGCGCTCATGAACCGGCCCGAGGTCCTGCTCCTGGATGAGCCCACGGCGGGCATCAACCCGACCCTCATCAACGGGCTGATCGACCGGCTGCGCCGCGCCAACGAGGAACTTGGCATCACGCTGTTCGTCATCGAGCACAACATGCGCGTGATCATGAACATGGCGCAGTCGATCTACTGCCTGGCCCACGGCGAGCTTCTCGCCCACGGCACGCCGGACGAGATTCAGAACGACCAGCGCGTCATCGACGCCTATCTGGGAGCACATTGACCATGGCCGACGAAACCAAGGTTGAAGACGAATCCGCCGGGGCCGCCGCCAAGCGCCGCTCGACCGGCTATCACATGGGGACCGTGGACGCGGTCATCTCGGTAGAGGACGTCAACCGCCAGGCCAAGGCCATGGCCGTCGACGTGCCGCTGGAGAAGGTCGCGGCGCTGGCCGGCAACGCGCCCTTCGTGAACCTGAAGGACCTGCGCTGCGGCTACGGCAAGATGGAGATCATCCACGGCTTCAACCTGCAGGTCGGCAAGGGCCAGTCGCTCTGCCTGATCGGCCCCAACGGGGCGGGCAAATCGACGGTGCTGCACGCCATCTATGGCCTCAACACCATCATGAGTGGCCAGATCCTGGTGGGCGAGGGCGACACGGCCCAGGACGTGTCCCGGATGACGGCAAACCAGAAGCTTCAGCGCGCCGGCATCGCCTATATCCTGCAGGACAAGTCCATCTTCCCCGACATGACGGTGGAGGAGAACCTGTGGATGGGCGGCTTCCTCATGGAGACGACGGCCCAGGCCAAGGAGGCGGCGGAAAAGGTGTTCGCCAAGTACGACCGCCTGGCCCAGCGCCGCAAGCACCTGGCCAAGGTGCTGTCGGGCGGCGAGCGGCGGCTGCTGGAAATTTCGCGCGCCCTCGTCATGGATCCGGACGTGCTGCTGGTGGACGAGCCCTCCATCGGCCTGGAGCCCCGCTTCATCGACATGGTGTTCGAGATCCTCGACGACCTGCAGCACACGGAAGGCAAGACCATCATCATGGTCGAACAGAACGCCAAGAAGGGCCTGGAATTCGCCGACATCGGCTACGTGCTGGTGTCGGGCGAACTGGCCATCGCCGGCACCGGCGACGAACTGCTGGAGAACGAGGACGTGGGAAGATTGTTCCTCGGCGGCTGACCCGTGCTGCCGTTTCGCTACTGGAATCGCGGGGGCGCCAAGGCGCCCCCGTTTCCTTATGGGGGCCGGAGTTCGCCCCCCAAGGCGGCTGGACAGCATCACGAATAAGGTGAGAAATACCAGATAATATATTGAATTAAAAAGATATATTTTAACGATCCCTGCCAGCCGCTTGCGCGATGCTTCCTAACTACACCCGCAGGCCACAGGCCGCGTCAGCGGCCCTCCGTGGCTTTCAAGAACCCGAAGTCGGCCCCGTCTTCGGCCTGCGTCACGGTATCCAGGTAGAGTTTCAGGTAGCCGCGGTCGGACCCGGCATGGGGTTCGGGCGGGCTCCAGGCCGCGCGCCGGGCATTCATTTCGGCATCGTCTACTAGTAGATCGAGCGTGCGCCTCGGCGTGTCCAGACGGATGCGGTCGCCGGTTTTCACGAGGGCGAGCGGCCCGCCGTCGGCGGCTTCGGGCGAGACGTGCAGGATGATCGTTCCGAAGGCGGTGCCCGACATCCGGCCGTCGGAAATGCGCACCATGTCCTTGACGCCCTGCTGGGCCAGCTTCTTCGGGATCGGAATGTATCCGGCCTCGGGCATGCCGGGCGCCCCCTTGGGCCCGATGTTGCGCAGCACCAGCACGTCGTCGGGGGCGACGTCGAGGTCCGGGCTGTCGATGCGCATCGCCAGGTCTTCCAGGTTGTCGAACACCACGGCGCGGCCCTCATGGACCAGAAGGCCCTGGTCGGCCGCCGACTGTTTCAGGACCGCACCGTTCGGGCACAGGTTGCCGCGCAGCACGGCCATGCCGCCCTCGGGGTAGAGGGGGGTGCCACGCGGGCGCACCACGTCCTGGTCCCAGCCGGGCGGCATGGCGACCAGGTTCTCGCCCAGCGTCCTGCCCGAGACGGTCAGGCAGTCGAGGTCGAGCAGGTCCTCGATCTCGCGCAGGATGGTGGTCAGGCCGCCGGCCTTCCACAGATCCTCCATGTAATAGATTCCGTTGGGCTTCAGGTTGACCAGCGTCGGCACCTCGCGGCCCATCGTATCGAAGGCGTCCAGGTCGACGCTCAGGCCCAGGCGCCCGGCCACGGCCGCCATGTGGACGATGCCGTTGGTCGAGCCGCCGATGGCGAGCAGCGTCTTCATGGCGTTGTTCACGGACGCCTGCGTAATGATCCTGTCGGGCGTCACCTTGTCCCTGGCGAGGGCGACGGCCCGCGTGCCCGTTTCCTCGGCGTGGCGCAGGCGGTCGGCGGCCCAGGCCGGGATCGCCGCGCCGCCCGGCAGCATCATGCCCATGGCTTCGGTCATCAGCGCCATGGTCGACGCCGTGCCCATGACGCCGCAGGTCCCCGCCGTGGGCACCAGCTTGGCGGAGATGTCCTCGATTTCCGCTTCGCCGATCTCGCCGGCGCGGAATTTTCCCCACATGCGCCGGCAGTCGGTGCAGGCACCCAGGCGCTCGCCCTTGTGGCTGCCGGTGCCCATGGGCCCGGTGACGCAGACGATGGCGGGCACGCCCGCCGAGGCAGCGCCCATGAGGAGGGCCGGCACGGTCTTGTCGCAGCCGCCGATCAGCACCACCGCATCCATGGGCTGGGCGCGGATCATTTCCTCGGTGTCGATCGACATCAGGTTGCGCAGGAACATGGAGGTCGGATGCGCGAAGCTCTCGTGGATCGAGATGGTCGGGAACTCGACCGGCAGGCCGCCCGCCAGCATGACACCGCGCTTCACGGCCTCGACCAGGTCCGGCACGGTCTTGTGGCAGGCGTTGTATCCCGAGAATGTATCGGCGATGCCGATGATGGGCCGGCCCAGGGCGTCGTCCGTGTAGCCCATGGCCTTGATGAAGGCCTTGCGCAGGAACAGCGAGAAGGCGTCGTCGCCGTAACGTGTCAGGCCCTTTTTCATTCCCGTTTGATCGTCGGACATGCGGTGTTTCCTTGGGATTTCTTCTTGAGGCGGGGTCAGTTGTTATAGCACTGGTGCCAGAGCAGGCGCGACGCGTCCATATTGCGGAACGCGAAATAGGGGGCTTTTTCCGTTTCGGGCCGGACCACGGCGATGATGTCGATCCACAAGGTCGCGCCGGGCTGAATCTCGAACTCGAGGGAATCGAGCGGCCAGTCCTTCAAGGCCATGCCCGACGTCACGATGGCGGCCCGCTCAGCGGGCCCGGTGAGCGAGCATTTCACGTCCAGGAACGACGTCCGGGCGGCGGGCAGGGTATGAAACCGGGCCTCGTCGCCGGGCCGGACCTCATGGGGATGGGAATCCTCCTCCAGCATCTCGGCACGTGGCAGGGCACGCCATGGCGCCTCCGCCGCTTGGGCGGGGGTGAACGCGAACAATACCGCAAGGGCGATGGCGGCAGGTCTGAAGGGCATGGCGGTTCCTCACGTCGCCTCTACACGGAAAATTGCGCCGGGCCAACCTGTTAAACGTGTGTCGGCTCTGTTGCGCTGCACCAAGCGATGCTCTACGGTTTCAGGGCAACTGGGGCCCAGAGACGACCTTGTCCGATCGATCGAAACCAGAAATCTTCGACGAGATGCACGCCGCCAACGGCGACATCAGACCAGCCTACAGGGAATATTCGGCCTGGCTGACGGACCAGTCCCTGGACCGCCTGCGCCAGAAACACCAGCAGGCGGACCTACTGTTCCGCCGTCTCGGCATCACCTTCACCGTCTACGGCGAGGACGAGGGGGGTGAGCGCATGATCCCCTTCGATGTCATCCCCCGTGTCCTCAGCCACGAGGAATGGGCGGTGCTGGAGCGCGGCGCCATCCAGCGGGTCGACGCGCTCAACGCCTTCCTGCACGACATCTACCATGATCAGGAAATCATCCGCGCCGGCCTCGTGCCCGCGGAACTGGTCATGACCAACGAGGCATTCCAGCCGCAGATGCTGGGACTCGACCTGCCGCGCCGGGTCTATGCCCATGTGTCGGGGGTCGACGTGGTGCGGATCGACGACAAGACCTTCTTCGTCCTGGAGGACAACGTGCGCACGCCGTCGGGCGTGTCCTACATGCTGGAAAACCGGGAAACCATGATGCGCCTGTTCCCGGATCTGTTCGCGCGCTCCGTTGTCGCCCCCGTCGACCGCTATCCGGAATACCTGCTGCACTCGCTGCAGGCCGTGGCGCCGCTGGGCGTCGATGATCCCACGGTCGTCCTGATGACGCCCGGGCAGTACAACAGCGCCTATTTCGAGCACGCCTTCCTGGCCACGGAAATGGGCATCGAGCTGGTCGAGGGCCGCGACATGTTCGTGGATTCGGGCTCCGTCTTCATGCGCACGACCGAGGGGCCCAAGCGCGTCGACGTGATCTACCGCCGGATCGACGACGGGTTCATCGACCCCTTGGCCTTCAATCCGGAATCGGCCTTGGGCGTGCCGGGCATCCTGTCCGTTGTGCGCAGCGGCCGGGTGACCCTGTGCAACGCCATCGGCACCGGCGTCGCCGACGACAAGGCCATGTACGTCTACGTGCCCGACATGATCCGCTTCTACCTGGGCGAGGAGCCGGTGCTGCAGAACGTGCCGACCTTCTCGTGCCGCAAGGCCGACGACCTGAAATACGTCCTCGACAACATCGCGGACCTCGTCGTCAAGGAAGTGCACGGGTCCGGCGGCTACGGCATGCTGGTGGGGCCCAAGGCGACCAAGGCCCAATGCGCGGACTTCAAGAAACGCCTGCAGGCCGAGCCGGACAACTACATCGCCCAGCCGACCCTGGCGCTCTCGACCTGTCCGACCCTGGTCGAGGAAGGCATCGCGCCGCGCCACGTGGATCTGCGCCCCTTCGTGCTGTCGGGCGAGAAGACCCGCGTCATGCCGGGCGGCCTGACGCGCGTGGCGCTCAAGGCTGGCTCGCTGGTCGTCAATTCCTCGCAGGGCGGCGGCACCAAGGACACCTGGGTCCTGGAAGCCCCGGCCGTGGTCGAGGACGAGGAATAGGGGAGCGGAGCGGATCATGCTGTCGAGCACGGCCGACAACCTGTTCTGGATGGCGCGCTACATGGAGCGTTCGGAGAACACCGCGCGCCTACTGACGGGCCTTTACCACATGTCGCTCCTGCCGGCGCGGCGCGGCGCCCAGGCGGGGCTGTGGGAGGGGCTGTTCCAGTCCGAGGAGGAGCGCGAAGCCTATCTCGCCAAGTACGACGCCTTCAAGACCGACCCGGTGCTGACCTACATGGTGCTCGACCGCGACAATCCGTCGAGCATCCGGTCCTGCGTGTGGTCGGCGCGCGAGAACGTGCGCGCCACCCGCCACGTGCTGACCACGGACATGTGGGAGACCATCAACTCCACCTGGCTCGACATCGCCCAGGTCACCTATGCCGACATGCAGGACATGGGCCACCACGAGTTCCTGGAATGGATCAAGGTGCGCTCGCACCTGTTCCGCGGGGTCGCCCACGGCACCATGCGGCGTGGCGAGGCCTTCGAGTTCTGGCGCATGGGGGTGTTCATCGAGCGGGCGGAAAACACCATCCGCCTGCTTGCCGCCCGCGCCCATACCTTCAAGCCGTCGGGCCCGGCCTCGCGCCCCGACACGGCGACCCTCGACTATTACCAATGGGGCACGCTGCTGCGCTCGGTCAACGCCTACAAGGCCTACCGGGAGATCTACAAAAGCCAGATAGACCCGCGCCGGGTGGTGGAGCTTCTGATCCTCAACCCGGAAATACCGCGCTCGGTCATCGCCTGTGTCGAAGAGACCTGCGAGGTCCTGGAAGGCCTGCGTCCGCGTTCGCGCAGTTACGAGCAGGGCAGCGATCTTCTCAACCGCCTGCAGGCGGCACGCATCGACCGCATCTACCGCACGGGCATGGCGCGGTTCCTGGAAGACTATCGCGCCGGCCTGCACGATCTCAGCCTGCAGATCCAGCGCGACTTCCTGATGATCCAGTGAGCGAGCCCATGCATCTTACCGTCAACCACGTCACCCATTTCAAGTTCGCGGAACCGGCCACCCATTCGATCCAGTACATCCGGATGACGCCACGCGCGGACCTGTGCCAGCGGGTGCGCATTTGGGACGTCGCGGCGACCGGCCGCCTGACGCCCTGGACCGACGGCTTCGACAACCACGCCCACGTGGCGACGTTCGACGGCGAGCACGACGAGGTGCGCGTCACCGTCATCGGCGAGATCACGACGTCGAACACCAACGGCGTGCTGCCCATGGACGACGGCCTGCCACCCTATATCTTCCTGACGCCGACCGACTATACGGAGGCCGACGACGAGGTCCGCAAATTCGCCGCACCGGTCGCCAAGATCCTGGCGGCCAGGGGGGCGCTCGACGCCGGGCACGCCCTGATGGCTGCCGTGGCCGAGGCCGTCGCCTACCAGCCCGGCCATACGACGGTGGAGACCAAGGCGGCCGAGGCGCTGGCCGCCGGCAAGGGCGTGTGCCAGGACCAGGCGCACCTGTTCATTGCCGCCGCGCGGCACCTGGGCTTGCCGGCGCGTTACGTGTCGGGATACCTGGCGGCCGGGTCGGGCAACGAAAGCCATCTGGCGAGCCACGCTTGGGCAGAGACCCTGATCGACGGATTGGGCTGGGTCAGCTTCGATCCCGCCAACGATCAATGTGCCACGGAGGCCTATATTCGCCTCGCGCTCGGCCTCGACTACGGCACGGCCTGTCCCATCCGGGGGCTGCGCGACGGCGGCGGGGTCGAGGAAATGGATGTCAACCTGCGCATCGAAGAGCAGTAGGCCCGCTCCGCCCAACCCCGCCCGGTCAGAAGTGGGCGAAATTCAGGACCAGCACGAAGGCGAGCGCCGCGACCACCCAGAACACCATGGAACTGAGGTGCAGGGTCTTGGCCATGAAGCCCTCGGGGCCGTGATGGCGGCGGATTTCCCGGATGCAGCCGTCGAGCATTCTCAGCGTCGCCATTCGCACCGCGCCGTCGACGGCGGCGATGACGCCGCCGGTGCCGCGGATGAGGGCGGGGAACAGCTTGCGGTAGACGACCTCGGCGTCGATGTTCACCGACGGCAGTTCGGGCGGGTAGATACCCGACAGTTTCAGCCAGCAGAAGGCGAGGGCGGAGAAGAACAGAAGCTGGCTCTGCGTCAGCACGTGAGCCCAGGTGTAGGGTGCGTATTCCACCGGGAACGGCAGCATGGAATAAAGCACCCAGGGATACGAGCCGTTGAAGATGCAGATCGCCGCGCTGAGCCCCATGGCGATCAGCATGTTGAGCGGCGCTTCCTTGCAGCGAATTCCGGAATCGTGAGCGAAGAACGCGAAGAACGGGATCTTGATCCCCGCGTGATGGAACACGCCCGCCGATGCGAACAAAAGCGCCAGCCAGACCCAGCTGTAGCCGTGTTCGAGCGCCGCGACCATGACCATGGATTTCGACACGAATCCGGAGAACAGGGGAAACGCCGAGATCGACGCCGCGCCGACGATGCAAAATCCGGTCGTCCAGGGCATGGACTTGTAGAGCCCGCCCAGTTCGGAGCCGTTGATCTTGTTGGTGCGGTACAGCACCGCGCCCATGGACATGAACAACAGGCCCTTGAACACCACGTCGTTGAAGGCGTGGCTGACGGCGCCGTTGACCGCGAGCGCCGTGCCGATGCCGATGCCGCAGACCATGAAGCCGACCTGGTTGATCAGGCTGTACGCCAGCACGCGGCGGAGGTCGTTCTCGATCACCGCGAAGAAGATCGGGAACATCGCCATGGTGGCGCCGATGTAGACCAGGATTTCCGTGCCCGCGTAGCTGCGCGCCAGAGCGTAAACGGCGACCTTGGTGGTGAAGGCCGACAGGAACACCGTGCCCGTCGGCGTCGCCTCGGGGTAGGCGTCGGTCAGCCAGTTGTGCAGCATGGGGAAGCAGCACTTGATCCCGAAGGCGATGAAGATCAGCCAGCTTCCCAGGCCCTTGGCCGTGGCCGGATCGTGCAGGCCGATTTGGCCGAAGTCGGTGTTGCCGACGGCGTCGATCCAGATCAGCGCGCCCGCAAGCAGGATAACGCCCGAAAGCACCTGGATGATCAGGTAACGCATCGCCGCCCGGCGCGCCCGCTCCGTGCGCCGTGCCAGAATCAGGAACGCCGAGGTGACGGCCAGCAGTTCCCAGAAGACGAACAGCGTGATCAGGTCGCCGGCGAACACGGCGCCAAGGGCGCTGCCGGCATACAGCAGGCCGCTGACGTGCTGGGTGGTGTCGCGCAGGTGCAGGGAGAAGACGATCCCAAGGAAGGCGGCGAGGTGGAACAGGTAACCGAACAGGAGGCTCAGCTTGTCGAGGCGCAGGATGTCGAACCGATAGTCGAACAGCATCCCGATCATGACGAAGCCGTCGGGCATGGAATAGAGGTTGTAGGCGCCGACCAGGGGCACCGCGAGCATGATCACGGAGCGGATATGGCCACGCGTCGCCGTCGCCAGGATGGCCCCGGCGAGGAAGATGACGAAGGGAGCCGTCGCGCCCATGGTCAGAAAGCTGCCCATCGGATCAGTCCGCGTCCTTTTCGTAATAGTCCTCGTCGCGCATCAGGACCTTGCGCATCTCCTTGGCCGCCAGGACCAGCAGCACGCAGGCGACGAAGCCGTAGATGCAGTAGAAGAAGACCGTCGATTCCCACGGGTGGTCGACGTGACGGTGAATGACGAAGTCCAGCAGGGCCGATGTCCCGCACAGGGCGTACAGCGCCCAGATCACGCGTTTGACGTTGCGAGGATTGTCGAAGACGTGGGTTTGGTCTTTGTCGGCCATGACATTCATCCTTTAGGGAGCGACCAATTGCGACGCCAGTTGGAACAGGGCGTCGGGATAGAAGAACAGCACGACGCAGCCCGCGGTCGTGACGCAGATCGCGGCCAGGGAAAACAGCGGCGCTTCCTCGATCCCGCTGATCCCGAACGATACCGTCGAGGGGACATGATGCGCGTCGTCGTGCCCGTTTCCATGTCCATCGTCGCCATGAGCGTTTGCGGGCTCCGGGCCGGGGTTGGAATAGAAGCCGCGAATGGCGATCGGCAGCAGGTAGGCGACGTTCAGCAGGGACGACAGCATGAAGGCGGCGACGACGATGTATTCATGGGTGCTCGCCGCGCCGAGCGCCAGATACCACTTGCTCCACATCCCGGCGAACGGCGGCAGGCCGATGATCGACAGGCTGCCGAGCATGAAGCAGATGAAGGTCACCGGCATCTTGCGGCCAAGGCCCCTCATCTGGCTGATCTCGGTCTTGTGGCTGGCGACAAGGATGGCGCCGGCGCAGAAGAACAGGGTGATCTTGCCGAAGGCGTGGGTCGCGATATGCATGGCGCCGCCGACCGCCGCGTCCGGATGGGCCAGGAAGGCGCCGACCACGATGTAGGAAAGCTGCGATACGGTCGAATAGGCGAGCCGGCGCTTCAGGTTGTCCTGGCGCATTGCGACCAGGGAGGCGGCGATCATGGTGAAGGCCGCCACGTAAAGCATGACGTCGGCGCTGGGCGTTGCGGCCATCAGGTCGAGGCCGAAGACGTAGACCGCGACCTTGAGGACGGAGAACACGCCCGCCTTGACCACGGCCACGGCATGCAGCAGCGCCGAGACCGGAGTCGGCGCGACCATCGCCGCGGGCAACCAGCGGTGGAACGGCATCAGCGCGGCCTTGCCGATGCCGAAGGCGTACAGCGCCAGCAGGATGCCCGCCAGCGGGTCCTGAAGCTGGTCGGGCTTGAAGATGCCGCCTTTGACGAAGTCGAGATTTCCGGTAAGCGTGAAGGTCCAGATCATGCCCATCAGCAGGAACACGATCGACGTCGTCAACAGGATGCTCAGATAGACGCGCGCCCCGCGCTTGGCCTCGTCGGTTCCGTGGTGGGCGACCAGCGGATAGGTCGACACCGACAGGACTTCGTAGAACACGAACAGCGTCAGCATGTTGCCCGACATCGCGACGCCCATGGCCGACGCGATGGCGATCGCGAAGAAAAAGTAGAACCGGGTCTGGTTTTCCTCGTGATGGCCGCGCATGTAGCCGATGGCGTACAGCGTCGTGACGATCCACAGGAAGCTCGCGATTCCGGCGAAGATCATGCCGAGCGGTTCGAGCGTCAGGCGGATCGACAGTCCCGGCACCATGTCCATGAGAACCAGGTCGGGCCTGCCGCCCGCGGCAACGACGGGGTAGAGCCGGTAGACGACGTAGAACAGGCAAGAGGCCGTCAGCAGGCTGGCGGCGTCGCGCAGGTTTTCCCAGCGCCCCAGCGCCAGGATCGCGAACGCGCCGACGACCGGCACGATCACGGTCAACTGCATCAGCTCGGCCGGCTGCAGTCCGGCAAGAAGGCCGCTCATGGTTTGCCTCCCTGGGCCGCGCCCATGAGGGCGTTGGCGGCCTCGCCGGCGAGGCGCAGGGTGGTGTCGCCGTCGATGCCGAACCACACGGCGGCGGCGGCCAGGACGATCATCGGCACCAGCATGGAGACGGGCGCCTCGGTGCGCAGGGCGGCGCCCTCGGGCGGCGCCTGCAGGTAGGCGACCTCGACCACCCGCCAGACGTAGGCGATGGCCAGGAGCGACGACAGCAGCACCCCGGCGGCGACGTACCACCAGCCGAGTTCGATGGCCGCCTGGACGAGCTGCCATTTCGAGATGAAACCGACCGTGACCGGAGTGCCGATGAGCGACAGTCCGGCGACCAGAAACACCGCCGTGGTCACCGGCATGCGCTTGCCGATGCCGGCCAAGTCGTCGAGCCTGACCGAGCCGACGACGTAGAACATGGCGCCCACGGCCATGAAGGCGGCCCCTTTCATGACGGCGTGGTTGAACAGGTGGACGATGCTCCCGGTTACGCCCGCCGCCGTGGCCAGGCCGATACCCAGCACCATGTAGCCGACCTGCGACACGCTGGAATAGGCCAGCATGCGCTTCACGTCCTTCTGGAAGATGGCGACGAAGGCACCCGCGAACATGCCGATGACCGCGAGGATGACCAGCATCAGGCTGATGTGCGTGACGTTGAACAGGTCGGTTCCGCCGAACACGGTCAAGACTAGGCGGAGCAGCGCGTAGATGGCGACCTTGGTCGCCGTCGAGGCCAGGAACACGGTGACCGCCGACGGCGCGAAGGCATAGGCGTTGGGTAGCCACGTGTGCAGTGGGAACATGGCAAGCTTGAGGCCCAGTCCGACGACGACGAAGGCGAAGGCCGCCAGCACCGTGCGCGTGTGGTCGACGGCGGGCAGCAGGGTCGCCAGGTCGGCCATGTTGAGCGAGCCGGTCATCATGTACATCATGCCGACGCCGATGATGTAGAAGGTCGCGCCCAGGGTGCCCATGACCAGGTAGCGGTAGGACGCCGTGAGGGCGCGCCGGCTGCCGCCCAGGCTGATCAGCACGTAGCTGGACAGCGACGAGATTTCCAGGAACACGAACAGATTGAAGGCGTCCGCCGTGGTCGTGATGCCGATGAGTCCGGTCAGGCACAGCATGTACATCAGGTAGAACAGGTAGATGCGCGGTTCCGACACCTCCTTTTCCACGCTCGCCTTGGCATAGGGCAGGGTGATGGCGCCGATGGCGGTGATGATTACCAGGACCAGCGCGTTGGCCGCGTCGATGCGATATTCGATGCCCCAGGGCGGCGGCCAATTGCCGATCTCGTAGATGATGAGTCCGCCGGCAAGCACCTTGCCCAGCAGCACCAGGGCGATGAAGAAAACGAGCCAGGTGACGATGGTGGCCCACAGCCAGCTAAGCTTGGCGTGGCGCAGAAGAACGCAGATCGGCGCGCACAGAAGCGGTACCACGACCTGCAGGACGGGCAGGTGCGGTTCGATCACGGCGGCGAAGGGCAGCGTGAGGAAATAGGCGTAGATGGCGGTCACCTATCTTCCTCCTCTTCCACGGCCTGAATCTCGTCGTCCTCGATCGTGTCGTAGGCGTTGCGGATTCGCACCACCAGCGCCAGGCCGAGGGCCGTCGTCGCCACGCCGACGACGATCGCCGTCAGGATCAGGACGTGGGGCAGGGGGTTGGAGTAGACCTTGATGCCTTCGGCCAGGATCGGCGCGGTGCCGCCGGTGATCTTGGCCATCAGGATGTAGAACAGGAACACGGAGACCTGGAACACGTTCAGGCCGACGATCTTCTTGACCAGGTTGTCGTGGGCGATGACGACGTAGAAGCCGGTCATCATCAGGGCGATGACCATCCAGTAGCCGAACAGGCCGGGCGATCCGGGGCCCACCATGAAGGCCTCGAAGGCGAGCCACAGATCGTGCAGCGGCTTGAAGGCGTCGACGATTCCTTGCATGGCCTCAGTCTCCGCCCGGCTGGCCGGCGAACACGTTGAAGATCGTGATCATGGCCGCCGCCACGGTGGTGCCGACCCCCAGTTCGACGATCAGGATGCCGTAGTGCTGGCCGTGCACGGGATCGTGGGCGAGCACGTTGTAGTCGAGATAGTTGCCGCCCAGGATCAGCCCGGCAACGCCGGTCAGGCCATATGTCAGCACACCGGCGACCAGCATCAGCCGCGTCGCCCAGGGCGGCAGGACCTTCTTCACCGTGTCGACGCCGAACAGAATGGCATAGAGGATGAAGCCCGAGCCGAAGATCACGCCGGCCTGAAACCCGCCGCCGGGTCCGAAATCGCCGTGGAATTGAACGTAGAGGGCGAACAGCAGGATCGGCGGGATCAGGAACTTGGAGACGACGCGGAGAACGACCTTGCGGTGCATCATGATGCGCTCTCCTTCCCGCCGCCGGTTTCGTCGGCCTCCTCGTCCTCACGCCGGCGGCGCGCGCGGCCGAGAATGGCGAGCACGCCCGTGGCGGCGGTGAAGATCACGAAGGTCTCGCCCAACGTGTCATAGCCTCGATAGCTGGCCAGGACGCTGGTGACGATGTTGGGCAGGCCCACCTCCTCGCCCGATTTCTCGATGTAGCGCGGCACCACGTGGTGGTGGATTGGGGCGATCCTGTCGCCGTAGCGCGGCATGTCGAAGGTGCCGTAGATCAGCACCGCGCCGGCCGCCGCGACGATCAGGAAGGCGGCCGTGCTTTTGGTTCGGCCGCCGCCCAGTTTCTCCTTGCGCGTGGTCAGCGCCAGGGTGCCCAGCATCAGGACCGTGGAGATGCCTGCCCCGACGGCGGCTTCGGTGAAGGCGACGTCGACCGCGTCAAGGACCACATAGGCGGCGGCACCCGTCAGCGAGAAGATGCCCGACAGCATGGACACGGCGAACAGGTCGCGGATGCGCGCGATGGCCAGCGCCATCAGGCCCATGATGAGCATCAGGACGATGATGATGAGGTTTTCTATGACCGGCCTCCCCGGCTGAGGGCCGCGCTTTTCTCCTCGTCGACCTTGGGCGTGACCCCGGCGTTCAGGCACGCGCGGGCCAGCGCGTGGGTCGCCGTCGGGCTGGTGAAAAAGATGAAGGCCAGGATCAGGACCAGCTTGATGGTGACGATGGTGAGCCCGGCCTGGAACATCAGGCCGACCAGGATCAGTTCTGCGCCCAGCGTGTCGATGATGCCCGCCGGATGCATGCGCGCGAACACGTCCGGCATGGTGATCATGCCGAGACCCCCGATGACCAGAAAAATCGCGCCCGGCAGGACGAACAGCCAGGTCAGGACGTCGAACACGACGGGGTCGATGGGAAGGGCCGGCATCAGATGTCTCCCGCGTCGGGGCCGGCGGCTTCCTCGCCGTGGCCCATGTCCCGGAACTTGATGAACTTGGTCACGGCGATGGTGCCGATGAAGTTGATCAGCGCGTAGACCAGCGCCAGGTCGAGGAATTCGGGCCGGCCCTGCAGGAAGCCGACGACCGCAATCAGCACCACGGTCAGCGTGCCGAAGGCGTTCACCGCCAGGATGCGGTCGAACACGGTCGGGCCCTTGAGGGCACGCACCAGGACCAGGACCATGGTGATCAGGACGGCGAGGGCGGCGGCGGCGAAGCTCATGGGCCTAACGGTCCTCCTCCGGGGAGCCCTCGACGGCCGTGCACCGGCGGTCCATCTCGCCCGCCTTCAGGCCGTCGGCGGCACCGCGCGTCAGCGCGTGGACGGTCATCACCCCGTCCTCGACGGCGAGGGTCACGGTGCCGGGCGTCAGGGTGATGGAATTGGCGTAGATGACGTGGCCCAGTTCGGTCTTCTGCGTCGCCTTGACGCGCAGCACCGACGTATGGACCCGGCCCCCGGGCGACAGGACGGCCTTCGCCACGTCGATGTTGGCCATGACGATCTCCTTGCCCAGCCAAGGCAGGTAGGTCAGCCAGCGCCAGGTCACGTGGATCGGGTGGCCTTCGTGGTCGACGACGTCCATGCGATGGGCGATGAACACGACCAGCACTATGGAGCCCGCGCCGAACGCCAGGATCAGCGGGATGGTATAGCCGGACAGCAGCCACCACAGCGCGGCCAAGCCGATGCTAAGGCTGATCGCATGGAGCACTGGATGGTTCCCCCGTTCTTCCCCTGTTCGGCATCGCCACGCCGCCGCACGGCGGCGGCAGGCGCTTTATTAACGACGCCAACGTATACCACCCAATACCATCGACGTGGCAACAATTTCGTCATAATTTCCAGTAATAACAAAGGCGTCTGCCTTGGTATACCACAGAGGGCCGATTCTCTAGATTTGTCAGGCGATTAAAGGGGCCGTCGGGACGCATGATGACCAACAGCAATTTCGGATCGTGGAAATTCGGCCGCCGGCTTGTCGTCCTTTCGGTCGCGGCGGCGGCGTTTTTTTTGCTCGCCTCGGATGCCGGCGCCGCCGGTGCGGCCGACCGGACCGTCCGCTTCGCCGAATCGAGCGTCGTCGTGCGCAGCGCCGACGGCGAGCACCGCTTCAAGGTCGAGATGGCGGTGACCGACGGCCAGCGCTCGCGCGGCCTGATGTTCCGCCAGGACATCGCCGCCGACCGCGGCATGCTGTTCGACTTCGGGCGCGAGACATTCATCTCCATGTGGATGCGCAACACCTTCATCCCGCTCGACATGCTGTTCATCGGCGCGGGCGGGCGCATCACCTACATCCGCGAGCACACGACGCCGCAGTCGCTGGAGATCATCGAGGCGCCGGAACGCAACCGTGCCGTGCTCGAGGTCGCCGCCGGGACCGTGGCGCGGCTCGGCATCCGCGTCGGCGACCGCGTCGAGCACGCAATCTTCAGGTGACCGGGCTTCAGGTAACCGGGCGCTTGCCTTGGCCCGGCTTAAATCATAGGTTTCCCCCGCATCGGGGCGTAGCTCAGCCTGGTAGAGTGCGTGCTTTGGGAGCACGATGTCGCTGGTTCGAATCCAGTCGCCCCGACCAGGTTGCCGGGCGGGGTCCATGTCTCCGTTGACGGGGGCGGGCATTACCCGCATAGAAACAGTAAGGAACGTGACGTCCGGTCACGTGAATGATGGGAAAACGGGAAGATGAGCGAAGCGCGCATTTTTCAGCCGGCGAAGAACGCCATGCAGTCCGGCCGCGGCAAGACCCGCCGCTGGATCCTGGAGTATGAGCCGGCGGAACCCCGCGTCGCCGACCCCCTGATGGGCTGGATCGGCTCCGGCGACACCAGGGGCCAGCTGCGCCTCAGGTTCGACACCAAGCAAGAGGCGATCGACTACGCCAAGAAGAACGGCCTGATCTACCGCGTGATCGAGCCGCACACCCGCCGCGTCAAGCCGAAGAGCTACTCCGACAACTTCGCCTTCGACAGAGTGGGTGACGTCTGGACCCACTGAACCGGGCTGCGCCGGGCCGTTTCCTCTGGCGCGAGTCTGCCGGGGACCCCGTAGCTCAACTGGATAGAGCAGCTGCCTTCTAAGCAGCAGGTTGCAGGTTCGAGTCCTGCCGGGGTCGCCAACTTACTTGACGCTTGAGAAGGCTGTCGGCTTGAGGATGACGTTCTCCAGCGTCGCCACGATGGGGCCGTCCTTTTCCGAGTCCGCCCGTTTGGCGATCCACTCGGGATCGGCCTGAAACGCGTTCCACTTTTCCTCGCGTTCGGCCAGCGATTCCCATTCCAGAAGATAGTACAGGGCATGGTTGGACGGGCCGATCTCGGTCGTCCAGAACCCTGCCTGGCGGATGCCGTGGCGGTTCCAGATCGCCAGGGTGGCGGTCTCGAAACGCTTCAGCAAGGCGGGCAGGCGCCCGGGCGCGCAGTGGTAGATTCTCAGTTCGTGGATCATGAAGGCTTCCTCAAGTTCAAGAAGGTCGTCCTCGAGATTGCCGTCATTCGCATGCCTGCGTCTACGCCCATCTGGCGTGTCCGCCCCCATCCGGCAGGGGGGCGCCGCTCGATTGAATGCCCAAGCTGTCTCCAAGCGGCAGGGTCGAAGCCGCGCCCCGTGCTATGCGGGAAACCGGATCGTCAGGCCGCCGCGTCGGGCGACGTCTCCGGCCGCCGGGCGATGCCCTTGGCCGCCTGTTCGGGGCCGTAGGCCTGCACCAGGATTTCCGTCGATGCCTCGGCCAGTTCGATGCATTCCGTCAGCAGGTTGAGGATCCGCAGGTTGTTGGCGATGACCTTTTCCGTGTCCCGGTCGTGGACGGCGACGGAAGCCTGACAGCGCGCGATGATGTCGTTGCGCACGACGCGAAGCACGTCTTCCAACTTGGCGCCGGTGGGATTGGTGTCGGATACCAGAAGCTTCGTCATGGCGGCGTTCCTTTGGCCCAGATTCTCCGTCTACATTGTTTCGATATCAAAATAATATAGGAAAGCCCTGGAGCATGTGATGGAAGTCACACCCTGGACATGGGGCATAGAAGGCGGAGAGGGAGGCGGGAGGCCATCAGGCGCCGACACCGACCGGGCAGGCGACCCCGGTGCCGCCCAGGCCGCAATAGCCGTGCGGGTTCTTGGCCAGGTACTGCTGGTGCACCTCCTCGGCGTAGTAGAACGGGCCCCCATCCTTGATTTCCCCAATATCCCTGATCTCCGTGGTGATCCTGCCGAAGCCGGCCTTGGACAGCGTTGCCTGATAGGCCTTGAGCGAGGCCTCGGCGGCCGCGCGCTGGTCGTCGGAGTTGACATAGATGCCGGAGCGGTACTGGGTGCCCCGGTCGTTGCCCTGGCGCATGCCCTGGGTCGGGTCGTGGCTCTCCCAGAACACGCGCAGCATGTCCTCGAAGGTCGCGGACGCCGTGTCGAACACGACCAGGACGACCTCGTTGTGGCCGGTCAGGCCCGTGCAGACCTCCTGATAGGTAGGGTTGGGCGTGAACCCGGCGCCGTAGCCCACGGCCGTCGCCCACACGCCCGGCGTCTGCCAGAACTTGCGCTCGGCCCCCCAGAAACAGCCCATGCCGAACACGGCCGTCGCCATGCCGTCGGGAAATGGCGGCTTGATGCGGTTGCCGGTGACGAAATGGAAATCGGGCGAGGGAATCGGCACGTCGCGGCCGGGCAGGGCCTGGTCGGCGCGCGGCATCATGGATTTCGAATGGGCGTTGAGCAGCGAAAACATGGCGGCGGGTCCTTCCGGTCTCGGCCGGGAACAACAGTATATTCCCTTGGATCGCGCGGCAATCGACCATATGATTATGGTCATGCAAAGGCAGGTCGCCCTCGTCGCGCTGGTCGGCGTGACCGCTCTTATCTTCGCGCCCGAACTGATGGACGCGGGGGCCTTCGTGTTGGCGAAAAGCCTGGACGCGAACGCCCTCAAGGTGATCCAGAACGCCCTCTACGGCCTGGGATGCTTCTAGGCGCCACCCGGGCGGCCGGATTCTCCGCAAATGTCCGATAATTCCCAAGACGGCATTCTCGACCTGTGGCCGACCAAGCTGGTACGCCGCCACCTGCCGGATTTCGAGGAACCGACCCAGGCGCTGGTCAAGCTGATCCGCGATATGGAACGGGTCAACCGGAACCTGACGACCGACTACCTGGCGCCCGATTTCTTCAACCTGGACGACCCCGCCGTGGGCTGGCTGCGCGAGCAGGTGAACGCCACGGTGGTCGACTACCTGCGCGCCATCGGCATCGACTACGACGTGCGCTGGACCATCCACGGCTGGCCCAACGTGAACCGCCTGGGCGATTACCACGACGCCCACAACCATCCGCGGTCCTACCTGTCGGGGACCTATTACCTGAAGGTGCCGGCGACCAAGGAACCCATGCGAAACCGCGCCGACCTGAGGCCGTCGCACATCACGTTCTACGACCCCCGTCCGGGGATCAACATGAACTCGATCAAGGGGGATCCCTACGTCGACCCGGAATTCACCGTGCTGCCGGAGCCGGGTCTGCTGATGATGTGGCCGGCCTTCCTCAATCACTTCATCCACCCGAACCTGTCCAAGGAGACCCGGGTGACGGTGAGCTTCAACATCGTCCTGAAGTGGCAGGACCACTACCTGCCGACGCAATAGGGCAGGGTCTTCCTGAAGAAATTGGGCCGGACCGGGGCGTCCCCTCCCTGCCGAACGACTGGGCCGAGGGAACGCCTCCGATCCGGCCGGCGGAGGCTTGAGGAAGGGACCACGCGCGGTGGGAGGTCCGCTGAAACGCCCGCCCTCGGTACGCCGTCTCCGCGGGAACCCGTGGGGGAGACGGGTTGTTAGCGGGCACCCGCGGTGTTCGGGTGGATCAGGCCGTCGAGACCGTGGCGGATCATGCCGACGATCCGGGCGATGCCGCGGCCCAATGCGAAGAACTGGTCGCGGACCGCCTCGGCGCGGAGCAGTTCCGCCTCGTGCAGGTGGCGGGTCATCTCCTCGGGCGTGATTTCCTTGTAGCTCGTGTGTCCAATGATGTCTTTCACCGTAGGACTCCTTTCGATTTCTGGTCTGGCTGTGCGGTTCGTCACTGAATTTGTTGCTGCTGCATTGCAACAATCGTGTTGCAGTGCAATATAACGGTAGGACGAATCGGCGATAATCCCCTCGAAACGCACAAGGGTTGTGACGTCCGTGCACAAACGACATAAAAATTAATAGGAAATAAGTTAATGGATATCGCGACACAGATGATCATGTTCGCGTCCGTCGTTGAAAAGGGCGGATTTTCGGCGGCCGCGCGGGACCTCGGGCTCACGCCCTCGGCCGTCAGCCGTCAGATCGGCCAGTTGGAGGACCGCCTGGGCACGCGGCTTTTGAACCGGTCGACCCGACGGATTTCCCTGACCGAGGTGGGGCGCGCCTTCCATGCCCGCTGCGCCGAGGTGTCGCAAAGCGTGCAGGATGCGGAAAACCTGGTCCTCAACATGGTGGACCACCCGCAGGGGACCCTGAAAGTGGCGGCCACGGTCGCCTTCGCCAAGGCGCAACTGCTGCCCCTGCTGCCCGAATTCCTGGCCGGGAACCCGGATTTGAAGATCTCGCTCGACGCCACGGACCGGGTCATCGACCTGGTCGAGGAGCAGGTCGACGTGGCGATCCGCTTCACCGAGCAGATCGACGATTCGACCGTCGTGTCGCGCAAGCTGGCGACCAACCGGCGGGTCTATGTGGCGGCGCCGTCCTATGTCGCCAAGCACGGACTGCCGCAGACGCCGGACGACCTGGCGCGCCACAACTGCTTGCGCATTTCCACGGTCGAGGCCTGGAACACCTGGACCTTCGACGACAGTCGGGGAAACATGGATGCCTGTCCCCGGCGCCTGCCGATCAAGGGCAATTTCGAGGCCAACAGCGCCGACGCCATCTACTACGGGGTGTTGGCGGGGGTGGGAATCGCCCGTCTTTCCACGTATCTGGTTAACGAGGCCCTGGCGCAGGGCCGGCTGGTCCGCGTGCTGCCCGACTACGCCGACGAGACCTCGGACATCCTGGCGATCTATTCGAACCGGCGGAACCTGTCGCCCAACGTGCGCGCGTTCATCGACTACGTCGCCGCCAAGTTCGGTCCCGAGCCGCCGTGGGAGAGCGAGCAGGCGGCCTAGCTTCCCCCGCCGATCAGGCCGCTCGCGCGGATGCCGTCGAACAGGAACTGCACGGCGAGCGCCGCGAGGAGTATCCCGAACACCCGCGACAGCACGTGCACGCCGGTCACGCCCAGGCGCTTTTGCACCTGCGCCGCCACCGTCATCAACACGTAGGTGAGGACCAGCACCGCCGCCAGCGCGCCGACCACGGCGGCGATGCGGCGGGCATCGCCGTGGGCGTCGGCGATCAGCAGGATGACCGCGCCGATCGTGCCGGGCCCGGCGATCAGCGGCGTCGCCAGGGGAAACACGGAAACGTCGTTGCGCGTCGCCGATTCGGCGTTCTCCGCTTCCGTCGTTGAGGTCACCCCCGAATTTCTCGCGAACACCAGGTCGATGGCGACCAGCAGCAGCAGGATCCCGCCCGCCGTGCGCAAGGCCGGCAGGGTGATGCCCATGTAGGTCAGCACCGGCCTGCCCAGGATCGCGAAGAAGGCGAGGATCAGGGCCGCGATGACCACCGCGCGCACGGCCGTGCGCCGGCGCGTGTCGGCCGAGGCCTTGGCCGTCAGCGCCAGGAACAGGATCGCCACGTCCTGCGGGCCGATGGTGGCGAGGAAGGTCGTGAACGCGATGAGGGCGGGCTCCAGCATGGCCGGATCATAGAATATCCCCACCGTGTCGGATATCGCCGCGACGCGGGGCCAGGATCGGCTCAACCGGTCGGTGGCCGTGTCATCACTTCCCGGCGCAGGGCCTCCAGACGCTCGTGGAAATTCCGCGTGTCGCCGTAATCGATGAAGTGACGGTAGCGGGCATGCGGCGTGCGCCGGCGCAAGGCATGCTTGATCGGGCACCAGTACTGTTCGGTGCGGCTGGCGGCTTCGCGGGCATAGGCGATCACCCCGTTGGCGTAGCCGCAATAGACGCAGTTCAGTTTTTCGATGGCGTTCAAATAGGGCAGGCGGTGGCGGTCGATGACCACGTAGTCCGAACGCCTGACCCGCTCCATGCGCCATACCGTGAAGCACACGGCCTGGAACGCGGTGACGCCGACGTCGAGGATGACCAGCGGGACGATCAGGCCGTAGACGGCGGGCGCCACGAGGATGTTGGCGAGCGGCGAGCGCCTGAGGAAGGCGACGAGCCCGGTCCTGAACCGGCGGTGGCGGCGCAGGACCTCGTCCTCGAACACGGCGCGGCCTTCCTCCATGCGGTACTGGAAGGTCTCGCGCTGCGCCTCCAGCTTGCCCTCGATCTCCTTCTCCAGGCGCACCAGGTGTTTGACCAGGTCCTCGATCTCGTCGTCCATCGCCATGGTCCAAGCCTCCCGCGCCGGTGCGGGGATCAGGCTAGGGCATCGCCCGTTTCACGTCCACGAAGGCCTTGAAGGTGTCCTCGATCGCCTGGCGGCCGATGTCGCGGGTGATGAACACGATCTTGGAACGCTTGTCGGCCTCGTCGGGCCAGGCGGGCAGGCCGACGGGCGGGTGGAACAGGTGCTGCACCCCGTGCACGGCGACGGGGTTGGCCTCGTCCTCGACGTTGAGGATGCCCTTGATGCGCAGCAGGTTCTCGCCCTGGGTCGCGATCAGCATTTCGATCCAGGTGACGAAGCCGTCCCACGGGATCGGGTCTCCCACGGTCATGCAGAACGAGGAAATGCGCGCGTCGTGGCGGTTGGGGTCATGGTGAAGGTGGTGGTCGCCGTGGTCGTGGTCATGCCCGTGGTCATGCCCGTGGTCATGGCGGTGCGACGCATCCTCCTGGGCAAAGGCTTCCTCGCGCAGCCAGCCGGCGACGTCGGCGATCTTGCGGTCGGCCTTGAACAGCCCGGCGTCGAACAGGTCCCCGGGCCCGAAGTCGCCCGCTGCGTCGAAGATCGGCGCCGAGGGGTTGAGGGCATGCAGGCGTTCGCGGATCGCGGCAATCTGCTCGTCCGTCGCCAGGTCGGCCTTGGTCAGCACGATGCGGTCGGCGACCGCGGCCTGCTTCACGCTTTCCGGCTGGGTGTCCAGCGTCGCGGCCCCGTTGACGGCGTCGACCACGGTGACGATACCGTCCAGGCGGTAGCGCGGCCCCACGGTCGGGTCGGTCATCAGGGTGTGGATGATGGGGGCGGGATCGGCCAGACCCGTGGTCTCGATCACCATGCGCGTGAACCAGGGGATCTTCTTGTCGAAGCGCTGCCAGAACAGTTCGCGCATGGCGTTCACCAGGTCGCCGCGCACCGTGCAGCAGAGACACCCCGAGTTGAGCAGCACCGTGTCCTCGCGGGTCTCCTTGACCAGCAGGTGGTCGAGCCCGACCTCGCCGAACTCGTTGATCAGCACGGCGGCCTCGCCCATGCCGGGGTCGGCCAGAAGCTTGTTCAGAAGCGTCGTCTTGCCGGCCCCCAGGAAGCCGGTCAGCACGGTGACGGGAATGGTCTTGGCGATCAGCCGCGCGTTGGCGTCCTGCGGCGCCTCGCGCGCGTCAGTCCTTTCCGCCATAAAGAGCCTCCGGTGTGACCTCGGGCTCGGCGATGACGCGGATGTCGCCGTCCCGCACGGCGTGGAAGAAGCAGTTGTGGCGGCCCGTGTGGCAGGCGACCCCGGTCTGGTCGACCAGCAGCAGCACCGTGTCCTCGTCGCAGTCGAAGCGGAACTCCTTCAAGGCCTGGACCTGGCCCGAGGTCTCGCCCTTGCGCCACAGCCTGCCGCGCGACCGCGAGAAGTAGCAGGCTCGCCCCGTGGCCAGCGTTTCCCTGATCGCGTCCGCGTTCATCCAGGCGAGCATGAGCATCTCCCCCGTGTCGAACTGCTGCGCCACGGCGGGAATCAGGCCGTCCTCGTTGAATTTCAGGCGGCCGATCACCTGGTCCGCCACGTCGTCGCTCACATCACTCATCACGCGTCCAAACTCACTTCGCAGCGTTGAGCCGCGCAAAACCTTCCTCCAGGTCCTCGATCAGGTCCCGCGGGTCCTCCAGCCCTATATGGAGGCGCACCATGGGATTGTCATGAGGCCAGGGCACCGCCGTACGCGACCCCTTGGGATAGATGGGGATGGCCAGGCTTTCGAAGCCGCCCCAGCTCGCGCCGATGCCGAACAGCTCCAGCCCGTCGACCATGGCGGCGACGGCGGCCTTGGGCGCCTCGCCCAGCATCACCGCAAACAGGCCCGACGCCCCCGTATGGTCGCGTTTCCAAATCTCGTGCCCCGGGTCGGAGGGCAGGGCGGGGTAGAGCACGCGCTCGACCTCGGGCCGCGCCTCGAGCCAGGCCGCGACCTCAAGCGCGTTCTTCTGATGCCGTTCCATGCGCACGGAAAGGGTGCGGATGCCGCGCAGCGCGAGGAAGCACTCGTCGGGCCCGGCGCGCGAGCCCAGGGTGTTCTGCATGGCCTTGAGGGCCTGGAACTGCTCCTCGGTCGAGACGGTTACCGTGCCGATCATGGCGTCGGAATGGCCGCACAGGTACTTGGTTCCGGCTTCCAGAACGATGTCGACGCCCAGCGAAAACGGGTTGCAGAAGAAGGCCGACGACCAGGTGTTGTCGATCACGGTCAGGATACCGCGGTCGCGCGCGACCTTGGCGATCGCCGGCACGTCCTGCACCTCGAAGGTATGGGAGCCCGGCGATTCCATGTAGATCATCCTGGTGTTCGGCCGGATCAGGCCGTCGATGCCGCCGCCGATCAGCGGGTCGTAGTAGGTGACTTCCACGCCCGCGCGCTGCAACAGGTTGGCGCCGACCCGCTTGCGCGTCGGGCCGTAGACGGAATCGGACACCAGCACGT
>PFFW01000124.1:74858-75624 GCA_002781745.1 Rhodospirillales bacterium CG15_BIG_FIL_POST_REV_8_21_14_020_66_15
GGGTTTCTTGGTCATGCGTCGGGCCGTCCTTGGCAGATTGGGGGTGCCGGCAAGATAGCGGGAAACCATGTTTTCGCAAGGCGCTACCCTTGCGCGCCGTCCCAAATTGGGCCTGCGGGCAGAAAAACCGACAATCATTCTCGCTTGAGGGATTTTTGTAGGATATGTTACGTCTGTTAAGTGTTCGCGGGTGCGGAATGGCCTGATGCCCGCGGAAAACAAACCAATAAGCCAATTTTTCAGATAGCCAGGGAGCAATCTACCTATGTTGAAGCGAGCAAGTTTCGTAGCCGCCGCCGTTGCGGCTGCCGGCATCGCGTCGGGGGCCCAAGCGGCCACGCTCGACGACGTCAAGGCACGCGGTGTCCTGCACTGCATCGTCAACACCGGCCTGCCCGGGTTCTCCTATACGGAAGCCGACGGGCGCTGGGCCGGTTTCGACGCCGACATGTGCCGGTCCGTCGCCGCCGCCGTCCTGGGCGACGGTGAAAAGGTGAAGTTCATCCCGGCCACCGGCAAGACGCGGTTCACGTTGCTGAACTCCAAGGAAGGCGACGTCATCTTCCGCAACACCACTTGGACCTTCGTGCGCGACGTGGACGTGAAGCTGACCTTCATCCACCCGACCTATTACGACGGCCAGGGTTTCATCATCAACAAGTCCAAGGGCGTGAAAAGCGCGAAGGAACTGGACGGCGCCACCGTGTGCATCCAGACGGGGACGACGACCGAACTGAACCTCGCCGACTTCTTCCGCACCAACAAG
>PFFW01000013.1 GCA_002781745.1 Rhodospirillales bacterium CG15_BIG_FIL_POST_REV_8_21_14_020_66_15
GACATCCTGGTCGCCTCGATCACCGCGGACAGGCACATCAAGAAGGGAACCTACCGGCCGCACGTCCCGGAGCGCCTGCGCGCCCTCAACCTGGCGGCGTTCGAGATGGTGGACTACGTGATCGTCGACGAAAACGCCAAGCCGCTCGAGAACCTGCGGACCCTGCAGCCGGATTTCTTCGCCAAGGGATTCGAATACACGTCGGGCGGCCTGCCGGCGGCGACCCAGGAAGAGGCCGACATCGTCGAGGGTTACGGCGGCGGCATGATCTTCACGCCCGGCGACATCGTCTATTCGTCGTCGCGGCTGATCGAGCTGGCCCCGCCGAATATCCAGATGGAGAAGCTGCTGGCGCTGTTGCACGCGCACGATCTTGGGTTCGCCGACCTGCGCGCCGCGCTCGACAAGATGAGGGGTTTCAAGGTCCATGTCGTCGGCGACACCATCGTCGACAGCTACACCCGCACGTCGCTGATCGGCGGCCAGACCAAGACGCCGACCTTCAGCGTGCTGTACCAGGGCAGGGACGACTACATCGGCGGCGCGGGGATCGTCGCGCAGCACCTGCGCGCGGCGGGCGCCGACGTCACGTTCTCGACCGTGCTGGGCAAGGACGCGCTGGCCGAGTTCGTCATCGACGGCCTGAAGGAGGCCGGCGTGACCGTCAATGCGATCATCGACGAGACGCGGCCGACGACCAACAAGAACGCCATCATTGCCGGCGGCTACCGTTTGCTGAAGGTCGATACCCTCGACAACCGCTCGATCTCCGAAGGGATCCTCGAAAAACTGTCGGACGCCATCGCCTCCACCGAAACGGATGCCGTGGTGTTCAGCGATTTCCGCCACGGCATGTTCAACCACTGGACCGTGCCGCAACTGACCGCCGCGATTCCCGCCGACGTCTACAAGGTCGCCGACAGCCAGGTCGCCAGCCGCTGGGGCAACATCACCGAGTTCAAGAACTTCGACCTGGTAACGCCCAACGAACGCGAGGCGCGCTTCGCGCTCGGCGATCAGGATTCCACCGTGGGCGCGCTGGCCGGCGCCCTTGTCGAGGCCAATGGCTGCAAGCTTCTGATCCTGAAACTGGGAGACCGCGGCGCCTTCGTGAACCGGCCGATTTCCGGCCCCGGGGACGAGGGCAACTATTTCTCCGTCGACAGCTTCGCCCGCAACATCGCCGACGCCGTCGGCGCGGGCGACGCACTGCTGTCCTATGCGACCCTGGCCATGCTGGCGACCGGCAGCGAGGTGATCGCCGGCATTCTCGGCTCCATGGCGGCGGCCTGCGAATGCGAGATCGACGGCAACGTGCCGATCCGGCCGGGCGACGTTCTGGCGCGCATCGCCCAGGCCGAGACGGCGGCGGGATACGGCGGTTGACGCGCATGCGGGTGATCGTCGCCGGCATGGGGGTGCAGGGCGCCAAGCGGCTGGCGGTCGCCGGCGCCGACGCCATCGCCACGGTCGACCCGGCGAAGGATGGCGCCAGCTACCGCCACGTGCGCGACGTTCCCTTGGCCGATTACGATGCGGCCCTGCTTTGCGTGCCGGACGAGGCGAAGATCGAACTGCTGGAATATCTGCTGTCCGAGGGCAAGCATGTGCTGGTCGAGAAGCCGGTCCTGTCCGCCGGCGGTGACGACCTGATGCGCCTGGCGGCCCTTTCCGGGAAGACGGGCGCCGTCTGCTACACCGCCTACAACCACCGCTTCGAGCCCCATTTCGTGCGCATGCGCGACCTGATCCGGAGCGGTGCGCTGGGCAGGATCTATTCGCTCCGCATGTTCTACGGCAACGGCACGGCGCGTCTGGTACGCGACAGCGCCTGGCGCGACCAGGGGGCCGGCGTGCTGCCCGACCTTGGCAGCCACCTGCTCGACACCCTGCGCTTCTGGCTCGGCGAGGACTTCGGCGCGACCTTCCGCATTCGCGGCGCCTACCGCCACGAGAACCGCGCCTTCGACCATGTGATCGTCGACGCGGAAGGGGCGCCGGCGATCCAGCTCGAAATGACCATGCTGAGCTGGCGCAACTACCACACCACGGACATCTATGCCGAAAAGGGCAGCGCGCATATCGAAAGCCTGTGCAAATGGGGGCCGTCGACCTTCACCCACCGGACCCGCGTGCTGCCGAGCGGCCGCCCGCCCGAAGAGGCCGTGACCCTGGTGCAGGCCGATCCGACCTGGGCGCTGGAGTACGCGCACTTCAAGAAACTCTGCGCCGAGAAACCAGGAACCCACGGCCTGGACAACGACCTGTGGATCAACCGCACCCTTCGGTCTCTGGCCGAGCAGGCGGGCGTCTCCGACATGATCCGCGAAAGGGCCGGGGCATGACGGCGCCCATGATCGGCTTCGCCGGGCTGACCCACTTGGGCCTCAACATGGCGGCTGCCTCGGCGGCGCGTGGGTTCGACGTGGTCGGCTTCCACGGCGACCCGGCACTGGTCGACGCCATAAACGCGGGACGTCTGCCCGTGTCCGAGCCGGGCCTGGACAGGTTGATCGTTGACAACCGCAGCCGCCTGACGGTCACCGCCGATGGCTCGGCGCTTGGTCGATGCGACATGGTTTACGTCTCCGTCGACGTGCCGACGGACGATGCCGGGAAAAGCGATCTCGATCCGATTCGGGCCATGATCGCCAGGGTCGAAGCGGTTCTGTCCGACGATGCCCTGCTGATCGTCCTGTGCCAGGTGCCGCCCGGTTTCACCCGCGCCCTTTCCCGCGATCCGGCGCGGCTTTACTACCAGGTCGAGACCCTGATCTTCGGCCGCGCCGTCGAACGCGCCATGCATCCGGAACGCTTCATCGTCGGCTGCGCCCGGCCGGATGCGCCCATCGATCCGCGCCTGGCCGCGTACCTGGGCGCCTTCGGCTGCCCCGTCCTGCCCATGCGCTATGAAAGCGCCGAACTGGCCAAGATTTCGATCAACATGTGCCTTGTCGCATCGATCGGCGTCGCCAACACCATGGCCGAGATCTGCGAGAACGTCGGCGCCGACTGGTCGGAGATCGTGCCGGCCCTCCGCCTCGACGCGCGCATCGGACCGAAAAGCTACATCCAGCCCGGTCTCGGCCTGGCCGGCGGCAACCTGGAGCGCGACCTGGAGACGGTCATCGGGCTTGCCGACACCCATGGCACCGACGCCGGCATCGTGCACGCCTGGACCGCCAACAGCCGCCACCGCAAGGACTGGTGCTATCGCACCTTGAAGCGCGCGGTTCTGGACACGCGGCCCGACGCGGCGATCGGGCTGCTCGGCCTGGCCTACAAGGAAGACACCCACAGCACCAAGAACGCTGCGTCCCTGGCGCTGCTGGCGCATCTGGACGCGGCGCGGGTGACCGCCCATGACCCTGAAGTGCGCGCCGACGCACTGATCCCCGGCCTGCGCCGGGCCGAAACGCCGCTGGACGCCTGCGACGGCGCCGACGCGGTGGTGATCGACACGCCCTGGCCGGCCTACCGCGACCTAGACCCGGCCGAGATCGCCCGGCGCATGCGCGGGCGCACGCTGATCGATCCCTATGGCCTGCTGCCGGGTGATGCCGTCGCCGCCGCAGGCCTGGATCATTTCACCCTCGGCCGTCCGCCCGCGCGGGCCGGCGGCGCAACCGCGGGGGCCCGCCGTGCTTGACCACCTGAACACCCCGCCCGCGCAGCCCACGCGCGTCGTCGTCCTGGGCGCCGCCGGCTTCGTCGGCGGGGCAACCAAGGCGGCCTTCGAAGCCGAAGGAACGTCCGTGCTCGGCCTGGGCCGGGCCGAGATCGACCTGCTCTCGGATGATGCGGCGGATGCCCTTGCCGCGCGCCTGAAAGCGACGGACACCCTCGTCGCCGTGTCGGCCGAAGCGCCCTGCAAGGACGGGGCGATGCTGGAGCGCAACATCCGCATGATGCGCAGCGTCACCGACGCGCTCGCGCGGGTGCAGCCGGCCCATGTGGTTTACGTCAGTTCGGATGCCGTCTATGCCGACAGCAACTTGCCGCTGACGGAGACGTCCTGTGCCGAACCCGGCTCCCTGCATGGCGTCATGCACCTGGCGCGCGAGCTGATGCTGAAGGACGCGGTCAAGGGCCCGCTGGCGATTCTCCGCCCGACCCTGATCTACGGCGCCGGCGATCCGCACAACGGCTACGGCCCCAACCGGTTCCGCCGCCTGGCCGCCGCCGGCGAGGACATCGTCCTGTTCGGCGAGGGCGAGGAACGACGCGACCACGTGGACGTTCGCGACGTGGCGGAACTGATCCGCCTGATCGCCTGGAACCAATCATCCGGCGTGCTGAACGCGGCGACGGGCACGGTGACCTCGTTCCGCGGGATCGCCGACATGGTCGCGGCGCTCGCCGTCCGCAAGGTCGCGGTCACGGGCTCGCCGCGCCGGGGCCTCATGCCGCACGGCGGATACCGCCCGTTCGATCCCCGCGCGACCCTCGCCGCGTTTCCCGGGTTTGCCTACACCGCGCTGGCCGAGGGTCTGGCCCGCGCGCAGCAAGAGACGATGGAGACCGCCTGATGGCCGAGGTCGACCTGCTGAGATCCCTGCCCCAGGGCAGGCGCAACGTTCAGGCGCGCGAGACCGCCAAGACCGACGAGCACATCCGTATCTCGCGCGAGTACGGCGAGATGTATTTCGACGGCCCGCGCGAATACGGCTACGGCGGCTACCGCTACGACGGGCGCTGGCGGCCTGTTGCTCGCGACATCGTGGAGCACTTTGGGCTCAAGCCCGGCGACAAGGTTCTCGACGTCGGCTGCGCCAAGGGCTTCCTGGTCAAGGATCTGGTCGCCGTCGGCATCGACGCCTACGGCATCGACGTTTCCAAATACGCGCTGATGAACTGCGAGCCGGAGATCATCGGCCGCCTGCAGATCGGATCGTGCGACGACCTGCCGTTTCCCGACCGCAGCTTCGACGCCGTGCTGGCGATCAACACGATCCACAACCTGGACCGCGCGGGCTGCGTCCGCGCGGTGCGGGAGATCGAACGCCTGGCGCCCGGCAAGGGCTTCATCCAGGTCGACAGCTACCGCACGCCCGAGCAGAAGGCGATCTTCGAAAGCTGGGTGCTGACCGCCCGGTTCCATGATTATCCGGATGGGTGGCTGAAGGTCTTCGACGAGGCCGGGTATACGGGCGACTGGTACTGGACCATTATCGGGTAATCACGCCAACAGCGGCACAGAGGAAATCATGGGTTACAGCGTGGAGATAATGGCCCTATTCCAATCAATGCACGGCCAAGGATTGTTCAAGGACGTACGGCGGGTCGTCGATCTTGGCTCTCAGGAACTGCATTTCGCCAAGCAGGATGTGACCAACCATGCCTATCGCCAAATCATCGCCCGCACCGTGGCCGCGATGGGCGGGCCGGAGATTTCGGATGCCAAGCTCGAGGCCCTATCAAATCGGAGTTCGGCCAAGGCGTTCTATGACCTGCTTGACATCGAATACACGGCGCTAGATGCGGACGGTTGGTACGGCAAACCGTTCGACATCAATCTGGACGATATCGAGGAAACGGATCGCGGCGCCTATTGTCTGTGCGTCAACGCGGGAACCACAGAACACCTAATCGACCAGAACAATGCCTTTCGGATCATTCATCGCCTGACCAGATCCGGCGGATTGATGCTACATGCGCTGCCGTTTCTTGGCTCCATCGATCATGGGTTCTTTAATTACAACCCGAACCTGTTCTGGTCGCTGGCGCGCTTCAATTCATACGAAATGCTCGGAATATGGATCAATCCGGCAGGCACGGCCGCATTGATTCCATGGAACGCTGAAATGGCAGCGCACTTGAAAGCACCGATCGACCCAGGGAGCGGCATTAGCCTGTGGTGCCTGATGCGCAAAGAGCACGATTTGGAGTATTGCGTTCCTTTCCAAGCCGGATACGAAGAGGCCCAAGCCGAGTCAAATTTGGCACGTTATAATTATGCCATCGACGGGCGGCTGATGTCCGGGATCGACGCTTACCGCATCTCCAAGTCACAGCAGTCGATCCAAACCATCCCAGGGCGCGCGCTGTTAAGCGAACTCAAACGGCGGATCCTCAACCGAATCGGAATCCGCAACTAACACGCCCTGACAGGTTCCCCTGATTGTATAACGACGCCTTAAAAAATAGGAGCGGCCCACGTGCTTCTGAAACATTTTGACGCCGCCGCCGCGCGCAAGCGCTGCATGACCTATCGCCGGCGGATCCTCGACATATCGCAGCAGGTTCAGGCGCTGCACGCCGCCGGCGCATTCTCCTGCCTGGAGATGGTCGACGTCATCTACAACGGCCTGATGCGCGGCGCCGGGTCGGACAACTGCCCGGATACGTTCCTGATGTCCAAGGGTCACGGCTGCATGGCGCAGTACGTGATCCTGGAGGGCCTCGGCGTGCTGACGCACCGAGACCTGGACCTTTACTGCAAGCCGGACGGGCGGCTCGGCTGCCACCCCGACTACGGCGTGCCGGGCATCGAGGCCTCGACCGGATCGCTCGGCCACGGCATGGGCCTGGCGACGGGCATGGCCTATACGGAACGTCATGTGCACAAGGGCGACGGTCTGATCTTCACCGTCCTCAGCGACGGCGAACTCCAGGAGGGATCAACCTGGGAATGCATGATGATGGCGGCCAACCTGGGCGTCGACAACCTGATCGCCTTCCTCGACCACAACGGCATGCAATCCTTCGGCAACACGGCGGAAACGCATCCCAAATTCTACCCCATCCGCGAGAAGGTCGAGGCCTTCAACTGGGAGACGGCCGAGGTCAACGGTCATGACGCCGGCGCCGTCTTCGACGCCGTCACCAAGCGAAAGGGCGGACGCCCGTTCATGCTGATCGGCAACACGGTGAAGGGCCGCGGCGTTTCCTACATGGAGGGCGGCGCCATCTGGCATTACCGGTCGCCCAATCCCGAGGAATACAAGCAGGCAATGGCGGAGTTGGCGGAGGTGTCGTCATGAGAAACAAGTTCGCCGACGCCATCTACGAGATCGGCAAGACCAACCCGCGCATCTGCGCGCTGGTCGCCGACATCTCGCCGGCCGGATCGATGGTCAGGTTCCGCGAGGAATTCCCGGAACGCTTCGTCAACTGCGGCGTCGCCGAACAGGCGATGATCGGCATCGCCGCCGGCATGGCGCTGAAGGGCATGCGGCCGTTCTGCTACACCATCGCAACGTTTTCCCTTTACCGGCCGTTCGAAATGGTGCGCGACGACCTCGCCTACCAGAACCTGCCGGTCACGGTGATCGGCATGGGCGCCGGCGTCATCTATTCGACGCTGGGCGGCACGCACCACACCATGGAAGACATCGCCGTCGCCTCGGCGATTCCCAACATGACCGTGTTGGCGCCCTGCGATCCCGAGGAGATGCGCCTGGCCACCACCTGGTGCGCGACGGAAAGCACGGGACCGGTCTACATGCGCCTCGGCAAGGCGGGCGAGCCGGACCTGACGTCCGATGCCGTCGACCCGTTCGAGGTCGGCAAGATCCGGTATCTGCGGCGCGGCGACGGCGACCTGTGCATCCTGACCTACGGCATCACCACGAAGATGGCGTTCGACGTGGCCGACCGGATCACGGCGAGGACCGGCAAGGCGCCGTCGGTGGTTTCCGTCCATACCATCAAGCCGCTCGACGAGGCCGGGATCCTTGCCGCGCTGAACGCACATGACCGGACCGTCGTCATCGAGGAACATGTTCCCCACGGCGGGCTGGCGTCGCGGGTCAAGGAGATCGCCTGGGACAACGGCGTCACCAAGGGCCTGCGAAGCTTCACCCTGAAGGACGAGTTCATTCACTTCTACGGCAGCTACGACGAGCTTCTGGTCCGCCATGGGCTGGATGTGTCACAAATCTGCGACTCGTTGTAGCACTGGCAAGAATCTGTCATGTCTGGTTTTGCGGAGTTTATTACAGGGCCGGTGGTGACACTGGGCGCTCCCGATTTGGCCCGCCTTAAGGAATTGGCCTCCAAATCCGCGAAAAATCGGTACCGCTTCTGCGTTCATGACAGCACGGACCATCCCGTTCAGGAAATGCTGATCTGCGCGCGAGGACACACCTATCTCCCACCCCATCGGCATCCGCCCGGCAAATGCGAATCCTACCACGTTGTGGAGGGCCAGGCCGAAGTTTACCTGATGGACGAGTCGGGCGCCGTGCTGACAACGCATCTGCTTGGGGATTCCCAACACGAAGGAGCGGTGTTCATTCGCATCGCCGAACCAATTTTTCACTTCGTGTTCCCGAGAAGCGACTGGTTTATCTATCACGAAGTCTTCTCGGGCCCCTGGTCGTTGGAGAAATCCGTCATCCCCGCGCCCTTCAGCCCTCCGGAAGATGACGCACAAGCCATCGCGGCGTTTGTTCGCGAAGTTACAGGCGTATCGATTGACCTCTAGTCGACGCGCGCGCGCCGTACAGGGAGACATCCTCCCTGTCGCTCAGATCGGTGTGGGCCGCTGGGGACGCAATATTGCCAGAACGATCAGGGATGACGTTCCGGGGATGCGCCTGGTCGCCGTCTCGTCGACAAACAAGGATGTCCGGGAATTGGTCGGCTCGGAATGCGAGGTATATCCCGACTGGCGCTCATTGGTCGAACGGTTCGACATTCAAGCTGTGTTCATAGCCGTGCCCCCCCGCCTGCACGTCGAGATGACCGAAGCATTCGTAACCGCCGGCATCTCCGTCTTTGTCGAGAAGCCGATGTGCCTTTCTGTCGACGATGGTCAACGTATCTTGGAGGTTGTCGAACGGCGCCAGGGGCATGTTCACGTCGACCACATAGATTTGTTCAATCCCGCCCTCGTCGCCGCTCGGAACTTGGGGAAAAGCGCCGGTCAGTTGAGGCGCGTTAGCGGCCGGATAGGGGCTTCTTACGACCGAAGATCAGATATCTCGCCGCTTTGGGAGTATGCACCGCATTTCATAGCGGTATGTCTCGACATGCTGGGCACGCCGGCCAAGATTTCAGCGACGAAGCTGCGGCCCGAGCCTCCTTTCGCCGACGACCCGCAGCGGTCGCTCGTCAGATTGGTCATGACGTTTGCCGACGGAACGGAGGCAGACCTGATCGCGGGCAACGCCATGAACAAGAAAAGCCGAACGCTGACCTTCGAGTTCGAGCGCTCGCGCATTGTGTTCAACGACCAGGCCGACCACAAACTGGTCGTTGCGACGCCGGACGACGGACAAGAGATTCCGGTCGATGTCCCCGACATTCGTCCCCTCACTGCATCGATCCGTGCATTTGAGTCCGATATTCGCCGACACGAAACGTCGAAGCGAAACGTGCGGGCAGCCCTGGAGGTCATCAATGTTCTCGAGCACGCATCGAAAGCGATCGGCGAACCTTTGCCGAACTCCCATCAAATCGACAACCCACAGAACAACGGTCTGAAATGACGACAAACACAAGCACACTCGCTATCCACGGCGGCGCGCCGGTTCGCAGCATACCGATGCCGTCGCGCAAGGCGTTCGGGGACGAGGAGATGCGCAGCCTGCTGGAAGCCGCGCAGTACTATCGCGACAGTCCGGTCGACCTTCCCTATCAAGACCATTTCGAAAAGGCATTCTGCGAGGAGTTCGTCAAATTCATGGGAGGTGGCTACGCAGATGCGGTCGCTACCGGAACCGCATCCGTTTTTGTCGCCTTGCAGGCTTTAGATCTGCCAAAGGGTTCAGAAGTGATCCTCTCCGGCGTGGTAGACTCCGGCCCTCTCAACAGTATCCTCTTCCTTGGTTATGTACCCGTCATCGCCGATACTGCGCCCGGAAGCTACAACATCGACGTTGCCCAGTTCAAAGCGAGGTGCACGGACAGAACCTCCGCCTTGATCGCCGTACATTGTGCTGGCGAAGCGTTGGCGATCGACGAGATCGTCGACGCAGCTCATGCGTCTGGCATTAAAGTATTGGAGGACTGTAGTCAGGCACCAGGAGCGGTTTGGAAAGGAAAACGGGTCGGAACCTTCGGCGACATCGCCGCAACGTCGACAATGTATCGCAAGTCCCTCATGTCAGGCAGCAGCGGCGGCATCGTTTACGCGACGAAAGAGAAAATCTACCAACGCGCTCTCGCCTGCGCCGACCGCGGAAAGCCTCTTTGGAGGGATGACTACAACATACGCGACCCGCGGACGAATCTATTCCCCGCATTGAATTGGAATACCGACGAATTGTCGTGTGCCATCGGTCTTGCCTCGTTGCGACGCCTCGAAGACACGATTGCGCGTCGAACCAGATTCCTTGATAGCCTCAGCAAGCGGTTACAGTCGGAAAGTCAAGTGTGCCGCGTTTACAAGTTCCGAGGCCAACCGTCGCCGTTTTTCGTCCCTGTCGTTGTGGATCTCGAGAAGATTTCATGTCCGAAAATTACCTTTGCGAATGCCGTACAGGCTGAGGGAATCGACTTGAATCCGCACTACGCCTTCCTAGTGACCGATTGGCAATATGCCCTCCCCTATTTGCCCGCGGACACAGCAATTCCCAACGCAATTGCGTTCCGTGACTCTAGCTTCAATCTATTCGTGAACGAAAATTACGGCGATGATGAAGTGGACGATACGATCAAGGCGATCCTGAAAGTGGAAGCATGCTTCGCACGCTGAGGATTGCATCAGCAACATCCCCCCTTGGGCTTGGGTTATGACCCGCACGTCTACGCTGAAACGGCTTCTGGATGACTTAAGGATTCCACAAGACGGGGTGCTCCAGGTTCATGCGTCATTCAGGGGGCTATCGGAAGAAGGCTGGAAGCCGGAGACTGTTTGCGGCGCTTTCACCGAGTACATGTCAAACGGCACTCTATTGATGCCAGCGATGTCATGGAGCATCGTCACTCCTCGCAATCCGGTGTTCGACGTGCGGACGACCCCCTGTCAAACGGGTATCCTTTCGGAGACTTTTCGGACGCAGTATGCCGAGCATCGCAGCTTGCATCCAACTCACTCAGTATGCGGCGTCGGTCGCTTGGCCGCAGAGTTGCTCTCCCAACACTCTCGAGATGGAACACCTTGCGGCAATTACAGTCCCTACGGCCGCATCAGCACAGATGGCGTGCTCGGCGAGGCATTCGTGATTTTAATCGGTACGGGATTCGAATGCTGCACGGCCATTCACAGACCCGAGGAAGCCGTCGCGCCGGACATCTATCTGCAACCTCCGGAAAAGGCTGAGGATTATGAACTGGTCGCGATGAATGGGGTTATTTCAACCATTTCGCTCCGCCGGCATGCCCGGCGGGTCCGCGATTTTCAACAGTACGGACACATACTTGCTGCTCGAAACGCTCTACGGATCACCACGCTCGGGAATGTTGGCTTCATAGCCGCAGATATGAGGCTCCTCATGCAAATCGTCGAACAGCGGCTTCGCAGCGATCCATATGTGCATTTCCCTTATCGAGCCTACGTCAACCCAGTTCACCCGTCTGATGAATAAAATTAAGGAACTCGCCCAGCGATGATCGTGCTTGGCATTCATTTTGGACATGACGCTTCCGTTTCCGTCGTTCGGGACGGTCGGGTCGTCAACTGCATCGAACGCGAACGTCTAACCAGGGCTAAGCATGCGATCGGGATCACCAAGGAAGAGATCAACATCGCCCTTCAGGATGCCGGCATTACTGCAGATGACGTTGACTACTGCGCTGTGACGTCGACTCAGCGTATCGAATATTTATTTATTGATCCTGACGATCTCTCCTTCGAGTTCGCCTTCGACGCGCCGCACGCCGCATATTGCAGAGCGCCCGGCATCGACGCAGCAGCGAAATCTACTGCAAAGGGATACGTTAAGGAGACGGTCCGTACCGGTCGCGATCACCCTTATGTGAAAAGGTTGTCCAGCGATTTCCGGGCCAATCTCCTCGACATGCCCGACATCCCCGCCATTGATGACTTTTTTTTGCCGGATCTCTGGCTCAACAAAACGGGTCTTGAGGACTTGGCGGCAATGCCGGTCGATGACGTGCTGAACGACGAGCACCGACTTGGCATGCAGTTGCCAATTAAACTTAGGTTGGAATCCCGCGTGATCCCGGGCTTTTTGGTGGCGCACCATTTTGCCCACGCGGCTTATGCCTTCTACTCTACAAACTTCTATTCCGCCGCGATATTGTCACACGACGGCAGCATGCCAGAGACCGCTTATTGGGGCGGCATGTTCTATTACGGCGAGGAAAACAAGTTATACGCCGTTGCGCCACATTACCTCTCGGCGGGCAACTTGTATGAGCGCGTGGCGTTTCTGTTGAACTTAGGGTTCGACACGGGGGCAGGCAAGTTGATGGGCTTGGCTCCATGGGGTAAGCCCACGTTTTTCGACCCCGCTTTCGTCGGTAACTGGCACGATGGGTTTTCCGCGCCACTATCCGAAGACCCGCTGCCGGATGGCGTGCGGATACCCGATTGGATTCATGATGACCGCCATCCACTGCTCTATCGCTGGCTTCGACACTGCTTCATCCAGGCCGGGCGCTTGGGTTACGATTTCGGACCGCTGGGCAACACCGATCTCGCACTTGCACCAATCAATACGGATTTGGCGGCGAGTACCCAGAAACTTCTGGAGGAGGTTCTCCTGCGTGCGGTCGAAATCCAATACGACCTGCAAGCCGCCATGTCGCGACCCACGGAAAATCTGTGTTTGACCGGCGGCGTCGCCCTGAACTGTCCCGCAAACTCAGCAATATTCAACAGGTCGCGGTTTCGCGAAGTTTCCGCCTTGCCTGCCGTCAGCGACGGTGGGCTCTCGATTGGCGGAGCCCTCGCGGTATGCCACAACGTGTTCAATGAGCCGAGACCGCGACGATCTATGGATGCGAGGGAATGCGCCTACTTAGGACGGGCCTATTCGGACAGCGTCATTGCCGATGCGTTGGAAAAGTTCGCGGCCAGCGTTATCGTCGAGACCCCACCCAATGCCGCGGCAGTCGCTGCAACCGACCTTGCCAGAAATGAGGTAGTTGCTTGGTTCGATGGCCGTAGCGAGACTGGACCGCGTGCATTGGGTCACCGATCCATCCTTGCCCATCCCGGCATTAAGGAGAATTGGGAGCGCGTGAATCGGATCAAGGGTCGTGAACTTTGGCGCCCCTTCGCGCCGGTGGTCCAGGAAGATCAAGCGCAGGACTACTTTGAAGGAGCGCCAATCCCCTCTCCGTTCATGCTGTTTACCGCAATGGTGCGGGACCCTGAAAAGCTTCCCGCAATCACACATGTCGATGGCAGTTCGCGTATACAGACGGTAACAGCGTCCGACGGCGAGTACTTCCGGGTCCTAGAAGAGTTCTATTCCCGGACGGGAGTGCCCGTCCTCATGAACACGTCTCTGAACGGCCCGGGAGAACCCATCGTCGAAACAGCCGACGATGCAATCCGTCTTTTCATCAGCTCTGACCTCGACGTGCTTTACCTGAACGGTCGAAGATTGACCAAAAGGATCTCCTGTTCTCCGAAATGAAAAAGATGAAGCAAGCCCTCCATCGGTTGGCTTATGCCGGGTTTTCGGCATTGGCAGCAGTTTTCTTCATGCCGTTACTGTGGCTCATCCGCCCGCTGGTGTCGGTCAAGATCGTTTGTATCCAGGGGCACCGAATTGGACACTTAGCCCATGATTTCGGGTCGATAGTGCTATTGCGGCAGTCGGAAAAGGGAAGGCACGCCTATGTTGTGTTCACCCCACCGGTCGCTAATGCCTATATCCGGGACGTCTATGCAGAATGCATGACAATCATCGAACATGCGCGCTTGTTCGACTTCGTTCTCTCGAGCGTTCCGGTGATGGAGGCTTGGGGTATATATGTCGAACCGCCCTACACGCATAACGCCTACGCCACGTTCTCAGGGAACGAGAAGGTCCTCGGCTTACCGAAAAACGTAGAATCTCAAGGCGCTGAACTGCTTGAAAGCATCGGTATCCCCCGAGACGCATGGTTCGTCGCATTCCACTCCAGAGACGCGCAATATTTCCAGCAGCGGTTTCCGAATGAGCGGTTAGAGTACCACGATTTCAGGAACTCTCGCGTTGAGACCTACCTGAAAGCCGCTGAACAGATCGCCCGCAAAGGAGGTTTTGCGTTTCGCATGGGAACGCGGAGCAGTCCGCCATTGCCAGCGGACCGGCATCCAAGAGTGATCGACTATGCAACGGAACAGTCCAATGCCCTTTTGGATTTCTACCTTTGTCTGAAGAGCCGCTTCATCCTCGCGAATTCGTCAGGTCTATACGCGGTTGGAACCATGGCAGGCGTACCTGTAGCGGCCGCCAACATGGCCCCTCTCTTCACGATGCCGATCACACGGAACGACCTGTTTATTCCGAAACTCTTGAAACGCAGAAAAGACGGCCGAATTCTAAATTTTCTTGAAGTCGCCAATGTCGGGGCCGGTGAATTCTATCGCTTAGAACAATACGAGAAACAAGGGCTTCAAGTTGTCGATAATACCGAGGATGAAATTGCCGACCTTTGCGAAGAAATGTTCGAACGCATTGCGGGAAAGGAGCCCCCTCCTGATGGAAAGGCAAACCAAGAAGCGTTTCGACGTTTTGTGCAGGAGCACCATCCGGAAATTATCGAGTTCGGAGACATATCGTATCGGTTTTTAGAACGTCATCCGTATCTGCTGCCATGGCAGACAGACACCACAGAAGGCGCGCGAGACACTGCATAGCATAGCCGTCCTTCAAGCCCGGATGACCTCGACCCGCCTGCCGGGAAAGGTGCTGCGGCCGATCTGCGGAATCGCCTCTTTGCAACTGCAGATGGAACGGGTACTTCGTGCCGAAACGCTTGACGGCGTTATCATTGCGACCACGGTGAAGCCGACTGACGACCCAGTCGTCACACTGGCCTCACAGTTGCAAATACCCTGTTTCCGGGGAAGTGAGGACGATGTCCTTTCGCGTTTCGTCGGCGCGGTGGCCGACACCACCGCCACGCACATCGTCCGACTCACCGGGGATTGCCCACTCGCCGATCCAGCGATCATCGACCGCGTGGTGCAGTCGCTCTTCCACTCGGGGGCCGACTACGCCTCCAATACGTTGGAGCGCACCTACCCTATCGGCATGGATGTCGAAATTTTCAACCGCGAGGCCTTGGGGCGCGCCAATGCTCGCGCCACACGTGTGGACGAACGCGAGCACGTCACCCTGCACATCTACCGCCATCCCGAGGACTACCGTCTCCTGAATGTGCTAGCTCCGGCGGAGCAGACCCGACCGGACCTTCGCCTTACCCTGGATACAGTCGAGGACTTGCGTTTGATTGAATCAATTTACGACGCGCTCTACCCGACCAAACCCGATTTCGACCTCGACGACATCCTGGCCCTTCTGGACGCGCGCCCCGAACTCGCCAAGATCAATTCCGCCGTTCCGCACAATTGGGTGAACACCTGACGATGACGGCGCACGTCCGACCGATCGTCATCTTCCGCTGGCTCGGCCCGGTCAGCCTGATTCCGGCATTGTGTTTCCGTGCATTGGGGCGCCGCGTCATATTCCTTGAGCCGGTGGGCCCGATGCGCTCCGAAGCCGCCGCTGCCCGCCTTCGGCGGTTTGGTGTCGAGTGGGTCGACTACCATGCCTGCCCGGGGTTCACCGTCAATGCAGACATTGCGGTGACCGCGAGGTATGCGAAGGCGCTTGTTGCCGGCGCGTCCTTCCAGGCCGCCCTGGGTTCGCTCTGCGAATGCGTCCCGGGCTTGGCCGGCGACCCGCGAAAGGCGCGCGCCCTTCTGTTCGATGGATTGGCAAACAACCTTGCCGTCGCAGCGTCGTCCTACGCGCTGGCAGAGTACTTTCGCGCCTGCGGCGTCAAGGCGGATGTATTTCACCGGCCGGTCCCGATGGAAACCCTGATCGCCCGCGAAGGCGTCACGAAGGTCCGCAACCTGTTTCCGCCCGGTTTCGGCCTGGCGGCGGGTATCGGCGGTCCCCGCACCTGGGCACGAGCCCTGCGGGCGATCTGGCGGCACCGATCATCAACAGGGGCCACGGTCTCGGAGCGCGCGCGGGCCAATCCCGCGCCCGCGGCGTTCTTCGTGCACAAGGGGCTTTCCTACGGCCGGCTGTTCGTCAAGAACCAGTATTTCTCCGATGATCCGGCAAGCCCGCTTCATCCAAGCCGCCTTCGCGTGGTGGAACTTGCCTGGATGTTGTCGGACAGGGAACGGGCGGCAATCGAGGCGGATTACGGGCGCCTCGGCGTCCGGGTGACGTTTCTGGAACAGGCACCGCGATCGATCGGCGACAAGCTTCGGGCGGTCCTGTCCCATCTTGCCCGCCGCCCCGGCGGACCGGCGGCCTTGGCGCGCGCGATGATCCTGGCTCAAATCGAAATTCAGGTACGCTCCTACCGGGACAGCTTGCGCGCGCTGGATGGGACCCGGCTGGCCTTGATCGATTCCGACAACCTGTTTCCGCGCGCCGGCACGGTCGCGCTGCAGTCCCTTGGAATAAGGGTTGTGGCGCTGCAGGAACGTTTCATGAGCGTCTTCCACGAGGCCTTCGTTCCTCTTTTCGACGACCTGTTCGTGCATGGCGATTTCGTCAAACGACAGATCGAGGCAAACCCGAACGCCGATGTGGATCGAATCGTCGTCACCGGCGACCCGCGCGTCGCCAAGATCGCCGCCAACCGGGACGCGGCGCTCGCCGAGCGCGAACAGTGGTTCGCGGACTTCTCCCGTGTCTGTCTCGTGCTTGACTTTCACAGCCCCGCCGATCCCTTCGCCGACGCCCTGGCCTATGGCCCCGATTGGCGGAGCAACCGCATGTTCTACGACGCGGTCGCCGGACTTGCCGAGGCAAACCCCGATTGCGCTTTTGTCGTTCGGGGCAAGGACAACGCATGGCTCGACCTGCCTGCGATGGAGCCGGTACGACGCAAATTCGCCGGGCTCGGAAACCTTTTCGTCGATGACCGATACGACCATTACGATCGTTCCTATACGCTGGCCGCGATGGCCGATCTTGTCGTCGCCCGCTACACCTCGCTGTGCGACCAATGCCTCGCGGCCGGCATCCCGGTGCTGATCTACGACGCCCTGCCCGACGGCGGACGGTTGATTTCGGCGTGGCACGATTACGCGCCCTATCCGGTCATGGTGTACGACGACATCGACCTGCGCGAGCGTTTCGATCGAGTCATCAGGCGGAACGACTTCATGGATGCGGAGCAGTTCACCCGCTTTCGCCGCGACTATTACAACGTCGGCGGCACCTCGCCGCAGACCCGTGTGCGGGACGAACTGACGAAGCTGGTCGACGACCGACAGGCCAAACCTGCCGTCTCCGCACTGCGGGCCGCCGGCGGACGGTGCCTCAACTGACGGGACGCGAATAGGAAGACCTTTAGAACGATGGATCGCGACGACATCAAGGCTCACTGGCGCAATTGGGCCAATACCTACGGAACCGACCTGCGCGCGACGACCAAGACGTCGACCGCAAAGAAGCTGGAATTGGACGCGCTCACCCGCGCTTTCCGCCGCGCGATGGGTCCCCGTCCCCAAGGGCGCGTTCTTGAAATCGGTTGCGGCAACGGGGCGAACTGCCTCCACCTCGCCGCCGCGTTTCCCGATCTGCGCTTCACGGGCGTGGACTTCATTCCGGAAATGATCGAGGCGGCGGCAACGAGGCGAGCCGACTCCGGCTTGTCCGAAAATCGCCTGAGCCTTGTCGTCGGCGACGTTCTCGATCCATCGTTAACCCTGGGGGACGCATTCGATCTGATCTTCACGGACCGCTGCCTGATCAATCTCCGCAGCGACGATCAGATCTGCACCGCCCTGACCCGGCTGTCGTCGATGCTCGCGCCGGGCGGCCATCTGGTCATGATCGAGAACAGCACCACGTCCTACGCGCAGCAGAACTGGGCGCGCGAGGTGCTGGGCCTTCCTCCTCGAACCCCGGCGGCGTTCAATCACTTTCTGGACGAGCAGGTTGTCATCCCCCACCTGGAGGAGGCCTGCGGCCTGAAGGTTCTCGACATCGAGGACTTCATCAGCCTGCACGATCTGGTGCTCTATGCCCTTCTGCCCGCATTGAACGGCGGAGAAATCGATTACGAGCATCCGCTGGTGGAATTCGCAACGACGTTGAATATCGCCGCCTCGGGCAGGACCCCGAGCAGCTTCGGAATGTTCGGGCAGAACCGTTTATTTTTCTGTCGCAAGTAGCTTTGAGGGACGCGGAAATTCGGAATGGGACGGACCCCATGAACAGCCTGGGGCTTTTCCTCGATTTCGACGGCACACTGGCGGACAGCCTGGATGTCATGCGGAACGTCTATTCCCGGTTCCTTAGCGACCACGGGGCACGTCCCACCGATGAAGAGTTCGATCGCCTGAACGGTCCGCCGCTGAACGTGATCGTCGCGGATATGAAGGAAACCCACCAGCTTCAAGACGACGTGCCGACACTCCGCAATCGGTATCTGACCGCCGTCCGAAGGGGACTCGCCGATGCGCCGCCCGCGCCCGGCGCCGGCGAGTTGTTGGCGGCGGTGCATGGCCGGAACTGGACGGTAGGAGTGGTGACATCGTCCGACCGGCGCCTTGTCGACGATTGGCTCGACCGAACGGGACTTCGCCCGTTCGTCGCGGAAGTGGTCGGCGGCGGTGACGTGGCCCGGGGCAAACCGGACCCGGAACCGTACCGCGTGATGCTCGCCCGCACCGGCTGCGATCCGGAGCGGTCCTGGGCCATCGAGGATTCCCGCAAGGGCGCCCAATCGTCGCTGTCGGCGGGGCTGCGGACCGCAGTCGTCGCCGCGCGGGCGAACCGGGAGAATTGGCCCGCGGGCGTGCATTTCATTTCCGATCTTCGCGACATGTTGGCCCGCATTGACTGATCCGACGGCCGAGAGGATCGCCGGCACCTGCCGGGCCGTGCTCGGTTCGCGGGCACCGCAACCAGAAGGCCGGCTCCTTGCCGAAGTCGAGCGGCTCTGGCAGGCGGCGCGGAGCCGTAAAGGCCCCGCCCTGTTCAACGGAAACCTGTTCAGCGTCGCGGAGAGAACCGGCGGCAGCATTTCCGGTTTCATCGCCGAATACAGATGGTTTATTGCACAGCGGATGAACCCCGGATTGACCCGGCAACTCGACATCCGCCCCTTGAGCGTTACCGGATATCTGCAGTGCGATGACGGCGTGATCGTCGGCCGGAGAAGCGACTGGGTCGAACAGAACCCCGGCGAATGGGAATTCGTCCCGTCAGGCACGGTCGACCCGTCATCGATTGATCCCGACGGCCATGTCGATTTCCAACGGGCGCTGTTGACGGAACTGGGGGAAGAAATCGGGATTGCCGAGGATCAGGTCGCCCTCCCGCTTGAGCCGTTCGTCATCGTGGAGGATCATGACGCGATGGTGACGGATGTGGTGCTGCGCGGCCATCTGCGGGCTTCCGCGGCGAGCGTCATGTCCGCGTTCGACGCCCTTCGGAACCGGGAATACACGGAAATCATGGTCCTGCCCCTGACGTCGGTAGGTTGCGGCTGCCCTGTCGCCCTCACGCCGGTTTCCCGGGCCATCGTCAAAGCCGCGGTTAACGAAACATGAGACACCGGATCACCATCGCCGGCCGCGTCGTCGGCCCCGGTCAGCCGCCCTATGTGATCGCCGAGATGTCGGGCAATCACAACGGCGATCTCGACCGCGCCTTGGCGCTGGTCGACATGGCGGCCGAGATGGGCGCCGACGCGGTCAAGCTGCAGACCTACACGGCGGACACCATCACCATCGACCACGACGGGCCGGGATTCACGGTCGAGGGTGGATTGTGGGACGGGCGCACGCTCTATGACCTGTACGAAGAGGCGCATACCCCATGGGAGTGGCACGCCGATCTGTTCGCGCGCGGCCGCGAACGGGGCATCACCATGTTCTCGTCCCCGTTCGACGAAACCGCGATCGACTTCCTGGAAGAACTCGGCTGCCCCGCCTACAAGATCGCGTCGTTCGAGGCCATGGACCTGCCGTTGATCCTGAAGGCGGCAGCGACGGGCAAGCCGCTCATCATCTCCACGGGGATGGTCACGCCCGAGGAAATCGATGAACTCATGGGCCTGCTCGGTGAAACCGGCACGGCGCAGGTTGCACTCCTGCATTGCGTCAGCGCCTATCCGGCCCCCATCGAGGCGTCGAACATCCGCACCATCCCGGAGCTGGCCGCCCGCTACGACGCGGTTATCGGCCTGTCGGACCACACCCCGGGCACTGCCGTTGCCGTCGCCGCCGTCAGTCTGGGTGCCGCCATCGTTGAAAAGCACGTCTGCCTGTCCCGCGCCGACGGCGGCGTCGACAGCGCCTTTTCCCTGGAACCCGCGGAACTGGGTGCCCTGGTCGCCGATTGCGGCAATGCGTGGGCCGCCCTGGGCGAGCCGCGCATCGGCCGGCAGAGCGCGGCCGAGCCGAGTACCGTGTTCCGGCGTTCGCTGTATGCCGTCGCCGACATCCCTGCCGGCGCGGTGCTGACCAGGAAGAACGTGCGCTCCATCCGTCCGGGATACGGCCTGGCGCCGAAGCACCTGGACGGCGTGCTGGGCCGCACGGCCGCGCGCGACATCGCTCGCGGCACGCCGCTTTCCTGGGACCTGATCTCAGGTCCGCGGGATTGAACCGAAGAAAGACCTCATGCTGCAAATCATAAAGTGCATTCTGGTCGGGTTGGTCCGCGGGCTGACTTGGCCGCTCGGCACCGGCGGACGGCGGCGCGTGTTGCGCATCCTGCGCCAGGGAATGAACACGGCCGGGTTCGACGAGGTCATCGCGGAGATCCCCACTCCGCGCGGTGCCGTCAGGTTCTACTGCCTGGGCGACCTGCCCCTGTGGCGTGCCCAGACGCTGCTGACCAAGGAGCCCGAAACCATCGAATGGATCGACACGTTCGACGACGACGAGGTCCTGTTCGATATCGGCGCCAACGTCGGCGTGTACACGGTCTACGCCGCGATCAATCGACGGACTCGCGTCCTGGCGTTCGAGCCATTGGCCGCCAACTATTTTCTGCTCAACCGAAACATCGAGGAGAACCGGCTGTCGAACACGGTGAACGCCTATTGCCTTGCCCTCAACGATACCGACGGTCTGGACAAGTTCCACGTCAGGGACACGGGCTTCGGATCGGCGCTGTCCAGCTTCGCGGAAGCCGTCGACCACAACGGGGAAGCCTTCACCGCCCGCTTCGAACAAGGCATGGTCGGCATGTCGCTGGACGGCTTCATCGCAAAGTTCGGCCCGCCCTTCCCGAACCACGTCAAGATCGACGTCGACGGCATCGAGGATAAGATCGTCATCGGCGCGAAACGCACTCTGGCGGACCCGCGCCTGCGGTCCCTGTCCATCGAACTGGACGCCGCCCGCCCCGATTACACGGACGCCGTCATCCGTGACATCGAGGCCGCGGGCCTGACCCTGGTCAGCAAGCGCCGCTCGCCGGATCTGGACGGCACGCCGTTCGGCAACATATACAACTACCTGTTCCGGCGACCCGACCAAGACGGAGACAAGCGGCAATGACGACGGACGCGCGACGGCTTCGCGTCGCCATCGCCGGGTACGGTGTCGTGGGACAGCGGCGGCGACAGTTCATCGATGGCCACCCGGACCTTGAAACCGTCTGCGTCTGCGACAGGGCCTTCGACGGCAGCGGCCGGATGGCGGACGGCGTCGCCTATTTCCGTACACCCGAGGACCTGCTGACCCAGGAGTTCGACGCCCTGTTCGTGTGCATGACCAACGACGTCGCCCCAGACGTCACCATCGCCGGGCTGGAGAAGGAGGTCCACGTGTTCTGCGAAAAGCCGCCGGGCCGCGACGTGGCAGACATTCGGCGCGTCGTCGACGCGGAGAGGGCGCACCCCGGCCAGGCGTTGAAATACGGCTTCAACCATCGCTATCACGAATCGGTCCGCGACGCCCTGGCGCTGGCGCAAAGCGGGCAGTTCGGCCGGATCATCAACATGCGCGGGGTGTACGGCAAGTCCCAGTTCATCAGCTACGGCAGGCATTCCGACTGGCGGACCGAGCGCGCCGTCGCCGGCGGCGGCATCCTGCTCGACCAGGGCATCCACATGGTCGATCTGATGCGCCTGTTCGCCGGTGAGTTCACCCAGGTTCACAGTTTCGTTTCCAACGATTACTGGCGCCACGACGTCGAGGACAACGCCTACGCCCTGATGCGCACCGAGGCGGGCGTCGTCGGCATGCTGCATTCCAGCGCCACGCAGTGGCGCCACCGTTTCTCGCTCGACATCACGCTGGAGAAGGGCGCCCTGATCCTCAGCGGCATCCTGTCCGGATCGAAGAGCTACGGCGCCGAGACCCTGACCGTGGTCCATGCCGGCGAGGACGACCTGGGCGACCCGAAGGAACAGGTGACGCGCTACAACACGGATCCGTCCTGGGCCGACGAGATCGCCGACTTCGCCGACGCCATCAGGACGGGCCGGCCGATCACGGAAGGCTCGTCGGAAGACGCGCTGAAGACCATGGACCTCGTCTACCGGATCTACAAGGCCGACCCCGAATGGCGGACACGCTGGAACCTGGACTGACGCCATGGCCAACATCCAGTTCCGCACGCCCCATCTGGCGGCCTACTTCATGACCCACCGGCGCTGCTGGGACGAGTTCTATCCCTCGGAACGCTGGGTGTTCGACCGTATCGGCGCGCTGCCCGGCGGGTTCGGCCGCGTGCTCGACGTCGGCTGCGCCGTCGGCGGCCTTGGCCGCGCGTTGGAGGAGCGATTCCCGCTCGCCTCCTACCTGGGCCTGGACATCAATGCCGGCGCCGTCGACGCGGCGCGGACGCAGCCAGCGCTCGCCGCGCCCGCGCGGTTCGAATGCGCGGACATCGTCGACTGCGAGTGGCTGGACGACGGCGCCTTCGACACGGTGGCCTCGCTGTCCGTCGCCGACTGGAACGTGGAGACGGACGCCATCGTCGCCGCCTGCTGGCGCCGCGTGGCGCCGGGCGGACGGCTGGTCGTTTCCCTGCGCCTGACCGAAGGCGCCGGAACCCGCGATCCGGCGGTCAGCTATCAGCCGATCGTCCCGGCCGAGGAGATCGATGCCGCCGATGCCGGCGACGTCGAGAACGCGCCCTATGTGGTGCTTAACGGCGGCGAAGCGTTGCGTCTGTTCCTGGATCTCGAACCGGCGCCGGCCGGGATCCTCGCCTACGGCTATTGGGGTGCGCCGTCGAAGACGGCGATCACGCCCTACGACCGCCTCGCCTTCGCGGTGCTCTCCGTGAGTCGGGGCAAAACCGACGCGCCGGCGACGGACACCCGCCTGGAATGCCATCTCCCCGCGGCGCTGTTCGCCGCGGCGTCGAAGCAGGGATAACGCCCGCCAATGACCAAATCCATTCCCGTTCCCCGTCCCGGCGTCCGCGACGAATCCCTGGTCCGGCCCGACTGGACCTCCCAGGCCGCGCGCTCCAAGGGCGCCCTGTGGCTCGACCGCAACGAAAACATCGACCCGGCGCTGGCCGAGGTGACGACCGGCGTCCTTCGCGCGCTCGATGGCCACGCCCTCTACACCTATCCGGACCTGGGCGCACTCTACGCCAAGCTGGCGCGCTCGCTGGGCACGGGAGGCGCCGACCAGCATGTGCTGGCGGCCGGCTCCGACGGCGCCATCCGGGCGACCTTCGAGGCTTTCGTCTCGCCGGGCGACGTGGTGATCCACACGGCGCCGACCTTCGCCATGTATTCGGTCTATGCCCGCATGTACGCCGCCGACGCGCGGCCGGCGGAATACCTTGCCTCGGACGACGGGCCCTACCTGGACGCCGAGGCCCTGATCGGCGCCATCGCGTCGTCGTCCCCCCGCCTGGTCTGCCTGCCCAATCCGGACAGTCCCACCGGTACGGTGGTGGATGCGGAAACCCGGAGGCGGATCGTCTCCGCCGCCGGCCGGGCCGGCGCGGTCATGCTGATCGACGAAGCCTACTTCCCGTTCCATCCGGAAACGGCCGCGGCCTGGGTCCTCGATCATCCGCACCTGATCGTCACGCGGTCCTTCGGCAAGGCCTGGGGCCTGGCGGGCTGCCGCGTCGGGCTTGCCGTCGCCCACCCGGACATGGCCCGCATCCTGCACAAGGTGCGCCCGATGTACGAGATCGGCGCGCTGTCCGCCAACGTGCTGGAGAACATGCTCGACCACGCGGACGCGGTCGCCGCCAGCGTCGCGCGGATCAACGAAGGCAAGGATTGGTTCGTGGGCGAGATGCGCGCCCTGGGCTACAAGGTTCTGCCGGGGCACGGCAATTTCATGCACGTCGCCTTCGGCGCCGACGGCCCGGGCGTCCATGCCGCCCTGGCGGACCGCGTGCTGTACCGCCGGGATTTCCCGAACTCGGTGCTCGCGGGATACAGCCGGTTTTCGATGGCGCCCAAGGACATCATGGAGGAAGTGGCGGGATTGATCCGCGCCGCCGCATAACAGGAAAACAACGATGAACGAAGCTCCTCTGAATGTCGCCCTGGTCGGATGCGGCCGCATCGCCGGCCATCACTGTCGCGCCATCCGTGCGACCGAAGGCCTCAGGCTCGCCGCCCTCTGCGACCTCAAGCCGGAGACCGCTGAACAGTGGATCGAGGGCGACGACATCCCCGTGTTCACCAGCTACCACGAGATGCTGACGACCCTGCCGGAGATCGACATCGTCGCCGTCATCACGCCGTCCGGCATGCATTTCGAGCACGGCGCGGAAATCCTCGAGGGCTACGGCAAGCACCTGATCCTCGAAAAGCCGACGGTGCTGCGGTTCTCGGACCTGAACCGTCTGGACGAGATGGCGCGGGCGCGGAGCCTGCGCCTGTTCCCGGTCTACCAGAACCGCTACAACAAGGCCGTCGTCCGCACCCGCCAGGCAATCGAGGCCGGCGAACTGGGAGAACCCCGGATCATCACCGTGCGCGTGCGCTGGTGCCGACCGCAACGCTACTACGATCTGGCGCCGTGGCGCGGCACCTATGCGCTGGACGGCGGGGCGCTGACCAACCAGGGCATCCACCACATGGACCTGCTGCGCCACCTGGGCGGCGAGGTGAAGCGCGTGAACGCGCAGATGCGCACCCTGGGCGCCGAGATCGAAGTCGAGGACACGGCCGTCGCCGTCATCGAGTTCGAATCGGGCGCCGTCGGCACGGTCGAGGTGACGACCTCAGCCCGGCCGCTCGATTTCGAGGCCTCGGTCTCGGTCGTCGGCAGCGAGGGCCTGGCCCAGATCGGCGGCATCGCCGTCAACGAACTGCAGATCTTCACGCCGGACCCGGACGCCTGCGCGGCCAACAGCGAGGACTTTTCCGACTGCGTCTACGGCAACGGCCATTACCGGCTGTACGAGGACCTGGCGGCCGACCTGAACGGCGGCGCCCCCTATCCCATGAGCGTCGACGAGACCGCGAAGACGCTCGCCCTGCTGCACGCCTTCTACGTCTCGGACGAGAAGGGCGATTGGGTCGCGCCGGGAGAGGAATCCGTGCGCCTGGGCCGCACGGGCGATCCCGTCGCCGACCTCTACCGCACGCCGGCGCCCGGCGCGGAAAAAAGAAAAGCATCGGAATAAACGGAGACATCCATGCCAAAGATCATCGGCATCGTGCCCGCGCGCATGAAGGCGTCGCGGTTTCCCGGAAAACCCCTGTTCCCGATCCTGGGCCGTCCGCTCGTCGAACACGTTTACCAGCGGGCCAGAAAATTCGACAAGTTCGACGGCCTGTTCCTAGCGACCTGCGACCAGGAGATCGCCGGCGCCGCCAAGGAGTTCGGCGCACCCGTCATCATGACCGCCGACACCCATACCCGGGCCCTCGACCGCGTGGCCGAGGCCGCGGGAAAATGCGGCATCGACCTTGCCCCCGACGACATCGTCGTCAACGTCCAGGGGGACGAGCCGATGATGGAACCGGCCATGATCGAGGCGTCCTATCGGCCGCTGCTGGAGGACCCAAGGGCCGACTGTACGCTGCTCGCCATGGCGATCCGCGACGAGGAGACCTATCGCGACCCCAACGCGCTGAAGGTCGTGTGGAACCTGAACGGCGACGTGCTGTACACCTCGCGCTCGCCGATTCCCTACTGCAAGGAGTTCTCGCCGGAGTTGGGCGCCGTGCGCATCTACGGCATCTTCGCCTTCCGCTGGCACTTCCTGCAGACCTTCACGAACATGCCGGAATCGCCCCTGGAGCTGGTCGAGGCCTGCGACAGCAACCGCATCATGGACAACGGCTACATCCAGAAGGTCGCCCCTTATCCGTGGCGGAAGTCCTATTCCGTCGATTCGCGCGAGGACGCGGCCCGCGTCGAGACCGCCATGAAGGAAGACCCCCTGTGGGGCACCTACTGAGGACGAAGGGAGGTCCGGTTCAGTGACGCAGCCTCTTTCCGGCAAGTCGGCCCTGGTGACCGGCGGCACGCGCGGCATCGGCCGAGCCATCGCCGAGCGCCTGGCCGCCGACGGCGCCCGCGTCACCGTGACCGGCACCCGGCCGGGCGGCGACGCGCCCGGCGGCGGCGCCTACTTGGCCTGCGACTTTCTCGACGTCCGGGCAACCGCGGCCTTCGCCGAGGACGTCGCCCGGCTCGACCCGGACATCCTGGTCAACAACGCCGGCATCAACAGGATCGCCCCCTTTGCCGAGATCGATCCCGCCGACTTCGCCGCCATCCAGCAGGTCAACGTCACCGCGCCCATGATGCTGTGCCGCGCGGTGGTGCCGGGCATGCGGGCACGCGGCGGTGGCCGGATCGTCAATATCGCCTCCATCTGGGGCGTCATCTCGAAGGCCCAGCGGGCGTCCTATTCCGCCAGCAAGTTCGCCGTCGACGGCATGACCAAGGCGCTGGCCGCCGAGGTCGCCGCCGACGGCATCCTCGCCAACTGCGTCGCCCCGGGGTTCATCGACACGGAGATGACGCGCACGGTCCTGGGCGAGGCCGGCATGGCGGAACTGGCCGCTCAGGTGCCGATGAAGCGCGTCGGCAAGCCTGCGGAGATCGCCGCCCTGGTCGCCTGGCTGACGGGCCCGGAGAACACGTACATAAGCGGTCAGACGATCGTCATCGACGGGGGCTTCACCAATGTCTGACGCCGTCGGAGCCGGTCTGACCGTCCGGTCCCACAAGGGCCCCTACGACGTGCTGTTCGGCGACCGGGCGGCGGCGGGCCTGGACGCGCTGGCGGCGGGCGGACGCCCGCTGCACGTCATCGTCGACGAGCGGGTCGCGGATCTGCACGGCGACCGCCTGGCGCCGCTGCTGGCCGGACCGTCCGTGCTCCGTCTGGCGGCGACGGAGACCAACAAGTCGCTGGAGAAGTTTCCCGCCTACGTCGACCACCTGGTCGCCACCGGCATCCGCCGCGACCACCTGCTTGTCGCCGTCGGCGGCGGCATCATCCAGGACATCACCTGCTTCCTGGCGGCGACGATGCTGCGCGGCGTCGAATGGGCGTTCTGCCCGACCACGCTGCTGGCCCAGGCCGACAGCTGCATCGGCTCGAAAAGCTCCATCAACTCGGCGGCCGCCAAGAACATCCTGGGCACCTTCACGCCGCCCCGGACGATCTATCTGGACGTCGCGTTCCAGGCCACCCTCGACGCGCGGGACGTGCGGTCCGGGATCGGCGAGATCCTCAAGGTGCATGCCATCGACGGCCCGGAAAGCTTCGCCGTGATCGCCGCCGACTACGACCGCCTGTTCACCGAACCGGATGTCATGCTGCGTTATGTTCGCGCCGCGCTTGAGATCAAGAAAGCCTACATCGAAGAGGACGAGTTCGATCGCGGACCGCGCAACATCTTCAACTACGGCCATACCTTCGGACACGCCATCGAGGCGGCGACGGAGTTCGCCATCCCGCACGGCATCGCCGTGACCATCGGCATGGACATGGCCAATTTCGTCGCGACGCGCGTCGGCGACGGCAGCGAAGACCACTTCCGCCGCCTGCGCCCGACCCTGGCGGCGAACTACGAGGGCTTCCAATCCCATCCCGTTCCGTTCGATGCGTTCCTCGGCGCGATCCTCAAGGACAAGAAGAACACGGGCGCCGGGTCGGTCACCATGATCCTGCCGGGCGCCGACGGCCGCCTGGCCAAGGTCACCCATGCGGCCGACGATGCCTTCACGTCGGCCTGCCGCACGTTCCTCGAAGAGGTCCGTCCCGCATGACCCCGAACAGCCAACGCGTCGCCGTCGCCTCGCGGTCCTTTTCCAAGCACCCCGAACTGCGCCGGGCGTTGCTTGACCGCTATCCCAACACGACCTTCAATGACGCCGGCGACAACCTGCGCGGCCAGGCCCTGATCGATTTCCTGAAGGGCCACGAAAAGGCGATCACGGCGCTCGAGCCACTCGACGCCGCCCTGTTCGACGCCGTGCCGGAACTGCGCGTGGTCGGCAAGTACGGCGTCGGCCTGGACATGCTCGACCTGGAGGCCATGCGGGCGCGCGGCGTGAAGCTGGGCTGGACCGCGGGCGTCAACCGCCGCGCCGTGGCCGAACTGACGCTCGGCTTTGCGCTGTCGTTGATCCGCCGGGTACCCGCGTCGCTGTCCGTCGTCGCCGGCGGCGGTTGGCGGCAGATCCCGGGACGGCAGTTGACCGGCCGCACGGTCGGCATCATCGGCCTCGGCAACGTCGGCAAGGACCTGGCCGGGCTGCTCCGCGCCTTCGACTGCCGCATCCTGGCCCACGACATCCGCACGGACGCGGCGTTCTGCGCCCGCGTCGGCGTCGAGATGACCGATCTGGACCGCCTGCTCGGCGAGAGCGAGATCGTCTCCATCCACCTGCCCTTGGACGACAGCACGCGGGGCATGATCGGCGCGCGCGAACTGGCCCTGATGCCGGCGGGCGCGATCCTGATCAACACGGCGCGGGGCGCCATCGTGGACGAGGCGGCCTTGGCGGCCGAACTGAAATCGGGCCGGCTCGGCGCGGCGGCGTTCGACGTGTTCGCCGTCGAACCGCCCGGGAACAACGTTCTGATCGGTCTCGACGACTTCGTCGCGACGCCGCACATCGGCGGCAGCACGGAAGAGGCCATCCTGGCCATGGGCCTGGCGGCCATCGACGGTCTCGACAATGCGGGCGATCCGCTCGTCGTGGCCCGGGGGGACCGGCCATAACGCCGTCGGTCACCATCGCCGACGCGCGCCATCTGCTCGCCCGGTCCGCGCCGGCCGTCCCGCCCGGGTCCACGGCCTGGTACTTCGGCGACGATTACGAACGCTATTGCGCGTTGAAGGAACGGCTGTCCGCCGCGGTGTCTTGGGGCGACACGGGACGGCGCCTGAACGACATCGCCGAACGTCACGAGGACTCGTTCGTGAATCTTGCCAACCGCTTCGACATCGGCGACTGGGACTGGTGGGAGAGCCGCAACCTGGCGGAACGCGGGCCCCTGTCGTCGACCTTCACGGTCGAGTGCTGCCGCCTGATCCTGTTCGGCGACTGCCTGGAGCGGGGCGGATCGCACCTCTTCATCGTCGAGGTCCACGACCTGGCCGATATCCTGCTGGCCGAGGCCCGCCGCCGCGGCGTTCCGGTCCGGTGGCGGGGCCCCGGCGCCGTCCGGCGCCGTGCGGAACGGGCCGCGACCCAGGGCATCGCGTTCCTGCGGTTCGCGCGTGCGGCCCTGCGCCGCGCGGCGCGGCTTCGCCGCCTGCGCGTCCTCAGGCGGCGGCATCCGATCGACTGGGACCGCCTGCGCGCATGCGACGTGCTGTTCGCCGCCTGGAGCGCGCCGGACGACTTTCCCGACCGGGGACCGCGCGACGTCGCCCATTACATGGGCGCCCTGCCCCGCGAGGCGCGCGCCGCCGGGATCACGGCCGGATACGTCGCCCTGCCGCTCGACTGGATTTACGACGCCGACGAGATTCACAGGAACGCGGTCGCATCGGCGGAGGCGGCGATGGTCGCGGATGACGCCGTGACGACCGGCGCCCTGTGGCGGGTGGCGGCGGATGCGGTCCGCCTGCGCGCCGGGCCGAAGCCGGACATGGCGATCGGCGGCCAGCCCCTGGGGACGGTCGCCCGTATGGTGTTGGCGCGCGAACGTTTCGACTGGCGCGCCGTCACCGCCCGCCTGATGGCGGAGATCGGGCCCTTTCTCGCGCGCCACGGCTGCCGGCCCGGGGCCGTCTGCCACGTCTATGAGAACCAGACGTGGGAAAAGGGACTGCGGGCCGGACTCCGGCGGGCGCTTCCCGACACGCGGGTCGCCGGCGTCCACCAGTCGCCGTTCTCCAAGATGTATCTCAACATGCTGCCGTCACAAGCGGAAGTTGCCAAGGGGCGGTGGCCCGACGTCGTGTTCACCCACGGCGCCCGCAGCCGTCGGCAGTTGACGTCCACCGGCGCCCCGGAAAATCGCGTGATCGACGCCGGGCTGTTCCGCCAGGGATCCTTCATCCTGAACCGCGTTCCCGGCACGGGAACGCATCGGCGGTTGGTCGTCGCCACCGGCGTCGATTTCCAGGAATGTTGCGAACTGGTCGCCAAGGCCGCCGCCGCGGCCGGGGACGATTGGGAGCTGGCGGTCAATTTCCATCCGTCGACCGCGCCGTCGTTCCGCGACGGCATCCGGCGGTTTCTTGAAACGCGGGGCCTGACCGGACCGCGCGTGACCTTTGTCGATCACTCGGTCGCCGACCTTTTGAAGAACGGCGCGGACGCGATCCTCTACACCGACACCAACGCCGCGTTCGAGGGCGTATCCACCGGAGCGCGGGCGATCAACGTCGAACGCGACAGCGCCTTTTCGTTCGACAAGCTTCCCGATGGATTGTCGCGGCGGCTTTACACGGCGGCGGAAATTCGCTCGGCCCTCGGCGAGATCGCCGACGACGGGGCCTGGCCCGGGCCTTCCGAGGTCGAGGCCGCCCTGGCGGACTGTTTCAGCGCGGCCGACGCGGCCAAGGTGGTCGCCGCCCTGGGCCGTGCCGAAAAGAACGCTTCTCCGACGTTTTCCCAGACAGACAAGGTGATGGAACGATGAAAACGGTCATCCTCTGCGGCGGCAAGGGAACCCGTATCCGCGGCGTTTCCGACGACCTGCCGAAACCCATGATCCCCATCGGTCCCTATCCGATTCTGTGGCACATCATGCGAGGCTTTGCCGCCGCCGGGCACAAGGACTTCGTGCTCTGCCTCGGCCACAAGAGCGGCGCCATCAAGGACTTCTTCCTCAACTACCGCACGCGGGTCGCCGACTTCACCATCGATTTCTCGCATGACCGGTCGCTCGAATTCCACGGGGCGGAGAACGGCATCGACTGGCGCGTCACCATGGCCGAGACGGGCGAGGAAACCCTGACGGGATCGCGCGTCAAGCGCATCGAACGCTACATCGGCGACGACGACGCCTTCATGCTGACCTACGGCGACGGCGTCGCCGACGTCGACGTCGCCGCCCTGGTCGATTTCCACAGGTCCCACGGCAGGATCATGACCGTGTGCGGCGTGCGGCCGCCGGGCCGCTTCGGCGAGATGGAGCACGACGACGTCGGCGCGGTCACCGAATTCAACGAGAAGCCCCAGGCCACGGGCGGGCGCATCTCGGGCGGTTTCTTCGTCTGCAACCGGGGCGTCTTCGACTATCTGGACGGCAGCCGCGACGACGAGGTGCTGGAAACCGAACCCATGCGGCGGCTCGCCGCCGACGGCGAGATGATGATGTATCGGCATGACGGCTTCTGGCAGTGCATGGACACCTACCGCGACTTCGCCCTGCTGAACGACCTTTACGAAGCCGGCAAGGCGCCGTGGCTGGCACAGGTGACGCGATGACCGACTTCTCCCAGTTGAAGGGCCGCCGGGTCCTCGTCACCGGCTCGACCGGGTTCAAGGGGAGCTGGCTTTGCGCCTGGCTGACCGATCTGGGCGCCGAGGTCACGGGTCTTGCCCTGCCGCCCAAGGAGGATGCGCCGCTGTACGGCCAGTTGCGCCTGGCGGATCGCATCGACCAGCACTTCGTCGACATCCGCGACTACGCGGCCGTGGCCGGGCTGTTGGAGCGCGCGGCGCCCGAGGTCATCATTCATCTGGCGGCCCAGGCGCTGGTGAGGCGCAGCTATGCCGAACCGATGGAAACCTTCCACACCAACGTGACCGGCGGCATCAACCTGCTGGAGGCCGTGCGCCTGACGCCGTCGGTGCGGTGTCTCGTCTTCATCACGTCCGACAAATGCTACCGCAACAAGGAGTGGGAGCACGGCTATCACGAGGACGACGTGCTGGGCGGGCCCGATCCCTATTCCGCCTCCAAGGGCGCGGTCGAGCTGGTGTTCTCCGGCTATCAGGATTCGTTCTTCCGCGCCCGCGACGGATTGATCGCGGCGACGGCGCGGGCCGGCAACGTGATCGGCGGCGGCGACATGGCGATGGACCGCATCGTGCCCGACTGCATCAGGGCCCTTCGCGCCGGAAAGCCGGTGGTGGTGCGCAACCCGACGGCGACGCGCCCGTGGCAGCATGTCCTGGAACCCTTGTCGGGTTACCTGACGCTGGCGGTGCGGCAGCTTGCCGACGACGACACGGCGGCGGGGGCGTGGAACTTCGGCCCCGATCCCGAGAACGTGCGCCCCGTACAGGAGCTGGCGGAAACCGCGGTGGGCGCCTGGGGCGCGGGCGAGGTCCGCGTCCAGCGGGATCCCGACGCGCCGCACGAGGCGACCCTGCTGATGCTCGACAGCACAAAGGCAAAACAGGGGCTCGGCTGGCGCCCGCGCTGGGACTTCACCTCCGGCATCACCAGGACCGTCGACTGGTACCGGGCCGTCGACGGCGGCGCCGATCCGGTCGACGTTACCCGCCGCCAGATCGCCGAATACGACGCGGCGTGACCATGGCCGGCTCCGCGATCCACGGCGTCGTCGTCACGCCCCTCAGCATTATCCGCGACGGCCGCGGGGCCGTCATGCACATGCTGCGGGCCGACGCGCCGCACTTCACGGCCTTCGGCGAGATCTATTTCACCACCGTCGATCCGGGCGCGGTGAAGGCCTGGAAACGCCATCGCGAGATGACCCTGAACCTGTGCTGCGTCGTGGGGACCGTCCGGCTGGCGCTGTTCGACGACCGCGACGGCAGCGCGACGCGGGGCGCGGTGCAGGAGATCGTCCTGAGCCCTGACGTGGTCGCCGCCTATTGCCTGGTCACCGTTCCGCCCGGCATCTGGACCGGTTTCGCCTGTGCCGGCGACACGCCGGCCCTGATGGCGAACTGCGCCAGCCTGCCGCACGACCCGACGGAGGCCGACGGCCTGCCCGCCGAGACCGGCCGCATTCCCTACCACTGGCCCGCCCGAACCTGACCATCATGCGCGTCATCGTCACCGGCACCTCGACCTTCGTCGGCTGCCACCTGGCGCATGCCTTCGCCCGGGCCGGCCACACGGTCACGGCGACGCATCGCCGGCCCCGCGGCGATTACGACGGCATCCGCGCCGAGCGCCTGGCCTTCGCCGGCGCGCGCGCCGCGCTGCTGCGACTGGACATCACCGACGCCGCCGCCGTCGCCTCCCTGGCGGCGCGCGCCGCACCGCAGGTATGGATACATCATGTCGGCTACGCGGATTATGCCTCGCCCGATTTCGATCCGGTCAAGGCCGCCGAAGTCAGCGTGGCCCCCCTCGATGCCGTCTACCGCGCCATGTCCGAAACCGGCGGCGGCGTGATCGTCACCGGCAGCAACGCCGAATACCCGGATGGTCCCGGACCGGATCGCGAGGATGCCGGCGGCATCCCCTCAAGCCCCTATGGCCGCGCCAAATTGGCGGAGACTGATCGCGCCCGCGACCTTGCCGAACGCACCGGCGTGCCGACGCGGGTCGGCCGCGTGTACATCCCCTTCGGCCGCCTGGACAATCCAGCCAAACTATTGGCGCAGGTGATGGATGGGTTGCGGCACGGGCGCCCGGTGGACCTCTCGGCCTGCAGCCAGCGGCGCGATTTCATCGGCGTCGCCGACGTCTGCCGCGCCTGGCTGGCCCTGGCGGCGGACCTGGCGCGGGGCGGCTTCGACATCTTCAACGTCTGTTCCGGCGAGGCGACGGAACTGCGGGACCTGCTGGACCGCCTGGCGGCGATGATGGGTGCGGAACCGTCGCTGCTGCGGTTCGGCGCGCGGCCCATGCGGCCGGGCGAGCCGCCCGTCTCGTTCGGCGACAATGCCAAGGCGCGGCGCCTGCTGGACTGGTCGCCGCGGCCCCTGGACCAGGCCCTGGCCGCGGATCTTCTGGCCCCGATGCACGCGTCATGACGTCCCCGAAAGTCAGCGTCCTGATGTCCGTCCTGAACGGCGAGGCCTACCTGGCCGAGGCGATCGACAGCGTGCTGGCCCAGACGTTCGAGGATTTCGAGTTCCTGATCGTCGACAACGCCTCGACCGACGGCACGGCGGCGATCATCGCGGCCTATGACGATAAACGGATCGTCCACCTTCGCAATCCGGATACGCTGAACCTGAGCCAGTCCCTGAACAAGGGTCTGGCGGCCGCCCGGGGCGACTACATCGCGCGCCTGGATGCCGACGATATCGCCATGCCGGAGCGGCTTGAAAAACAGGCGCGGTTCCTCGCCGCGCATCCGGACGTGGCCCTGGTGGCCAGCGCATGGACCGACTTCGGCGACGGCGTTCCCCTGCCGGGCACGCCGGGGCCCGTCCCGCCCCCGGATCACGACGCGCTGGTGAGCGCCCTGGCGCGTTCGAGCATCCTCGCCCATTCGTCGATCATGTTCCGCCGGCAGGCGGCCCTCGATATCGGCGGCTATGACGAGGCCTATGCCTACTGCATGGACTATCTGCTTTATTTTCGGTTGGCCGAGACCCACGGGCTCGCGGCCCTGCCGGAACCGCTGGTCGCCGTCCGCGTCCACGCGGGCCAGATCACCCAGCGCCCGGAATGGGAGGCGCGTCGACACCGGGAGGCGGCGGCCGCGTTCCGCGACATCCTGGCGCGCGGCGGCCTGGCGTCCGCAGTGCGGGCGGGCCTGCGGCGTTATCTGATCTTGACGTGCTTGCGCATGACGTTACTGTCCCTGCGCACGGCCAGTCCGGGCAAGGCCATTTGTTGGTTCGGCCGGGCCTTGGCGGTGGGACCATTGTTGTTCATCTGCGTGGTGCTGTCGGCGTCGTGCCGGCGGGTGCAGCACGCCTGACGCCCCCGGCACCATGAGACCCGAACACCTGAACCTGCTGCGCTGTCCGATGAGCGGCGCGGAACTGGCGATCGCCGACGGCATCATCGAGGACGGTCGCGTGCGGTCGGGCCGCCTGGTGGCCAAGGGCGGGGGCGCGGCGGCACCCGCCTATCCCATCGTCGACTTCGTGCCGCGCTTCGTGTCGTCGGAGAACTACGCGCGCAACTTCGGCTTCGAGTGGAATCTGCATGCGCGAACCCAATATGATTCCGAATCGGGGCACAAGGTGTCCGAGGAGAGGCTGTTCAAGTATTCGGGCTGGCCGCGGCGGATGGACAGTGAGGTCATCCTGGAGGCGGGGTCGGGATCGGGCCGGTTCACGGAGTCGCTTCTGCGCACGGGCGCGACCGTGGTGTCCTTCGACTATTCGGACGCCGTGGAGGCCAACCGGGATTCCAACGGCGCCGACCCGAATCTGTTGCTGGTCCAGGCGGACATCTACGCGATGCCGTTTCCCAGGGGGGCCTTCGACCGGGTGCTGTGTTACGGCGTGCTGCAACATACGCCGGACCCGGAGGCCGCCTTCAAGGCGCTGGTCCCGCACCTCAGGCCCGGCGGCCAGCTCGCCACGGACATCTATCTCAAGTCTCTGACCTATTACTGGCTGAACACGCGGTACTGGGTGCGCCCTCTTACCCGCGACATGGATCCGGAAAGGCTCTATCGCTGGTGCAAGGCCTATGTCTCCTTCATGTGGCCCTTGGTGCGGGCGCTCCGCCATCTGCCCTTCGGCCAGGCCGTCATCTGGCGCCTGCTGATCGCCGACACCATTGACGACATGCCCGGCGCGGACGACGCGACCTTGAAGGAATGGGCCTATCTGGACAGCTTCGACATGCTGTCGCCCCGCTACGACCTGCCGCAGACACCTGCGGTGTTCGAGCGGTGGCACCGCGACTGCGGCTTGGAGCATATTGACGTACGGCTCGGCTCCAACGGCGTGGCCGGCTCGGCACGCCGCCCGGTGGGCGGCTCGGTGCCCACTGAAAAGGAAGCGACGGACGCATGATCGCCATCGTCGACATCGGCGTCGGCAATTTGGGCGCCATCAAGAACATGCTGCGCAAGGTCGGTGCCGCGGCCCAGATCACCGACGACGCCGAAGCGATCCGCGCGGCGGACAAGATCGTGCTGCCCGGTGTCGGCGCCTTCGATCAGGGCATGCGGGCGCTCGCCGCCAGCGGCCTGACGGACGTCCTCAACGAACAGGCGTTGGACGCGCGGAAGCCGATCCTGGGAATCTGCCTGGGCGCGCAGATGCTGGGCCGGAAAAGCGAGGAAGGCACCCTGCCCGGGCTCGGCTGGATCGACATGGACGTCGTGCGGTTCCCCCGCGAGCGGGTTCTCAAGGTTCCGCACATGGGCTGGAACACGGTTTCGCCGGCCAAGGTCGACGGCGCCGGCCACCCCATGTTCGGCGGCGGCGCGGCCGAACCCCGCTTCTATTTCGTCCATTCCTATTTCATGGAATGCGACCGCGCGGAGGACGTCGCCGCGACCTGCGACTACGGCCGCCGGTTCGCCGCTGCCGTCGCGCGAGGCAACATCTGGGGCGTGCAGTTCCACCCCGAGAAGAGCCACAAGTTCGGCGCCGCGCTGCTGCGCAATTTCGCGGAGAACGCCTGAATGAACTGGCCCCGGGTCATCCCCGTCCTGTTGCTGCGCGGGCGCGGTCTTTACAAGACCGTCAAGTTCAAGGACCCGGTCTACGTCGGCGATCCGATGAACACGGTGCGCCTGTTCAACGAGAAGGAGGCGAACGAACTCGTCGTCCTGGACATCGGCGCCACGGCCGAGGGGCGCGGCCCCAATTTCGATTTCCTGGAAGACCTGGCCTCGGAATGCTTCATGCCCTTTGCCTACGGCGGCGGCATCACGTCCGTCGAGCAGATCAAGAAGCTGTTCTTCCTGGGCGCCGAGAAGGCGGTGATCAATGCCCAGGCCTTCGATCGGCCCGGCCTGATCGACGAGGCGGCGCGTCTGTTCGGATCGCAAAGCGTCGTCGTCTCCATCGACGCGAAGAGAAGGATGCTGGGCGCTTACGATGTCTGCACCCACAACGGCACCAAGGCCCGGCGCCGCAGGCCGGCGGAATTCGCCCGGGAAATGGAATCGCGGGGCGCCGGTGAAATCCTGATCAACGCCATCGATCGCGACGGCACCATGACCGGGTACGACCTGGAGCTGGTGCGCGAGGTTTCGGAAGCCGTCTCCGTCCCGGTCGTCGCCTGCGGCGGGGCCGGCCGCCCGCAGGACTTCCGCGCCGCTGTGGCCGCGGGTGCCGCGGCGGTGTCCGCCGGGGCCTATTTCGTGTTTCAGGGAAAGCACCGGGCCGTCCTGGTCAGCTATCCCAGCGAGGACGAACTTCGCGCCATCTTTTCACCGGAACAGTAAATGAGCCAAGCCCACTACCAAGTCTGCTCGCGCTGCGTGATGGATACCTCCGATCCGGAAATCACGTTCGACGAACACGGCGTGTGCAGCCACTGCCGCAATTTCGATCAGGTCGTCGCGACCGAGTGGTTTCCCGGAGAGGCCGGCAAACCCCGACTGGATGCCCTCGTCGAGGAAATCAAGGCCTGGGGGCGGGGGCGCGAATACGACTGCACGATCGGTCTGTCAGGCGGCGCGGATTCTTCGTATCTGGCTTATCTCGCGGCCAAGGAATGGGGCCTGCGGCCGCTGGCGGTGCACGTGGACACGGGCTGGAACTCTCCCTTCGCCGTGCGCAATATCGAAAATCTGGTCAAGAAGCTGAATATCGACCTTTATACCTTCGTCATCGATTGGGAGGAAATGCGCGACCTGCAGGTCGCCTTCCTGAAATCCGGCGTCGCCAACCAGGATACGCCCCAGGACCATGCCATCTTCGCCAAGCTGTTCAGCTTCACCGCCGAGAACAAAATTCGCTACGTCCTGTCCGGCCACAACATCGCGACGGAAAGCGTGCTGCCCGAGTCCTGGGAATACACGGCGCGGGACGACAAGCACATCCGCGCCATCCACCGCCGGTTCGGGACACGGTCGCTCCGGACGCTGCCGATCATGTCGGTGTTCCGCAGTTTCCTGTACGCCCGCCTGGCGCCGTTCAGGTTTCTGCCCGGGATGAAGATCGTCAATCCCCTGGACTTCGTCGATTACAACAAGGACCGGGCAAAGGCCCAACTGGCCCGCGAAATCGGCTGGCAGGAATACGGCGCCAAGCATTTCGAATCCCGGTTCACCAAGTTCTTCCAGGCCTATTGGCTGCCGGAACGATTCGGTTACGACAAGCGCCGCGCCCACCTTTCCAGCCTCATCCTTGCCAAGCAGATGACCCGGGATCAGGCACTGGCCGAGCTGGAAAAACCCATGTATCCGCCGGAGGAACTCGCGGAAGACAAGGAGTTCGTACGCAAGAAGCTCGAACTCACCGAGACGGAGTTTGAGGAAATCCTGTCGGCGCCGGTCCGCCACCACACGGAATATCCGTCCTATGCCCGGCTTGCCCGGGCATGGCGGTTTCTGCAGAAAGGCATTCGATCGGTCCGCCTGCGCAATGCCCCCTTGCTTCGTGAAGCCGCCACGGCCTCGGACGGAACGCTCGACATCTGCATTCTCGGTTCGGCCCGGGACACGCACGTCGTTACGCGCGCACGCGCGATGTCGCGCCAAGGCCATCGCGTAACGATGATTTCACGCACCGCGGGCTCGACGACGGAACTGCCCGTGATCGTTCCGCACAGCCTGAAGACCCCGTTTGAATTCCTCAACAAGCCGCTCATGGTGTTACCGTTGGCCTGGGCGATCTACCGGCAGCGCGCCGACGTGTTCTACGCTCATTATGCGGCGGAGTACGAATGCTGGCTGGCCGCCTTGCTGTTTCGCCGGCCGTTCGCCGTCAACGCCATGGGGTCGGACGTTCTGATCGAGGCCACGGGTCGGCGTGGCCGGCTTCGCGCCTGGCTGACGATGTTCGCCCTTCGCTCGGCCGAAGTGATCACGGTCAAATCCCCCTACCTGGCGCAGACCGCACGCGACCTGGGCATCCCCGGGAACCGGATAACGGAGGTCCTGTGGGGAATCGACCCCAGGAACCATCACCGCGACGATGCCGCGCGCCGGGCGTGGCGCGCGCAGTGGGGCGCCGATGAAACCACCCCGGTGGTGCTCAGCCCGCGGCCGCTGGAACAGCTCTATCGCCAGCATCTGGCCGTGCAGGCGATGCCCGAAGTGATGAAGACGTATCCCGACGCGATCCTGGCGTTGTCGGAATTCAAGCAGGATAAGGAATACCGGAAAACCCTTGAAGAAATCGCCGAGACCCTGGGCGTTGCCGACCATGTCAAGTTCGTCCCGGCGCTGGGCGAAGACCGCATGGCGGGCCTGCTGTCCGCCGCCGACATCGTCGTCAGTCTGGCCTATACCGACGGCACGCCGCAGACCGTGCTGGAAGCCCAGGCCTGCGAGACGCCGGTTCTGATCGCCGACATTCCCGACATCCGCCACGTCTTCACGGATCGCAAGGATTGTCTTATCTCGAAGGACGACCCCCACGCGATCGCCGAGGGATTGATCGCCATCCTGGAAGACGACAATCTGCGAAACACGATCGTCGCCGGCGGTCTTCAACTGGTTTCCGAAAAAGCGAATCTTCCGCGCGAGGTCGACCGCGTGGAACGGCTCCTGCGGGCGATCGCGGTCACGCGCCGCTGACGTCCATGCGTTCCTTTTCAGCCGGTTTTCACCATCGGTTCTTCAATATGGTCACGCCGGACGCGAGACCGTCGGGCGACCGCACGTCATGCCCCCGAGGGGAACCGTCTTAATGCATTCGTGCGCCCTCTATGAATTCCAGGCCTTCCGGGCCACTGCCCGATTGACGCGGCCATGTGCGGCCTGACCGGATTTCTCGACCCGCGCGGCACGGTGCCGCTCGACGCGACCGCGCGCGCCATGGCCGCGACGCTGGCCCATCGCGGCCCGGACGCCGACGGCGTGTGGGCCGACGACGCGGCGGGCGTCGCGCTCGGCCACCGGCGCCTGTCCATCATCGACCTGAGCCCGGCCGGAGCGCAGCCGATGGCCTCGGCCTGCGGGCGCTACGTCATCGCCTACAACGGCGAGGTCTACAACGCCGAGGACCTGCGCCGCGAGCTGGCGGCGGCGGGCCACGCCCCGAACTACCGCGGCCATTCCGACACGGAAGTGATCGTGGAAGCCTGCGTCCGCTGGGGCGTGCGCGCCGCCGTGGACCGGCTGGTCGGCATGTTCGCCTTCGCGCTCTGGGACAAGGAGACACGAACCCTGGTCCTGGCCCGCGACCGCCTGGGCATCAAGCCGCTGTATTGGGGCGAAGCGGGCGGGCTGTTCCTCTTCGCGTCGGAGCTGAAGGCGCTGCACGCCCATCCCGGATTCCGCGCCGAGGTCGACCCGGCGGCGCTCGCCGCCTACATGCGCCACAACTACGTGCCGGCGCCGGCCTGCATCTACAAAGGTGTCTTCAAGCTGGAGCCGGGATGCCTCCTGGTCAAGCGCGCCGGCGAGGCCGCGCGCATCGAGCGCTACTGGGACCTGCGGCGCGTCGCCCGCGAGGGCCAGCGGTCGCCCCGCGATCTGACGGACGCCGAGGCCGTGGACGAGGCGGACCGGCTGATCGGCGACGCGGTGAAGCGGCGCATGGTGTCCGACGTGCCGCTCGGCGCGTTCCTCTCGGGCGGCATCGATTCCTCCACCGTCGCCGCCCTCATGCAGGCGCACAGCGACCGCCCGGTGAGGACCTTCTCCATCGGCTTCGACGTCGACGGGTTCGACGAGGCGCCCCACGCGGCCGCCGTCGCCCGCCACCTGGGCACCGACCATACGGAGCTTTACGTCGATCCCGGCCAGGCGCTCGACGTCATCCCGCGCCTGCCCGAGTTCTATGACGAACCCTTCGCCGACTCGTCGCAGATCCCGACCTACCTGGTGTCCGCCCTGACGCGCCGGCACGTCACCGTGGCGCTGTCCGGCGACGGCGGCGACGAGGTGTTCGCCGGCTACACACGCTATGCCTGGGGCGACCTGCTGCGCCGGCGCACGGGCTGGCTGCCGCGCCCGCTTCGCCGCGCGGCCGCCTGCGGGCTGCACGCCCTGAGCGAGGAAGCGTGGGACCGGCTGCTTGCGGTCCTGCCCGCATCCAGGCTGCCGAGCCATCCCGGCCAGAAGGTGCACAAGCTCGCCGACGTCCTGGCCCAGCCCGACGACATGGCGCTTTACCGCAGGTTGATCACCGCCTGGCGCGATCCGTCGGCCCTGGTGCCGGGCGCACAAGAGACGCCGACCGTCGCCTGGGACGACGGCGCGCGCGACGACGTGCCCGCCTTCATGGAATGCATGCAGATGCTGGACAGCCTGACCTACCTGCCCGACGACATCCTGACCAAGGTCGACCGCGCCTCGATGGCGGTGTCGCTGGAGGCCCGGGTGCCGCTGCTCGACCATCGGGTGGTCGAGTTCGCCTGGTCCCTGCCGCGCCGCCTGCGCGTGCGGGACGGCCAGGGCAAATGGATCCTGCGCCGCGTGCTCGACCGTTACGTTCCGCCGGCCCTGACCGAGCGGCCCAAGATGGGCTTCGGCATTCCCGTGGACAAATGGCTCAGGAGACCGCTGCGCGACTGGGCCGAGGACCTGTTGTCGCCCCAGGCACTGACCGAGGGCGGCCTGCTGAACCCGGCGCCGGTCCGCCATGCCTGGGCCGAGCACCTGGCGGGCACCCGCAACCGCACGACGGAGCTGTGGTGCGTGCTGATGTTCCAGGCCTGGCGCCGCCGCTGGGGGGCGGCCTAGGCGCCATGTGCGGCATCGCGGGCATTGTCGCGAAGGACGGACGCAGCGTCGATCCGGCAGAGTTGGCGCGCATGTCCGCGGCCATCGCCCACCGCGGGCCCGACGACCAGGGGGCGGCGGCATGGTCGCCCGAGGGCGGCGTCACCCATGCCCCTCATTGCGCAGCTCTGCCGACCGACGCGCGGATCGGCCTCGCCCACCGGCGGTTGTCGATCATCGACACGGGACCGGGCGGCCATCAGCCCATGGCGACGCCCGACGGCCGCCATGTCCTGATCACCAACGGCGAGATCTACAACTACCTGGAACTGCGCCGAGAGCTGGAGGCCGAGGGCACGGTCTTCGCGTCCCAGTCGGATACGGAGGTGCTGCTGATCGCCCTCTGCCGCTGGGGCGTGGCGCGGACCCTGCCCCGTCTGACCGGAATGTTCGCCTTCGCGTTCCTGGACACTGTCGCCGGAACCCTGACCCTTGCGCGCGACCCTTTCGGCATCAAGCCGCTGATGTGGGCCCTGCGCGGCGGCGACCTGGCCTTCGCGTCAGAGCCGGGGGCGCTGTTGGAACTGACGGGCCTGTCCCGCGCCGTCGAACCGCAGGCGCTTTACGACTACCTGCGCTTCGGCCTGACCGACCGGGGCGAGCGGACCCTGTTCCGCGAGATCCATCATCTGCCGCCGGCGTCGTTCGCGGTGATCGACCTGGACCGTGTCGCGGCCCCCGCGCCCGAAACCTATTGGCGGCCGCGCACGGACGTCACGTCCGGCATCACCTTCGACGAGGCCGCCCGCGAACTGCGCCGCCTGTTCATGGACTCGGTGGCGTTGCACCTGCGCGCCGACGTGCCCGTGGGTGCGGCCCTTTCGGGCGGCATCGATTCGTCGGCCGTGGTCTGCGCCATGCGGGAGATCGAAGGGCAAGACCTGCGGCTCCACACCTTCAGCTTCACCGCCCCGGGCGACCGCCATGACGAGGCGCATTGGGCCGACATGGCGGGCCGCGCCGCGCGGGCGACCATACACAAGACAACCTCGTCGGGGGCGGCCCTGTCGGAAAGCCTCGACGGGCTGATCCGGATCCAGGGCGAGCCCTTCGGATCGACCAGCATCTTCGCCCAGAGCCGGGTCTATGCCCTGGTCAAGGATGCCGGGATCAAGGTGACGCTCGACGGCCAGGGCGCGGACGAGATCCTCGCCGGCTACGTGCCCTTCCTCGCGGCGCGCCTGGCCGGCATGTTGCGCCGGGGCGAGGTGATGCGCGCCGCGCGGTTCCTCTGCGCGGCGACGGACCAGGCCGGCCCTCTCGGCATGCTTGCCCGCGCGGCGCGGTTCATCCTGCCCACCGGCCTGCAGGGCATCGCCCGCCGCCTGGTCGGCGAGGACCTGGTGCCCGATTGGATGGACGGCCGCTGGCTGGCGGCCCGAGGCGTCGCCGCCCGCGCGCCCCAGCAGCCGAAAGGCGGCCGGGTGCTCGTGGACGAGTTGGCGGAAAGTCTGCAGAGCCGCGTGCTGCCGGCCCTGCTGCGCTATCAGGACCGCAATTCCATGTCCTACGCCGTCGAAAGCCGGGTGCCCTTTCTGATCCCCGAACTGGCCGATTTCGTCTACTCCCTGCCCGAGGAATGCCTGATCTCCGGCCGGGGCGAGACCAAGTCCGTGTTCCGCGCCGCCATGCGCGGCCTGGTCCCCGACGCGATCCTGGACCGGCGCGACAAGATCGGCTTCATCACGCCGCAGGACGCCTGGCTGCGCGAATCGGGCGGCTGGCTTCGGACCCTCATCGACAGCGACGCCGCACGCGCCGTGCCGGCGCTCGATCACGGCGTCCTGGCGCGGCGCGTCGACGCCCTGATGACCGACGGCGGGCCGATACCGCAACAGGTCTGGCTGGCCGCGAACCTGATCCGCTGGTCGGAAATCCATCAGGTCGATTTCGCCGCGTGAGGCAGCAATGACGGAACCGGACGGCACGCCGCTGAATATCACCGGGCTCCTCGACGCCGGAGGGACGCTCCGGCTTTCCGGCGCCGGCGACGCGGAATGGCGCCGGATCACCGAGGCATCCCTGGAGGAGTACCGCCGGCATCATCAGGCGCAGGACTATCCGCCATCGACGCTCCATGTCATGGCCGCGTTCGAAGGGTTCATCGCCAAATGGGCGGGAATCTGGGACGCCCGGACCATGATCGACCTGGGCTGCGGCATCGGCACCGCCCTGCCGCCCTATGTGCGCAACATCGCGGGGTCGCCGGCCTACGTCGGGCTGGACCCGCTGGACGAGAATCCGCAACGCGACTATCCCTTCATCCGCGGGCGGCTCGAGGATCTGGCGGTCCGTCCGCTCGACAAAAAATTCGACCTGGCGCTGTTTGCGACCTCGCTTGATCACTTCGAGGATGCTAGGAACGCCCTGGCCCTCGCCGCCAAGATCACCGGCGGCGGCCACGCGGTCATCTGGTGCGGCCTGCACGATTCGCCCCTGATCGCGCGCAACGACCTGTCCGTCCGGATTGCCGACCTGTGCCGAAACAACCGATCCTTCCCGACCCGCACCTTGGCCTTTCTGGGTCTCGCCATCCTGACCTGGCCGCGCGTGGCCTGGGCGCTCGCCCGCCGCGAGCGCGCGCTTGCCGCCGGTCGGCCGCTCGACGACCTGCATTTCCATTACTTCACCGAGGACAGGCTGAGGGCGCTGCTGGCGTCCGCCGGCACCATTCACGAGTTTGTCCATTGCCCCGGCACCAACAGCGTGTTCGCCGCCGTGACCCTTTCCGCCGAAACCGAATGACAGGCCCCGCATGACGTCCTCCGATACACAGCCGCCCCGCGTCGCCGTCGTCGGCTGCGGCCATTGGGGCAGGAACCACGTGCGCAACTTCCACGCCCTGGGCGCGCTGGCCGCCGTCGCCGACGCGGACGCGGCGCTTGCCCGGTCCATGGCGGAAACCTACGGCGTGCCGGCCCGGGACTACGGGGAGATCCTGGCCGACCCGGCCATCGCCGGCGTGGTCATCGCCGCCCCGGCGGAGGCCCATGCGGCGCTCGCCGTCCAGGCCTTCACCGCCGACAAGCACGTGTTCGTGGAAAAGCCCCTGGCGCTGACCGTCGCCGAGGCCGAGGGCGTACTGGCGGCGGCCGAGGCGGCCGGGCGCATCCTCATGGTCGGCCACCTTTTGCAGTACCACCCGGCCTTTCTGAAGCTGAAGGCGCTTGTGGCGGAAGGCGCCCTCGGCCGCCTGCAGTACCTCTATTCCAACCGCCTGAACCTGGGCAAGATCCGGCGCGAGGAGAACGCGCTGTGGTCCTTCGCGCCGCACGACATCTCGATGATCCTGGCCCTGGTCGGCGCCGAGCCGACGGCCGTGCGCGCCGAGGGCGGCAGTTACCTGCACGAGGTCATCGCCGACGTGACGACCACGCACCTGAGCTTTCCCGGCGGCGTGCAGGCCCATGTCTTCGTGTCCTGGCTGCATCCGTTCAAGGAGCAGAAGCTGGTGGCGGTCGGCGACAGGGCCATGGCCGTGTTCAACGACGGCGAGCCCTGGGACCGCAAGCTGCTGATCTATCCCCACCGCATCGACTGGAAGGACGGCATCCCGACGCCCGAGAAGGCCGAGGCCGAGGCGGTGGCGCTGATCGAGGGCGAGCCGCTGGCCGCCGAATGCGGGCATTTCCTGCACTGCATGGCCACCGGCGAGCGGCCGCGCACGGACGGCGCCGAGGGCATGCGGGTCTTGAGCGTACTGGAGAGGGCGGAGAACGACATGACGGCGACGCGCGACGCGGCGGGCCAGGGAACGGACGACGCCCGCTTCCCCGGCGCCAGGGTTCACGAGACGGCGGTGGTCGACGGCGGCGTCGCCATCGGCGCAGGCACGAAGGTCTGGCACTTCTCCCACGTCCTGCCGGGCACGACCATCGGCAAGGATGTGGTGATCGGCCAGAACGCCAGTATCGGGCCCGACGTGACCATCGGCGACAACTGCAAGATCCAGAACAACGTCAGCGTCTACAAGGGCGTAACCCTGGCGCAGGGCGTGTTCTGCGGGCCGAGCTGCGTGTTCACCAACGTGCTGACGCCGCGCGCCGAGGTCGAGCGCAAGGACGACTTCCTGCCGACGCCGGTCGGGCGCGGCGCCACCATCGGCGCCAACGCGACCATCGTCTGCGGCCACGCGCTCGGCGACTACTGCATGATCGCGGCCGGCGCGGTCGTCACCACCGACGTGCCCGCCCATGCCCTGATGGCCGGCGTGCCGGCGCGGCGCATCGGCTGGGTCAGCCACGCCGGCGAGCGCCTGGGCGACGACCTGACCTGCCCGCGCGAGGGCCGTAAATATAAAGTCACCGACACCGGCACACTGAAAGAAATCACCGCATGACCGCTGCTTCCGACGCCCCCATCGCCTTCATCGACCTGCAGGCCCAGCGCGCGCGCCTGGGCGACAGTATCGACCAGGCCATCGCCAGGGTCCTCGACCACGGCCGCTTCATCATGGGGCCCGAGGTCGCGGAACTGGAGAAACGCCTGGCCGAAATGGCAGGCGCCCGGCATTGCGTGACCTGCTCAAGCGGCACGGACTCCCTGCTGCTGGTCCTCATGGCCTGGGGCATCGGCCCCGGCGACGCCGTCATCGTGCCGGCCATGACCTTCGCCTCGACGGCCGAGGTGGTGGCGCTGGCGGGCGCCACGCCCGTGTTCTGCGACGTGCTGCCGGACACCTTCAACATGGATCCGGCGAGCCTGGAAGGCGCCGTCGCCACGGCGAGGGACCAGGGCCTGAACCTGAAGGCCGTGATCCCCGTCGACCTGTTCGGCCAGCCCGCCGACTACCCCGCGATCCGGAAGATCGCCGGGGCGCACGGCCTGAAGGTCCTGGCCGACGCGGCGCAGAGCTTCGGCGGCACCCTGAACGGCAAACCCGTGGGATCGTGGGGCGACGCGACCTCGGTCAGCTTCTTCCCGGCCAAGCCCTTGGGCTGTTACGGCGACGGCGGCGCGGTGCTGACCGACGACGCGGACCTGGCGGCGCGCATGCGCAGCCTGCGCGTGCACGGCCAGGGCACCAACAAGTACGACAACGTGGCGATCGGCCTGAACGCGCGGCTCGACACCCTGCAGGCGGCGATCCTGCTGGCCAAGCTCGACATCTTCCAGGACGAGATCGCCAAGCGGCAGGACGTGGCCGCCCGCTATGCCGAGGGCCTCGCCGGCGTCGCCGCCGCACCCGTGGTGGTGGAAGGGGCGCTCAGCGCCTGGGCCCAGTACACGATCCGCGTGACGGACCGCGACGCCGCGCAGAAAAAGCTGAACGCCGCCGGCGTGCCGACGGCGGTCTACTACCCGGTGGCGCTGTCGGATCAGCCGGCCTATGCCCATTACCCCCGTGCGGGCAATGGCACGCCGGTGTCGGCGGCGTTGGCCCGGGACGTGCTGAGCCTGCCCATGCATCCCTACCTGGATGCCGCGACCCAGGACCGCATCCTGGCGGCCCTGAAGGAAGCGATCGCGGCGTGACCCGCATCGCAACCGTCGTCGGCGCGCGCCCGCAGTTCATCAAGGCGGGGCCGGTCAGCCGCGCCTTCGAGGACGCCGGCATCGCCGAGGTGCTGATCCACACGGGCCAGCATTTCGACGACGGCATGTCGGACGTGTTCTTCCGCGAACTGGGCCTGGCCGCCCCCGACCATCATCTGGGGATAAGCGGCGGCGGCCACGGCGACATGACGGGGCGCATGCTGATCGCGCTGGAGCCCGTCCTGATGAACGACAGGCCCGACGGCCTGCTGATCTACGGCGACACCAATTCGACCCTGGCGGGGGCGCTGGCGGCGGCCAAGCTCGACATCCCCGTGTTCCATGTCGAGGCCGGGCTGCGCTCGTTCCGCCGCGCGCAACCCGAAGAGATCAACCGCCGCGTCGCCGACCACCTGTCGACGCTGCTGTTCTGCCCGACGCCGCAGGCGATCTCCAACCTGGCCGAGGAAGGCATTTCGCGCGGCGTCATGCTGGTCGGCGACGTCATGTACGACGCGGCCCTGCAGGCGGCCGGCCGGCCCGAGGGATCGGACATCGTCGCACGCCTGGGTCTGACCGCCGGCGAATACGAGGTCGCGACCGTGCACCGGGCCGAGAACACGGACGACGACGCGACCCTCGCCAAGGTCGTCGATTTCCTCAAGGCGCGGCCGGGCACGGTCGTCCTGCCCCTGCATCCCCGCACCAAGGCCGCGCTGGCCCGCGCCGGCCTGACGCTCGACGGCGTCACCGTGACGGAGCCCCTCGGTTACCTGGAGATGACGCATCTGGTTAAGGCGAGCGCCGGGGTGCTGACCGATTCCGGCGGCCTGCAGAAGGAAGCCTATTTCCACCGCGTGCCCTGCGTCACCCTGCGCGACGAGACGGAATGGGTCGAGACGGTCGAGGCCGGATGGAACCGCCTGTGGCAGGGGCCGGACTTCAGCCGGCCGCGCCGCGACATCGACGCCTACGGCGACGGCGGCGCGGCCACCCGCATCGCCCAGGCCATCCGGGAGTTCATGGCCGCGTGATCGGGCGCAAGCACCTCCTTTATCTCGCCCTGGAAGCCCCCCGCGAGGGCCAGGCGTCCTATGCGCACATCCACGAAATCTGCGGCGGCCTCAGGCGCCGGGGCTGGACCGTCGATCTGTTCGCGCCGTCCTATTCCGGCGCGTGGAAACGGCCCGGCCTGGCGCGGCGCATGCTGGAATACCTGTGCCTGCAATGGCGCCTGATGCGCGCCTTCGAGGACGGACAGGTCGTCTACGTGCGCTCCCACTTTCTGGCCTTTCCGGCGTCGTTCTGGGCGCGGCTGCGCGGCGCGCCCATCATCCATGAAATCAACGGGCCCTACGAGGACGTCGCCATCGCCTATGCCTGGGCGCGGCCGCTCGCCGGCGTCATCAAGTGGATGTGGCGCAGGCAGTTCCGATGGGCCGGGCGGCTGATCACGGTGACGCCGCAACTGGCCGACTGGGTGCGCGCCCAGGGCGTCACGACCCCGGTCGACGTGGTGCCCAACGGCGCCAACACGGAGCTGTTCCACCCCCACGCTGATTGCGGCCTGGACCTGCCCGAACGCTACGCCGTGTTCTTCGGCGGGCTCGCCCGCTGGCAGGGCATCCCGACCCTGCTGGCCGCCAGACGGTCGCCCGCCTGGCCGCAAGGCGTCGACCTAGTGATCGTCGGCGACGGGCCGGAGCGCCCGGCGGTCGCGGCGGCGGCGGCCGGAGACCCCGGCATCGTTGATCTGGGCCGCCAGCCCTACCGCGTGCTGCCCGGCATCGTCGCCCGCAGCCTCTGCGGCCTGGTGCCCAAGAACAACCTGGGCGACCGCACGGGCACCGGGCTTTTTCCCCTGAAGGTGTTCGAGACCCTGGCCTGCGGCGTGCCGGCGATCGTCACCGACTTTCCCGGGCAGGCGGACCTGGTGCGCGACAACGATTGCGGCCTGGCCGTTCCGGCCGAGGACCCCGACGCCCTGGCGCGGGCCGTCGCGGAACTCGCCAGCGATCCAGCCCGCGCCGCAGAGATGGGCCGGCGCGGGCGCGACGCCGTCGTCGCCGCCCATTCCTGGGACATCCGGGCGGGCGAAACCGAAGCCGCGCTGCAGAGACTGACCGCCGCCTGATGGCCCTGCCCCGCAGCCTGCGCCCGCTCCTGGGCGACCTGCTGGTGGTCGACGGCGCCAGGATCCTGGCCGTCAACGTGGCGGGGGCGGGCCTCGCCTTCGTCTCGCACGTGCTGTTCGCGCGCTGGCTTTCCGTCGGCTCCTACGGCACCTACGTGTTCGCGCTCGGCTGGCTGAACATCCTGTTCATCGCCGTGCAGGCGGGCCTGAACCTCGCCATGGTCCGCTTCATCGCCGAATACCGCGCCCAGGGAAACCGCGCGGCGATGCAGGCGGTGATCGGCTTTTCCAACCGGGTCGTGCTGACCCTGGGCTTGTGCGCCGCCGCCGGCGGATCGCTTGCCGTCGCCGTGGCCTGGCCGGACGCCGCCGACGAGACGCGCCGCACCTTCCACGCCGCCCTGGCGCTGACCGTCGTGATGGCCCTGATCCAGCAGCGGGCCGCCGTCCTCCAGGGCCTGGAGCGCGTCGTGCAGTCGACCATGATCTTCGAGATCGTGCGCCCGCTGCTGCTGCTCGGCGCCGTGCTGGTTCTCGCGCAAGCCTCGGACCTTGACGCCGCCGTCGTGATGGCGGCGAACCTGGGCGTCAGCGCGGGCGTGCTCATCCTCCTGACGGCCTATGCCCGTGCCTGCGTCCTGGCCGAGCCGGCGAAATCCGATCGTCCCGTGCCGTCATGGCGCCACTGGTTGAAGACCAGCCTGCCCTACGTGGCGGTCACGGGACTGACCATCCTTCTGACGCAGATGGACATCCTGATGATCGGCCACATCCTGGGCCCGGAACAGGCGGGGCTTTACGCGCCGGCGGCCAAGGTCGCCCTGCTGGCGATTTTTCCCGCCGTCGCCATCCGCACGCGCTTCGGCCCGATGGCGGCCAAGCTGTTCGCCGAGAAGCGGACCGGCGACCTGCAGCGCCGCGTGAACACGGCGACGTCGCTTTCGCTGCTCGCCTGCCTGGGCATGCTGGCCGTGATCGTGCCCGGCCGCGCCGTGATCCTGGGCCTGTTCGGCGAGGCCTACACGCCGGGCGCGGCGGTGGTGGCGATCCTGGGCGCGGGGTATCTGGCCTACTCCATGTTCGGCGCGGTCGAGATGTTCTTCCTGGTCGGGCCGTTCGAGCGCGCCAACGCCCTTGTCGCGGCCGCGACGCTGGGCGTGAACCTGATCCTCAACCTGGTCCTGATCCCCCGCCTCGGCATCGAGGGCGCCGCCGTGGCGACGGGCGCGGCCATGGCGTTCCGCGCCGCCCTGTCGGCGGCCGTCGTCAACCGCCGCACGGGGATACGTCCCTGGGCGCGGCCCGCGCCGTCGGCCGGCACCGCGCCGTGACCCTGGCGCTGATCCTGAGCGGCGCCCTGACGGCGCTGATGGCGGCGGTGGAGGTTCTGCGCTTCCGCCGGGTCCGGCGGTTCACCTTCCTGACCGCGGCCCACGCGCTGATCGCCGTGGGCTACTGCCTGCCGGCGTTTCTTATCGCGTTCCTGCCGGGCACCCCCTGGGCGGCGGGGATGATGGACACGTTGGGTCCCAACCCCTGGGGCGTGCGTCTCTATATCCTGGATCTGGCCGACGCCCTGAACCTTGCCGAAGGGGCGTACGTCTCGGCCGGGATCATCCTGGGGGGCGGCTATGCCGTCATGTTGGGGGGATACCTGCTGGCCGCGCGCCGTGCGCCCATGCCTCTGCAAAGCCGGGCCATCCCGGCGGGCGGCCTGGCGGTGATCGGCTTGGTTTTGGGCGCGATGGCCGCCCTGGCCCTGACCGCATACGCATTCCAGTTCGACGGCCTCCGCGACATGGCCCAGGCGGGACTCGACCTGCGCCGTGGCGCCCGCAGCGTGCGGTGGGGAGCCCTTCAGGTCCTCGCACAGATCGCCTTTCCCGCCTTCCTGATCCTGGCGGCGGCGGCCCTGCGCTTCGACGGATGGCGGCGGGCCGTCCTGGCCGCCGCCGCCGCCGCGATCTGGGCCGTGGCGGCGGTTCGCCTGCTGCACGTCGGAGGCCGCCTGGATACGGCGGGATTCCTGGTTACGCCGCTGCTCGCCTGGGTGTTCGTGGCCCGGTCGCGGGTGACGGCGATGGCCGTGCTGGCCGGCCTGGGCGCGCTCGCGCTATTCCTGGCCAGCGTCGACCCCGCGTTCTTCCGCGATCCGGTCGCCACCGCCGGCACCGAGGCCAAGCAATTGACCTCGGCCCTGGCCGACAACGTCCTCTATATCCTGGCCTATCTCGGGTTTCCCCATATAACCGCGGCCCATGCCTTAACCGTCAGTCCGGGGGTGATCGACTTCCGCTGGTTCATCGACATCCCCCTGGGCGTCGCCTACATGCTGCCCAATTTCACGGGCGTCGAGACCCTGCCGCCCATGATCCTGAGCCTGCACGTCAAGCTGCTGCCGTGGATTCCGGTCGATCTGTTCTCGTTCGGGTATTACAGCCTGGGCACGCTCGGCGTGCTGATCGTCTTCGCCGCGTTCGGCGCGGTGCTCGCGCTGTTCGACGGCTGGCTGACGGAGAGTCCGGGCTGGCTCGGCCAGGCGCTGCGCGCGGCCTGGCTGTTCTACCTGCCGTTCCGCCTGCTCTATGCCGATCCCTATGCCGCCCTGCAGGCCGGGTTCGGCCTGATTGCGGGGACCGTGGTCATCCTGGCCCTGTCCCTGTGGGCGCGCCGGTGGGCATGACCTTCGCAGGCGCGGCCGGCGCGATCAGCTTTACCGCATCCGGATAGGTCAGTCCCGTGGTCACCGCGCCGCCGCCGACCCGGGCGATGTCGAAGACCTTGTCCTGGATGCGGTCGCCCGCCATGTGCATGACGCCGAGCGGCTCGTGCGGGGCGTGGGGCTCCACGAACAGGCGGCGCGCCGGATCGTACATGGGCGTGCCGTGGCCGCACAGCCAGTTGCAGTAGGCGGGCAGGAACGTCGCGGGGGCCTTGTCGCGATAGACGACGTAGTTGAGCGCGGTCTGCTCCGAAATGCGGCCGTAAAGATCGCGCACGCCGGGCTTGAGGCGCCAGCGGCACATGGCGGCCTTGTGCGCCGCCTGCCACAGCGCCCAGTGGGGCGCGTCGCCGCGCAATGCGAACACGCCGGAATTGAGGACGGGGTTGCGGCCCAGGCGGTCCGCCACCGCCCAGCCGTAGGCCCAGCGGTACATGCGGTGGCTGAGGCGCCGCCAATAGGGCCGAGGCCGCTTGTAGTACATGGTGTAGCCGCGGTCGATCTCGGGCACGACGGCGAGCCGGCCCCCACGGGCGGCGGACAGGAACCGTTCGATCACCGAGGCGTCCTGCACCCAGGCGTCGGAATCGATCCACATGTAGAGGCCGTAGCCGGGAAACAGGCGCGGCAGATAGGGCCGCGAGGTCATCGCCTTGAAATATCCAGGCGTGCGGTCGCGCCCGGGGAAATCGTATTCCCACCCGGCGGTCACCACCCTGGCCGTCAGGTCGCGCAACCGCGCCGCCTGCTCCTCCGTCAGCCCGACGTCGAGAATGCACAGATCGAAATCGATGCCCGCCGCGCGATCCCTGAGCGACGTCACCGTGCCCATGAGCAGGTCGAAGTAGTTGGCGTCCGAGGAGACGATGATGGCGGTCGTGGAACCGAGAGGCATGAGCGGGGTCCGGCGGCTGACGGTCACTGCGGGCGGATGCGGGGCGATCTTAGGCGCAACGCCGCCGATGCGGAACCTTGTTGTTTCCACCACCCGGAATGGGCTAAGAGCCTGACATGACGACCAAACGCAGCATTTCCGTGATCGGCCTGGGCTATGTCGGCCTGCCCGTCGCCGTGGCCTTCGGACGCGCGCGCTTCGCCGTCGTCGCCTTCGACATCTCCAGCGCGCGCCTGACCGAACTGCGTGCCGGGCACGACCGCACCCACGAGGTCTCGGAAGCCGACCTGGCGGCCGCGAACCTGGCGTTCACCGAAGATCCCGGGGACCTGGCCCGCGCCGATTTCCACATCGTCACCGTGCCGACGCCCATCGACGGGCTGCGCCGCCCCGACCTGGCCCCGTTGATCGCGGCGACGGAGACCATCGGCAGGATCCTGAAAAAGGGCGACATCGTCGTCTACGAGTCGACCGTCTATCCCGGCGCCACCGAAGAGCAATGCGTGCCGATCCTGGAGGAGCGCTCGGGCCTGACCTTCGGAACCGACTTCTTCGTGGGATATTCGCCCGAGCGCATCAATCCGGGCGACCGCGAGCACCGCTTCGAAACCATCAGGAAGGTCGTCTCCGGCTGCGACGCGGAAACCGCCCGCATCATCGCCGAAACCTACGGCGCCGTGGTCACCGCGGGGGTTCACGTGGCCCCCAGCATCAAGACCGCCGAGGCCGCCAAGGTCATCGAGAACACCCAGCGCGACCTCAACATCGCGCTGATGAACGAACTGGCGCTGATCTTCGAAAGGCTGGGCATCGACACCGCCGACGTGCTGGCGGCGGCCGCCACGAAATGGAACTTCCTGCCGTTCACGCCGGGCCTGGTCGGCGGCCACTGCATCGGCGTCGACCCCTATTACCTGACCCACCGCGCCGAGATGGCCGGCTACCGGCCCGAGGTCATCCTGGCCGGGCGGCGCATCAACGACGAGATGGGGCCTTTCATCGCCCGCGAAACCGTGCGGCGGCTCGCCAGGAAGGGCGGGACCCGGTCGTTCCGGGTGACCATCCTGGGCCTCACCTTCAAGGAGAACGTGCCCGACGTGCGCAACACCAAGGTCATCGACATCCTGCGCGAGCTGGAGCGGTTCGGCGCCCGCGTCGTCGTGCACGACCCCATGGCCGACCCTGCCGAGGTGAAGCACGAGTTCGGCCTGGACCTGGCGGCCGACGGCGCGCTCGGCGACGCCGACGCGGTGATCCTGGCCGTGCCGCACGACCGCTACCTGGACCGCGGCTGGACCTGGATCGCCGGCCTGCTGGCCGCCGCCGACGGCCTGGTGGTCGACGTGCGGGCACGGCTCGACCGTGGCGGCCGGCCCGCCGAGGTCGAGCTGTGGCGGCTGTGAGCGCGGGCGGCGCGGGCTGACCGCCATGTCGGAGGCCCGGCCCGAGCGCAAGCGGCTGCTGTTCGTCGTCACCGAGGACTGGGCGTTTCTGCGCCACCGCCTGCCCATGGCGCGGGCCGCCCTGGACATGGGCCTGGAGGTCGCCGTGGCGACGCGAACCGGGAATCACGCCGACGCCATCCGCGCGCTCGGCATCACGGTGTTCCCCACCCCCGTCGAGCGCGCCGGCCTGTCGCCGGTCAAGGACATCGGCTACCTCTTTCGCCTCGTCCGTGTCCTGCGGCGCTTCCGCCCGCACCTGATCCACAACGTCGCCGCCAAGCCGGTGCTCTACGGCACCCTGGCGGCGCGCCTGGCCGCCTTCCCGGGGGGGGCGGGGGCGGGCATCGTCAACGCCTTCACGGGGCTCGGCATCCTGTTCACCGACGGGGGCAACGGCCGGCGGTCCCTGAAAAGCCGGGTGGTGGGCGGTCTGCTGGTTTCCGCGCTGCGCCGGCTGTGCGGCCACGAGCGGGTCCATATGCTGGTCCAGAACACGGACGACCGTGATTTCCTGCTGGCGCGCGGCATCGGCCGGGCGGGGCGCATGCATCTCATCCCCGGATCGGGGGTCGACCTGACGCAGTTCCCCGCGACCCCCGAACCGCCGGCGCCGCCGGTCCGCGCGGTGCTGGTCGGCCGCCTTCTGAAGACCAAGGGAATCATCGAATTCGCCCGCGCCGCGCGCCTGTTGAAGGAGCGGGGCCGCGACGTCCGCATGATCCTGGTCGGCGCGCCCGATCCCGGCAATCCGACGACGGTCGCGCAGCGCCAGCTCGACGCCTGGGTCCGCGAGGGGCTGGTCGAATGGGCGGGCGAACGCGACGACGTCGCCGCCGTCTGGGCGACGGCGCACATCGCCGTACTGCCGTCCTGGCGCGAGGGCCTGCCGAAAAGCCTTCTCGAGGCGGCGGCTTCGGGCCGCCCGATGGTCGCCACGGACGTGCCCGGCTGCCGCGCCCTGGTGCGCGACGGCGGGAACGGCCTGCTGGTGCCGCCAGGCGACGTCGAAGCCCTGGCCGGCGCGATCGAACGGCTGGCCGGCGACAGCGCGCTGCGGGCGCGCATGGGGGCCGCCGCACGCCGCGATGCCGAGGAATCGTTTTCGGCGGCCCGCGTGGGCGCTCGGATCGCCGCCCTTTACGCCAAGCTGTTGGAGGCGGCCGCATGACGGACCTGGCGCGCGTTGTGACCCCCGAAGTCCTGCTCCTGGCCGCCTTCTGCTTCGCCGTGGTCGCCGGCGGGTCGGGGCCGCTGATCCGGCTTCTTGTCAAATTCGACCTGATGGCCCATCCGAACGAGCGCAGCAACCACACCGTGGCGACGCCGGAAGGCAGCGGCATTCTGGTCATCGCGGCGCTGATCCCGGCCTGGTTCCTGATCGCCGACCGCCCGATGGCGCATGTCCTGGTTCCGGCGCTGGTGCTGGGCGTGCTGTCGTGGCTCGACGATACCCGCGGCCTGTCGCCGGCGATTCGCTTTCCCGCCCATATCCTGGCAGTCGCCGCCGCCCTGTGGTTCGAGCCGACCTTCATCTATCCGCTGCAGCAGTTCGTGCCGGAACCGCTGGCCTATTTCATCATTGCCTTCGTCTGGGTCTGGTTCATCAACCTGTTCAATTTCATGGACGGAATCGACGGCATCACCGGGGCCGAGACCGCCTCCATCGGGATCGGCGTGGCGGCCGTGGTTGCCGTGCACGGGTTGGCGGCGGATTTCGGTGCGCTCGGCATCTGTACGGCGGCAACCGCGCTCGGCTTCCTGATTTGGAACTGGCCCCCCGCGAAGGTCTTCCTCGGCGACGTCGGCAGCGTGCCGCTGGGGTTCCTGCTCGGCTGGCTGTTGCTGTCCCTCGCCGCCGCTGGTCCGTGGATCGTCGCCATCATCCTGCCCGCCTATTACCTGGCCGATTCGACGCTGACGCTGCTGTACCGGATGGTCCGGAGAAAGAAGATCTGGCGCGCTCACCGCGAGCATTTCTACCAGCGGGCCGCCGTCGGCTGGCGCAACCACGGTCGCGTGGTGATCTGCATGCTGGCCTGCAATCTGGTGCTGATCGCGATTTCCGTCACCTACGACCGATTCGGGTTTTTCGGATCCTGGGTGCTGGCGGCGGTGCCGGTGGCCGTCCTGCTGGCGGTCTTTCTGGGGGCCGGGCGGTCGGCCTCGACACCGCCCGGCGCTTGAGCTTGCGCCGATTGATGGTAAAACCAGGGACGCCGATGCGACACCCGCTTGGAAGCGGCACCTGAACGAACATGAACCTGCTGAACTTCGCCCTGCGCCGCATACCGCCGAGAGGCTGGATCGCCTACGGCCATGACATCCTCATGGCCGGGGCGTCGTTCCCGCTCGCCCTGTTCCTGCGCATGGGCGACGACATGTGGGTGCAGCCGCTGAACGTGATGGCGCCCGCCGGCCTGTTCTTCACCGCCGAGGCGGCGGTGATCTTCTATGCCATGGGGCTTTACCGGGGCGTGTGGCGCTACGCCTCGATCTCGGACCTGCTGGCGATCGCCAAGGCGGTCAGCCTGGCGGTCCTGATCTTCCTGATCGCCATGTTCGCCTGGGTCCGCCTGGAGGACTTCCCCCGCTCGCTGTTCGCCATCCAGTGGATTCTCCTGATCGGCATGCTTGGCGGGCCGCGCTTCGTGCACCGCATCCTCAAGGACCGCCGGGCCCCGATCCTGGCGATGGGCGGCGAGGACGACCGCATCCCGGTCCTGCTGGCCGGCGCCGGGGACGAGGCCGAACTGTTCATCCGCTCGCTCGCGGCAACGGACCGCCCGGAATACCGCGTCGTCGGCCTGTTGTCGGAGCGCCCGGGCCGTGTCGGCCAGGTCATCCGCGGCGTCGAGATCGTCGGCACGGTCCAGGACCTTGCCGCCGCCGCCCGGCGCTTCGCCGGCACGCCGGACCAGCCGCGCCGGGTCGTCCTGACCCGCCCCGCCATGGACGGCGAGGTCGTGCGCGATCTCCTGGCCGAGGCGGACCGCCTGGGCCTGAACCTGGCCCGCCTGCCCAAGATGACCGAGTTCAAGGACGGCGTGGCCGACAAGCTCGACCTGCACCCGGTCGCCGTCGAGGACCTGCTGGGCCGGCCGCAGACGCCGCTCGACCGTGACGCCATGGCCGGCCTGATCGCCGGCCGGCGGGTGCTGATCACCGGGGCCGGCGGCTCCATCGGCAGCGAGCTGGCGCGCCAGGTCTGCCAGTACGGGCCGGCCGCGGTCGCGCTCCTCGACCTGTCCGAGTTCGCGCTCTACGAGATCGATCAGGAACTTTCACGCGGCTTCCCCGCCGTTCCGCGCCGCGCCGTCATGGCCGACGTGCGCAACGCCGGGCAGATGGCGCGCGCGTTCGCTGGCCTCGCCCCCGACCTGGTGTTCCACGCCGCCGCGCGCAAGCACGTGCCGCTGGTCGAGGACAACAAGGCCGAGGGCATTGAAACCAACGCCATCGGCACGCTCTGCGTCGCCCGCGCCGCGCGCGACGCCGGTGCCGCGGCCATGGTCATGATCTCGACGGACAAGGCCGTCAATCCGACCAGCGTCATGGGGGCGAGCAAGCGCCTGGCCGAAATCGTCTGCCAGGCCATGGACGTGGAAAGCCGCCGGAACCAACGACGGGGCGGCGGAACCCGCTTCGTCACCGTGCGCTTCGGCAACGTCCTGGGATCGACCGGATCGGTGGTCCCGCTGTTCGAACGCCAGCTCGCCGCCGGCGGGCCGCTGACCGTGACCGACCCCGAGATGACGCGCTATTTCATGACCATCCGCGAGGCGGTCGAGCTGGTGCTGTCGGCCTCGGCATTGGGCGTGAAAAGCGACGCCGACGGCCGCATCTTCGTGCTCGACATGGGCAAGCCGGTGAAGATCGTCGATCTGGCGCGCCAGATGATCCGCCTCGCCGGCCTGGTTCCCGACAAGGACGTGAAGATCGAATTCACCGGCATCCGCCCCGGCGAAAAGCTGTTCGAGGAAATCTTCCACGGCGACGAGGCCCCCGTGCCGACGGTGCAGCCGGGGGTGCTGCTGGCGGCGCCGCGCCTGGTCCCGCTGGCCGAGGTCGAGGCCGCCTTCGGCCGCCTTGACGCGGCCTGCCGCGCGGGCGACCTCGCCGCCGCCGCCGGCATCGTCGCCGACCTTGTGCCCGAATTCTCGGGCGTCATCGCCGAGCCCGTCCGAAATCATCAGGAAAAGAGAGCCGAACAAGCATGACCGAGCCGATCCGCCGCGCCCTGATTTCCGTTTCCGACAAATCCGGCCTGGCCGAACTGGGCGCCTTCCTGGCCGGCCGGGGGGTCGAGATCCTGTCCACGGGCGGGTCCGCCAAACTGTTGAAGGACGCGGGCGTGCCGGTGATCGAGGTCTCCGACTTCACCGGCTTCCCCGAGATCATGGACGGCCGGGTCAAGACCCTGCAGCCCAGAATCCACGGCGGCCTGCTGGCCGTGCGCGCCAACGCCGAGCATCGCAAGGCCATGGAAACCCACGGCATCCAGCCCATCGACCTGCTGGTGGTGAACCTGTACCCGTTCGAGGCGACGGTCGCCAGGGGCGCCGATTTCGACGACTGCATCGAGAACATCGACATCGGCGGCCCGGCCCTGATCCGCGCCGCCGCCAAGAACCACGGCGACGTCACCGTGGTGGTCGACGCCGGCGACTACGGTGCGCTGATCGACGAAATGAACGCCAACGGCGGCGCCACCACGGCGGACTTCCGCCGCCGCCTGGCCGCCGCCGCCTATGCCCGCACCGCCGCCTACGACGCCGCGATCTCGGGCTGGTTCGCGGACCGGCTGGGCGACACCTTCCCCAAACGCCTGACCTTCGGCGGCGAATTGCGCCAGGTGCTGCGCTACGGCGAGAACCCGCATCAGGAGGCGGCGTTCTATGCCGGCGGCGCGGCGCGGCCCGGCATCGCCACGGCCGAGCAGCTGCAGGGCAAGGAACTCAGCTTCAACAACCTGAACGACACCGACGCGGCCTTCGAGCTGGTCGCCGAGTTCCGGGACCGCCCCGCCTGCGTCATCGTCAAGCACGCCAACCCCTGCGGCGTGGCGCTCGACGACGATCTGTATTCGGCCTATCGGCGGGCGCTCGCCTGCGACACGGAAAGCGCCTTCGGCGGCATCATCGCCGTCAACCGGGCGCTGGATGCCGGGACGGCCGAGGCCGTGGCCGACCTGTTCGCCGAGGTCGTCATCGCGCCGGCGATCGACGGCGCGGCCCGGGCCGTATTGGCGGCCAAGAAGAACCTGCGCGTGCTGGTCACCGGCGCCATGCCCGACCCGGCCGCGCTGGGCATGACCCTGCGCTCGCTGGCCGGCGGCTACCTGCTGCAGGGCCGCGACGCCGGGCTGGTCGGCGACCTCAAGGTCGTGACCAAACGGACGCCGACCGACAGGGAGATGGCCGACCTGGCCTTCGCCTTCACGGTCGCCAAGCACGTCAAGTCCAACGCCATCGTCTACGCCAAGGACCAGGCCACGGTCGGCGTGGGGGCGGGGCAGATGAGCCGCGTCAACTCGAGCCGCATCGCCGCCTGGAAGGCCCGGGACGCGGCGCGCGTGGCGGGCGACGACGAAAGCTGGGCGGTTGGTTCCGTGGTCGCGTCCGACGCCTTCTTCCCCTTCGCCGACGGCCTGCTGGCCGCCGCCGAGGCGGGCGCCACGGCGGTCATCCAGCCGGGCGGCAGCATGCGCGACGACGAAGTCATCAAGGCCGCCGACGAGGCGGGCCTCGCCATGGTGTTCACGGGGATGCGGCATTTCCGGCATTAGTCGCAAAACCCGAGCGGCCTGACGGGCCGCGAAGGTTGTTTTGCGCGACATAAAACAGAATCAACCTCGACAACGGGGATCGCAGGGCCGCTCGCGCGGCCCTTTTCCGTTACGCTGGTGGCGTAAAAGGCTACGGGGTCAGGGCGTCGTACAGCATGCCGCGGAACACGGCCGCCGTCGGACGCCAGTCGCCGTTCATGGCCGCAGCGGCGGCGGCCCCGTACCCGCCGTCGGGTCGCGGCCGCAGGGCGACGAAGGGCGGCACGCCGTAGCGCATGGCGATGACGTTCGCCCACATGCGGGCGGTGCGGCCGTTGCCGTTGGCCAAGGGATGGATACGGACCCATTCCGCATGGGCCCAGGCGCAGAGGTCGATGACTGCATTCAGGGTGTCGGCGTCCAACGCAGCGCCGGGCGGGATAATTTCGTCCAGGACGTTGAGTGCGGCGAAGAGCCTGTCGTCGAAAGACGCAAGGGCCATACCCACGGCGCCAGGCAGCACTCCCGGCTGGCCGTTCACATGGACCTGACAGGTCTCGAGCCCCGGAGCGCCGCGAAACCGGCCCACGTAGGCGGGGTCGGGGACGACCAGCCCGGTCATGATCGTCTTCTGCCACTCCAAAGCATCCAGCGAGGAAAGCCGGTGCCGTGCGGCGGCCCGATCCCGCTCGGCCCGCAAGACGGTGGACAGGTTGGCCTGTAGGCGCGGACCCTCAGCGTCCCAGTCAACCATTTAGAAGGGCGCGCAGCCGCTGTTGGGCCGCGCCGGTCACCACTTGTCCTTCTGCCGGGTCGGGCAGGCCGCTGGTTTCGGCCTCGACGACGCGGGCGATGGCCTTTTCGAAGTCCGGGTCTTGCGCCCGATAGGCCTTGAGGTCCGCCAGCAGCGCCTCGAGATCGACTTCGACTTCCGCCATGCGCCTGGGGATGTAGGCGCTGAGCGCTTCGTTCACCAACCGGTTCTGGGACACGTGAAGCATCTCGCTCAACTTCGCGAGGCCGGCCTGAACGGACGCGTCGAGTCGAAAGGTGGTCATCTTGCGGGACATGACATCCCCTTGCGTAGCCGCACCGATGATATCACTTTAGCTATTTGATATCATTTTTTCAACGGGCGGCGCGGTAGTGTCTCAGTTTGAATTTGCCTTCTCATCACCTTTGGGGCCTTTGGGCATGGGTTAATAACCTATCTCTTGGCTGGCGTTAGCGGGTCATTCGACCAAACTGTCCTGCCATCGTGATCAACGGCGATCCACTTAAATCGCCCGGCATCAAACAACTCTTGTGCCTTTCCGAAGGCAAGATCACGCGCGTCTGTTTCAAAGATAAGGCGTGTCCATTCCGCTTCGTCGTTGGACGCCCAAACTTCGTAAGCAGTCACCGGAAAACCTCCGTTGCTTTACGATAAGCATAGCATGGACCTGGGCCGGTAGGCGACGGAAGTCAATTCCTGCAAACTTCAAATTGAGACACTACCCACGGCGCTCTAGAACTTGCGCCCGCGGATCAGGTCGGCGGGCATGCGGTCCTGGCGGATGAACTGGGCCAGGATGTGCATGAGCGCCTGGTGGGTGTCCTCGACGACGCCGTAGTTGTCGCCCGTCACGTGCAGGTTGACGTCGCACAGGGCCTGCGTGCGGCCGCCGGCGAAGCCGGTCATGGCGATCACCGCGAGGTCGTTGTCGCGCGCCCAGTCGCAGGCGCGCACCACGTTTTCCGAATCGCCCGAGGACGAGATGGTGACCAGCACGTCGCCCGGATCGGCCAGTGTGCGCAGCTGGTAGACGAAGATCTCGTCATAGGAGATGTCGTTGGCGACGGCCGTGATGGTCTCGATGGTGGACGACAGCGAGACCACCCGGGGGTGCAGGTCCGTATCGGTCTGCGCGCCCTTCAGGTGGTCGCACACGAGGTGGTTGGAAATCGCCGCCGAGCCGCCGTTGCCGCAGACGAACACGCATTTGCGCGCCGCATAGGCGCCGGCCAGCAGCGCCCCGGCGCGGGCCAGCGCCACCCGGTCGACGGAGGCCTGGGCCGCCTGCGACGCCCGGAAATAGGCGTCGGCGAAGGCGCCGATGTCGGCGAATTTGTCGTCGGGAAAGGTCATGCGGGACTGTCCTCCAAACGGGCCCCGAATTCAACGGCGAAAATACCCCCTTGAAGCGCCGTGATTATGATCATGCGGCACACCTTAATTCAGAAACCGCCTGAAATCGCCCGGTTCCGGGGCGCGATTACCTAGGCCTGCGCGTCGGCGAGCGCCCGGAGCTGGCGCGAGGCGACGGCGACCATGGACAGGTCGTTGACCTCGGTCGCCCACAGTTCGTTGAGCAGGACCTCGGTCTGGTCGACGGCGGCCTGGTTGCGCCCGACCCAGGCGGCGATCGCCTTGTCCGCGTCCTTGCCGGCCTTGGCCAGGTGGTCGAGCGCGTTGGACGCCAATGCCAACTGGTGGGAATAGACCTCCTCGACCAGGGCCGCGACGGCGAGCTGCTGCCAGTGGTCTTCCGATTCCAGGTTCGAGGCCGCGGCGCGCAGGCGGCCCAGGCGGAACCGGGTGCCGAGCGCGAAGTAGACCTTGGCGACCTCGCGCACGTCCATCTTGCGCCGGTTGGCGAGACCGACGATGTCGCAGGCGGAATACAGGTTCACCAGATGCGCGACCTTGTGGGCCAGGGCCGCCGGCACGCCGTCGTCGAGATAGGGCTTGGCCCGCGACTTCATGTCGTCGACGTAGTGCCGGGGCACCACGGCCGAGATGTGATCGGCCAGTTCGGCCATGCCGGCGCCGAATTCGCCCACATGGGCGCCGATGTCGAGCCCGCGCTTGCCGTTTCTGAGGTACCACAGGGTGACCCATTCGAGCAGGCGGTTGAGATCGGCCAGCATGGAGGTCTGGGCGCGGGTCGGCACCTTGTTGTCGAGCGCCTCGATCTCGGCCCAGATGACGCGCGCGCGCAGGACCTCGCGGGCGATGGTGTAGGCGCGGGCGATCTCCGACGGCGAGCGCCCCGTCTTCTCCATGAACTCGGTGACGAAGGTGTCGCCGACGCGGTTGACCATGGAGTTGGTGACCCGCGTGGCGATGATCTCGCGCTTGAGGCGGTGGCTCTTCATCTCGTCCAGGTACTTCACGCGCAGGTCCGAGGGGAAGTACTGCACGATTTCGTCGAGCAGGAAGGGATCGTCGGGCAGGTCGCTTTTCAGAAGCTCGTCGTAGAGCCAGTTCTTGGCATAGGCGATGAGCACGGACAGCTCGGGCCGGGTCAGGCCCTTGTGCTGGGCGGCCCGTTCGGAAAGCGTCTCGTCGTCGGGCAGGAATTCCACCGCGCGCTCCAGAAGCCCGCGCTTTTCCAACAGGCGCATGAGGCGGATCTGGTTGTCCAGCGCGTGCACGCCCTTGGCCTGGATCGAGGAGATCGCCTGGGTCTGGTTGTAGTTGTGGCGCAGCACCAATTCCGAGACCTCGGGCGTCATCCTGGCCAGCAGCTTGTTGCGCTGGGCCTCGGTCAGGCCGCCCTTGGCCGTCACGGCGCCGAGCAGGATCTTGATGTTGACCTCGTGGTCGGAACAGTCGACGCCGGCCGAGTTGTCGATCGAGTCGGTGTTGAGCCGGCCGCCCTTCACGGCGTATTCGACGCGGCCCTTCTGGGTGCAGCCCAGGTTGGCGCCCTCGCCGATCACCTTGGCCATGACGTCGCTGCCGTTGATGCGGATGGCGTCGTTGGCGCGGTCGCCGACGTCGGAATTGGATTCCGTGGCCGCCTTGATGTAGGTGCCGATGCCGCCGAACCACAGCAGGTCGACCGGCGCCGTCAGCATGGCCTGGATCAGTTCGTTGGGCGAAACCTGGTCCTTGGTCAGGCCGAAGCAGGCGCGGACCTCGGGCGACAGCTTGATCGACTTGGCGCTGCGCTCGAAGATGCCGCCGCCCTTGGAGATCGCCTTGACGTCGTAGTCGGTCCAGCTTGAGCGGCCCAGGTTGAACAGGCGCACCCGTTCCTTGTGGCTTCTGGCCGGGTCCGGATCGGGATCGACGAAGATGTGCATGTGGTTGAAGGCGCCCAGTAGCTTGATGTGCCTGGACAGCATCATGCCGTTGCCGAACACGTCGCCCGACATGTCGCCGACGCCGACCACGGTGAAGTCCTCGTGCTGGATGTCGGTGCCCATCTCGCGGAAGTGGCGCTTGACCGATTCCCAGGCCCCCTTGGCGGTGATGCCCATGCCCTTGTGGTCGTAGCCCTGCGACCCGCCGGAGGCGAAGGCGTCGCCCAGCCAGTGGCCGTATTCCAGGGACACGCCGTTGGCGATGTCCGAGAACGTCGCCGTGCCCTTGTCGGCGGCGACCACCAGGTAGGGGTCGTCGTCGTCCCAGCGGTAGACGCTTTTCGGCGGCACCACGCGGGTGCCCTTCAGATTGTCGGTGACGTCCAGGAGGCCCGAGATCAGCGTCTTGTAGCAGGCGATGCCTTCGGCCATGAAGGCGTCGCGCCCGCCCGTCGCGGGCGGCCGCTTGAGGATGAAGCCGCCCTTCGAGCCGACCGGCACGATGACCGCGTTCTTGACCTGCTGGGCCTTGACCAGGCCCAGGATCTCGGTGCGGAAGTCCTCGGGCCGGTCGGACCAGCGCAGCCCGCCGCGGGCGACGAAGCCGAAGCGCAGATGCACCCCTTCCATGCGCGGGCTGTAGACGAAGATTTCGCGCAGGGGTCTGGGCTTCGGCAGGTCGTCGATCTGCCGCGAGGCGAACTTGAACGACACGTAGGGCTTGTGCCCGCCGTCGGCCGCGGGCTGGAAGTAGTTGGTGCGCAGCGTCGCGTCGACCAGGTTGATGAAGCGCGACAGGATGCGGTCCTCGTCGGCGCTGGTCACGGCCTCGAGCGCGTCGCGCATCTTGGCGTGCAAAGCCGTCGCCTTCTTTTCGCGCTCCTTGGCCGCCGCGGCCGACGGCGCCATGCGCGTCATGAACAGATCGACGATCATGCCGGCCAGGCCCAGGTGCTTGGCCATGGTCTGTTCCATGTAGGCCTGCGAATAGGGGATGCCCATCTGGCGCAGGCAGCGGCAGTAGGCGCGCAGGATCAGGACCTGGCGCCAGTCGAGCCCGCCGCGCGCGACCAGGGCGTTGAACCCGTCGCTTTCGATCTCGCCGCGCCACACGCGGCCGAAGGCGTCCTCGAACTTGTCCTTGATGGCGGGGATGTCGACGTCGCCGCCGTCGCGGGTCTCCAGGCCGAAGTCGTGGATCATCAGCAGCCCGCCGCCGTCGCCGCCGTCGCAGGCGACCTCGTGCGGAATCTCGTCGAGCACGCGGAAGCCCATGTGCTCGAACACCGGCAGGGCGTCCGACAGCGGCACGGCGGAATCGGGATGGTAGACCTTGAAGCGCACCCGGTTGCCGGGCGCGCCCTCGGGCCGGTAGAGGTGCAGGCCGATGCGCTCTGCGCTCAGCGATTCCTCGATCACCTCGATGTCGTTGACGGCGTCCGTCGGGCTGTAGTGGGCCGTGTAGCCGGGGCCGAAGGCGTTCTGGAAGCGGCGCGTCAGGCGCAGGCCTTCCTTTTCGCCGAACGCCTTGGCGAGCGCGTCCGCCAGGTCGTCGGACCAGGTGCGGGCCGCCCGCATCAGCTTGCTTTCCAGACCCTTGGCGTAATAGGCGGGAATCTTGCCCGGCTCGGTCGCGACGATCAGGTGCACGCGCGCCAAGGGCGCATCGCCCAAGGCCGTCGAGAAGTTGGACACGCGGCCGTTGAGGGCCTCGCACAGGATGTCCTGCATGCGTTCGCGCAGGCTCATGGAATAGCGGTCGCGCGGCACGAAGATCATGCACGACACGAAGCGCCCGAAATTGTCCTGGCGCATGAACAGCGCCACGCGCTGGCGGTCCTGCAGGTGCAGGATGCCGATCGAGGTCTCCAGCAGCTGATCCTCGGAAATCTGGAACAGCTCGTCGCGCGGATAGGTCTCCAGGATGTTGGTCATCGCCTTGCCGTCGTGGCTGCCGGGCTGCAGGCCGGCGCGGTCGAGCACCTGCTGCAGGCGGCGGCGCAGCAGCGGGATGTCGCGCGGGCTGCGGTTGTAGGCGGCCGAGGTGAACAGCCCGACGAAGATGCGCAGCCCCGTGACCTTGCCGGTCTTGTCGAAGCTCTTGATGCCGATGGCGTCCATGTGCACGGGCCGGTGCACGGTGGAGCGCTGGTTCGACTTGGTGACGACGATCAGCCCGGGATCGGAGATGAAGGCGCGCACCTCGGGCGGAACGTGCGAGCGGTCCGCCGCGTAGGTCAGCACCGACATGTCGAAGTCGCGCAGGATGCCGAGCGCCGATTTCCTGTCGACGGCGACCGAGACCTTGGTGCCCGACCCGGTGATCTTGTAGTCGCGCGAGCCCAGGAAGGTGAAGTTGTTGTCGTGCATCCAGCGCAGGAACTCGCGCACCTCGTTGGCTTCCTCCTGGGGCGCCAGGCCCGTCGTCTGGCGGAAGCCGTCGATGATCTGCGCCATGCGTTCGCGCATGGGACGCCAGTCCTGTACCGCCAGGCGCACGTCGTCCAGGACCTTGAGCACGCCCTTTTCGATGTCGCGCTGGCCGTCCGGCGTTTCCTCGTCGACCTCGACGTGCATCCAGGATTCCACGCGCGCGCCGTCCTCGGGCTCGCCGGGATCGAGGATCCGCACAAGGCGTCCCCGGGCGTCGCGCTTCACCTTGAAGATCGGATGCACGACGAGGTGAACGGTCAGCCCGCGCCGGTTCATTTCCGACGACACGGAATCGACCAGGAACGGCATGTCGTCGGTGACGATCTCGATGATGGTGTGGTCGCAGGTCCAGCCCTCCTTCCTGGGATCGGGCTTGTAGACCCGGATCGCAGGCTTGCCGGGCTTGCGCTGGGCCGCCGTCTTCCAGTGGCTCCTGGCGATGCCGGCGAGCGTCTCGGCGTCGCGGGCATGGATGTCCATGGGCGGCATATGCGCGAAATACTGGTCGGCGTAATGGGCCAGCGTCGCCGCCTTGGCGCCCTTGGCCCCGCCACGCATCAGCTTGGACACCTGACCGAGCAGCGCGTCCGACTTCAGATCCCGTTTGACAGGCATAGACCCCTCCCAGAAAGCACGGCCCCCGCTTTTTCATCGGGGGCGGCGCGGTGACCCGCCCATGTGGCCGACCGGTCCGGGCCGTATTTTTGCCGGACGGATCGAATTGACGGATAACAGCCTATAAACAAAGGCTTCTTATGGAAAGCTAAAGTTTCGTGGCCGGATACCGCCGGAACGGACCGGGTCGCGTACTTTCCGGCGGCGTGAAAATCGTCCATAAGTCACGCCGGACCGCCCGGCAAGCGACAGGGGCCCGGCAAGCGACAAGGGCCCGGCAAGCGACAAGGGGAAGACGTGCCAGCCGCGATGCAGACAACCGCCACGTGGGTCGCTCTCGGCGCCCTGGCGGCCCTGAAGGCGGGATTCCTGATCGCCCTGGGGCCGGTCTACCTGCCGGACAGCGACGACTATGTCCTGTTCGCCGACGCCATACTGGCCGGCGACCGGTGGGCGCGGTCCCTCGACCTGAGCGGCGAACTGTATCCGCTGACCGCGTTCCGGGGGATCGGCTATCCGGCGCTGATCGCGTTGTTCAAGGTGCTGTTCGGCGGGGCCTGGGACTGGGCGCTGGTCTCGCTCCAGATGCTCCTGTCGCTCGGCGCCACGGCCATGGTGTGGCGTCTCGCCCGGCGCCTGACGGGGCGGACCTGGGCCGCCGCGCTGGCCGCCGCCGGGCAGGCGCTGGGCCTCGCCTTCGTGCTCGACCAATGTGTCCTGACCGACAGCCTGCACGCGAGCCTGCTGGTGATCCTGGCCGCCCATGCGGGCGCGGCGCTGATCGACGGACGGCCGCCGGGCCTGCGCGAGGCCCTGGGTCTCGGCGCGGTCCTGCTGCTGACGTTCCTGCTGCGCGAGGCGGGCGCGGTGATGCATCTGGCGCTGTGGCCGTTGATCGTCGCCTGGGGTTTCGGGACGGCGGCCGGCCTGCGGCGCGGCGCGCTTGTCCTCGTCGTTTTCGTGCTGCCGCTTTTCCTCGGCGTCCAGGGCTACAAGGCGTGGAACCAGCTGCGCACCGGCGAGCGCTTCGTCACCACCGTGGCCCAGACGGCCATGTACCATCCGGTCGTCGACCTGGCCCGGCGGGGCCTGCCCGTGTTCGCCGAGGATCCGCTGCTGGCGGACGCGCGGGACCTGCTGCCGCTCGACCCCATACCGGGCGTCTCCTTCACCCGCATCAACCGGCACCTCAGGCAGGCGCACGGGATGACCGCGCTCGACGCCGCGCGCCACGCCGAAACGCTGTTCTACGACCATTGGCGGCGCTACCCGCTGGACCGCGCGGAAATCTATCTGCGGCGCCTGCTTCGCCCTGAATACGCGCGCCTCGCCTTCATGCCGCTGAGCGGCCCGGAACGCCTGAGCCTGTGGGCCGGCGGCGGCACGCCCTTTCCGGGGCCCGGCGAGATCCGGCGCAACCTGTTCGAGGACGGCCGCATCGACCAGGCCCTGCTTTTGGCGGCCCGGACCGTGGCGCGCCTGATCTCGGCCGCGCTGACGGCGGCGTTCCTGATCGGCGTACCCGTCGTCGTCGTCCGCGCCCTGGCGGGGGCGGGCTGGAAGCCCGCGGGAGTGCGGCCGCGGACCCTGGCCATGGCCGGCCTGTGGACGTTCGTCATGGCCTATCCGGCGGTCTACGCCCTGGTCTACCTGGAAGACCGCTATCTGGCCGCCGTCGCGCCCTTGGTCGCGGTCGTCGGCCTGGCCCTGCTGGCGCCCTGGGCGGAGCGCACGGCCGCCGGAATACGGGCGCGCATCGCCGGACGCGCGACGTGACGCGCGCGGTAACAAACAAGATCCCGGTGGAATTCACGATGGCCATCGGGCATCCTAGCCAATCGACGGTCTGAAGAGCGGGAAGTTCGGCCTCGGGCCAGCCCAACGTTCGGGACAAAGTCAGATTGTGGCGACCGCTAACCCATTGATAGGAGACTCAAAATAGAATCTCTCTAACTCTTTGAATCATAATCAGGAATCCCGAATTCGAAATTGACGCCGACGTCAACAACTGATAGATTTCGAGCAATATATTGTGTGCGGGAGGGCAATATGCCGGTATCAGTTGTGTTCGGTGGCCAGTTTGGTTCCGAAGGCAAGGGCAAAGTTGTTCATGATTTAGCTCGCCTGTCCGGTGCGAGAGTCGCTGTAAGAGTCGGCGGACCTAACTCTGGTCACACGGTGATCGACAAAACTGGCGCAGAGCGAAAGTTTCAATCGCTGCCAACTGCTTCGTTACTGCCCGACGCTGTTTCGGTTATTGCCGCCGGGTCATATGTGGACCCGTTGATCCTGATCAGCGAAATTGTTCAAGGCGGATTAAGTCCAGACCGCGTTATGGTTGACCCTAACGCCGTTCTCATTACGGACTCCCTTAAAACGGAGGAGTTAGATTCCGGATTACGGGGCCGAATTGGCTCGACGCTCAGCGGAACCGGCGCCGCTGTCAAGGCCCGAATTCTGAGAGATGGCTCCGCAGCCTTTGCGTCTAGCGATGACCGCCTAAAGCCTTTTATTCGAGAAACGCGCGAATTTATGCGGGGCTGCTTAGACCGCGGTGAGCGCATCATCATTGAAGGCACGCAAGGTTTTGGGCTCTCTGTAATACATTCTCCAGAATACCCATACGTCACCACGAGAGATACGTCGGCCGCAGGCTTTGTCTCCGAAGCCGGCCTCAGCCCCTTGGACGTTGACGACGTGGTTATGGTCCTCCGCGCCTTCCCGATCCGGGTCGCCGGCAACTCTGGCCCGCTGCCAAATGAGATCGATTGGCAAACTGTGCGGCGTGAGAGCGGGTATGCTGAGGACGTCACCGAGTATACGACGGTGACCGGCGCCATCCGAAGGGTTGCGCGGTTCGATCCAGCTATCGTCCGCAAAGCCATTGAGGCCAATGCACCCACTAGAATTGTACTCAACCACGTTGACTACATTGATTCCTCATGCAGGGCATCACATCGACTGAGTGCGCGTGCGGAAGAGTTTGTGGCCGGCGTTGAAGTTGGGATCGGGGCTTCAATCGATTTCATCGGGTTCGGTCCCTCAGGGATCGTTCCCAGGCTCCACAATTCAATCCTACCGACGGCGTCAGCGTCGTCCGTACAGTAACTTTCGCCATGGCGCCGGACCTGCAGTCAAAAATTACCAGCTCTGAGGCAGCGGGTAGCCTCTACCAAGCGACGAGGTCCAAAGATCCGTTTCCGAGCATTGTTCCTGCTCTGCTGAATTCAGCCGATATACACGACTATATCGAAGCAACAGGCATGGTTTACCCTTACTCACCCGACCTCATGAAGAGCTCCTCATATGAGGCCGAGATCGGCGATACGGCAATCTATTGGGACCAGCAGGGGACCAAAAAGACTGTCGATCTAAGCGGCGGGAAGGAGGTTACATTACAGCCAAACTCATTGGTCTACTTTGAGACGAAACAGGAGTTTCGGTTGCCGGACTACATAGCCATACGGTTCAATCTTCGAATTACAAATGTGCATAGGGGACTATTGCTGGGAACGGGCCCACTCGTTGATCCAGGTTTTTGTGGCAAACTTCTTATCCCCATACACAATCTCACAAACGTACCCTACAAATTCAAAGGTGGTGAAAAGTTCATTTGGGTCGAGTTTACGAAGATTAGCCCTCATCCGCGGTGGAGTGCTTCGCAGGGGCGATCCGCTGTTCAAAGCGGGAAGTATGTGCCGTTCCCGGACGATAAAAACTGGAGAAAGCCGTTTCAGTATTTTGAGAAGGCCAACGACGGCAATCCCATAAACAATGCGGTCCCTGACGCCCTCCAAAAAGCTAATGAAACCTCCCAGAAAGCAATGGACCGAGCCAAGCAATTGACTTGGGGCGCGATCCTAGCAGTATTGACTGTTATTTTGGGCTTGTACTCTCTCTTTTACGGCTCATGGACGCTGTCCTCCGATGCCTCAAAGCTCGTTGCCGATTTTCAGAAGGAAATGAATGGGGCGACGAACTTCCAGCGCTCAGCAAGCGAGGACATCGTTGGCCTTCAAGAGAGACTGCGAACTCTGACTAGCGCATATGAGGCGCTAAAGGCTGAGAGCGCCCAAATCAAAGATGAGATCGCCTCTTTGCGTAATACAATTCATTCTGTGAATGAGCAAAAGCCCTCACCGAACGACGCGGAAAAGGCCAATCCGAGCCCAAAAAATTAGACTAATTTCAGATGCAAAATCGATACTTCGGTGACGTTGGTGACTTCGGCAAGTACGGGCTTCTCCGGCAGCTAACTGGGGTAACTTCAAGCGGTCAAAACCTCCGGCTTGGCGTCGTATGGTACCTAGTGCCAGACGAAGGCCATAACGATGACGGAAAACATGTTTCGTATCTCGGAAAGCCCGAGTATGCGGCATGCGATCCGAAGCTCCACTCAGGCCTTAAAGCCCTTTTAAGTGACGGCATTAGAACAGTGGCGAAGATACAGAACTCTGAGCTGCTTCCCTCGAACACTATCTACTTCGACGAACTTTTGAGCTTTGAGGGCCCGCCAAAATCAATTTTCCGAAGCGCTGATGACCGGGCGAGATATCGAGAGGCTTGGATTTCGAATGCCATCAGAACGGTAAGAAGCGCTGATGTGATCTTCTTGGATCCAGATAATGGGCTAGAAGTCAAATCCGTTAAACGTCTCTCAAAAAAGGGTCCGAAATACGTTTATTGGGATGAGGTCAAAAAATTTTCCAATCAGGCACAAACCCTTGTCATTTATCACCATTTGAATCGGACGACTAGTTCACTGAAGCAAATTGAGCTCAAGATCGGGGAGTTCAGAGGCCGTCTTCCTGAGAAAGAAGTCGTCATCCCGGTACTGTTCAAAAGAGGCTCACACCGTGTGTTTTTTATCCTCCCCTCCCAGGCCCATGGACCCGTGATCGAAAATCGGCTTCGAGAAATGGCGAACTCATCCTGGGCCCCGCATATCGATATCCTCAACTGACCGTCGCGACATATTGTCCGGACTTGCCAAAACTTAACGACAACCTCTTGAAACCCCCAGGAATGCCGGGGCCGGTTGGTTTGAGTTATACCACCAATGTCGTGTTGTCGGCTTTCCCCGCAACGGCACTGCCCATTCCTCGCGGCGACGGAAACGACCTATTTTTATCTTCTGACGGCGCGCCGCCTCGCGCGCAATTCCGCGCAACGGGTGAACGGCCCGGTCGGGGCTGGTCCGGATTTCATCGGTGGGAAGAAAATTGGAGCGGGCGATGGGATTCGAACCCACGACTTCAACCTTGGCAAGGTTGCGCTCTACCCCTGAGCTACGCCCGCGTCGCTGTACGCGAGGGAGGGATATATACGGGATGGGGCCGCGAATGCAAGGGCCTATGACTCAATTCGCGGCCGCTCCGCCGCGGCGCACCGGAGAATGCCCGCCAGGGCCTTGCAGGGGCGGCGACAAACCGCCATCTTTGGGGCACAGGCGGCAGCGGCTCCCGGCCGGGCCCCTCAACGGAAACACAGGACGGAACACCGGCCATGGCATTCATTCTGAACCCCGACGGCACGACCACGCCGAAACCCGACGACGGCGCCCCCGGCCGGCCGCAGCCGGCGGGCCCGGCGCTCCAGGGCGCCGACGGCGCCCTGATCAAGGACGCGGACATCCGCACCTTCGTCAAGGACGTCATCGAGGCCTCCATGCAGGTGCCGGTGCTGGTCGACTTCTGGGCGTCGTGGTGCGGGCCGTGCAAGCAGCTGACGCCGGTCCTGGAAAAGCTGGTCACCCAGGCCGGCGGCCTGGTCAAGCTGGTCAAGGTCAACGCCGACGAGAACCAGGACCTGTGCGCCCAGTTGCGCATCCAGTCGCTGCCCACGGTCTATGCCTTCAAGGGCGGCCAGCCCGTCGACGCCTTCATGGGGGCGCTGCCGGAAAGCCAGGTCAAGGCCTTCATCGACAAGCTGACGGGCGGCGCCAAGGCGCCGCTCGACCAGGCGCTGGAGCAGGGGCAGGCCGCGCTCGCCGCCGGCGAGAACGAGCTGGCGCTGCAGATCTTCAGGGAAGTCCAGGCCCAGGACCCGGCCAGCGACGCCGCCATCGCGGGCGTGCTGCGCGCGCAGATCGCCCTCGGCATGCTGGCCGAGGCCGAGCAGATCCTGACGGCGCTGCCCGCCAACCTGCGCGTCAAGGCCGACGTCGAGGCCGCCGCCTCGGCCCTCGAGCTGGCCCGGGAAGTGGGCGAGACCGGCGACCCGGCGGACCTGCGCGCCAGGGTCGCGGCCGATCCCCGGGACCACCAGGCGCGCTTCGACCTGGCGCTGGCGCTGTTCGCGCGCGGCGACGCCGAGGGCGCGATCGACGAACTGCTTGAACTGGCGCGCCGCGACAAGGCCTGGAACGACGAGGCCGCGCGCAAGCAGCTGGTGAAGATCTTCGACACCCTGGGCGGCGCCCACGAACTGACCCAGTCCGGGCGCCGGCGCCTGTCCTCGGTGCTGTTCTCGTAACGGGGCGCGGGACGCCCGCCATGGCCCACGGCGCACAGTATCCGGACACCGGCGTCCTGCCGGACGTGCTGCCCATCTTTCCCCTGCCGGGCGCGCTGCTGCTGCCGGGCGGGCAGTTGCCGCTCAACATCTTCGAGCCGCGCTACCTGAACATGACCCTGGACGCCATGGCGCACGGCCGCGTGATCGGCATGATCCAGCCCCAGCCGGTGGCCGGCGAGGAGCCGCGCGACCCCGACCTGCGCGAGGCCCCCGAGGTCTTCGCCGTCGGCTGCCTGGGGCGCATCGTCAGCTTCGCGGAAACGGGGGACGGGCGGCTGCTGATCACCCTGCTGGGCCAGACCCGGTTCCGCGTCGCCGAGGAACTGCCCATGGCGGGCGGCTACCGCCGGGTGCGGCCGGACTTCGCCGGCTTCGCGGCGGACCTGGACGGCGCGGCGACGCCGAACATCGACCGCGGGCGGCTGCTGGCGGCGGCGGCGCGGTTCTTCGAGGCGCGGGGGCTGCAGGCCGACTGGTCGGGCATCGAGGACGCGCCGGACGCCCTCCTGGTCACGTCGCTGGCCATGGCCTGTCCCTTCGACCTGCGGGACAAGCAGGCGCTTCTGGAAAGCGCGACCGCGTCGGCGCGGGCGGCGCTGCTCGTCGACCTTCTGGAGATGGCGGCGCGCGGCCCGGCGGCGGACCCGGCCGGCGCCTCCCACTGACCGCGCGGCCAAGGCATTCATTCAAGGAACCGACGACATGAGCAACGGCAAGGTGGATCCGAAACTTCTGGAAATCCTGGTCTGTCCCGTGACCAAGGGGCCGCTGGAATACGACGCCGCCAGGGGCGAGCTGGTCAGCCGCCAGGCGGGCCTCGCCTATCCCATCCGCGACGGCATCCCCATCATGCTGCCGGACGAGGCGCGCCAGATCAAAGCGGACGACGACGGAGCCGCGTCATGACCGGAAAGACCGTGCACTCCCAAACGGCCGGCGGCAACCGCGGCAGCCGCCACGCGCCGGTCGAGCTGCGCATCAAG